>NZ_JBEZHK010000020.1:0-69815 GCF_040650555.1 Streptomyces sp. NPDC048664 | reverse complement strand
CGCCGCCCGGCGTATCGAGGGGCGCGGGGAACTGCGCGAATCCCACGACGCACGGGCACCCGTCATCGCACCGGCCCGGGCACGATCTGAAGGGGCGCGGGGAACTGCGCGATCCCCACGACGCACCCGCACGTTCCAGCGCCGCCCGGCGTATCGAGGGGCGCGGGGAACTGCGCGAATCCCACGACGCACGGGCACCCGTCATCGCACCGGCCCGGGCACGATCTGAAGGGGCGCCGGGAACTGCGCAAACCCCACGACGCACCCGCACCAGCCGACGCGCCGCCCCCCGAAGCCCGCCGCAGGCGACTACGGTACGCGCGCCACCACATACCGGAACACGTTCCCCATCCACACCGTCCCGTCGCCCCGACGATAGGGATGCAGAGCCTCCTCCAGCTCCTTCCCCACCCGCTCCCCGTCCGTCGTGTCGATCGCCGCGTCGAAGGCCCCGGTCGACAGCAACCCCCGCACCGCGCTCCCCGTGTCGGCGTACCCGAACGGGCAGGACACCCGCCCCGACCCGTCCGGCCGCAGCCCGCACCGCCGCGCCGTGTCCTCCAGGTCGTCCCGCCGGGCCGGCCGCCAGCCCCCCGCCTCGTCCGCGGAATCGGCCAGTTTCGTGGCGACGCGCAGGACGGAGGAGGTGCTGCACCGCTCCGGTGGCCCCCACCCGGTGAGCACCACGGTGGCCCCGGGCTCGGCGAGAGACGTCGCCTGGGCGAGCCGCTCCGCGAGCGGGCCCCCGGTGCCGTCGCCCGCCGGGTGCCCGGCGGGCTCGAAGGCGGTCAGCAGGGTGTACCCGGGCGCGCCGGCGGCGGGCGCCGCGTCCCGCGGGGAGCCGTCGAGGATCCGGGTGTGCTCCCCGCGCGCCCCCACCCGCAACCGCTCCCGGGCGAGCGCCAGTCGTTCGCGCGCACCCCGGTCGACACCGGTGACCGACGCGCCCCGGGCGGCGGCCAGCAGCAGGGCCAGCCCGGTACCGCAGCCGAGCCCGAGCAGTCGGGTTCCGGGCCCCACCTCCAGCCGCTCGTAGACGGCCTCGTAGAGCGGTACGAGCATCCGTTCCTGAATCTCGGCCCAGTCACGCGCACGCGCGCGCCGGTCCACGCGCGAAGCCGCCCCCGCACGGGGACGGTGCTGCCGCGCGAGCGTTGGTGTCATGGAAAACGCCCCAATCGACGAGAGTGCAGTGGTGCCCGATCCCGTACCCCCGTGCCGTGCGCTGGTGCTCCCCCCTGGGTTCCCGTATGTCAGGTAACTCCGCACGCGTGATGGCGTCCAGGGGGTGTGGCGCACTCCTTGTGAGCTGTTCGTGCGCCCGTGCCCCCCGATGGCCGCTCCGTCACGCCCCCGTGAACCGTGTGATCGCAAGGATCCGGCCAAGGTCCGCACACCCGGGGGACGGGATCGGGCTGGTGGCGGCCGTGGCGACCGTAGGGTGTCCGGCCATCGGTGGACGGGCGGCGTCCGGCGCGGACGGCACCCCGAGTAACGTCACGGCCGCCGCCGGCGCTGAGAGAGATACGAGGAGCGCGGCTGAAACACCTCTTGCGCATCCGGGGACCGCTGGAGTCACGGCGTGCGTACGTCGGTTACGTGTCGAGGCGTATGTATGACTACGCACCGTCCTGTCGTGACCTGCGAGGCTTCTCCATGGATCGGCGCACACGCCCTCCTCAGGGCGCATCAGGGACAACTGACGGGTAAGTGCAAAATATTTGGGATGCCCCGGAATAGGAACAACGGAGCCCTCAGGCTCGTTGTCATTACGTGAGCACGACACCACCTGTACTCGCCGCAGAGCTGGCGCAGGCGTGGGCCGACATTCAGAGGTACCACCCCGAGCTGCCCGATCTTGCCGCGCCCGAATCCCTGATCGGAGAGTCGTCGTCCGCCTGCGGACACGAACTCTCCTTCGAGCGACTGCTTCATGAAGCAGTCCACGGCATCGCGGCCGCCCGCGGGGTACGCGACACCTCCCGCGCCGGCCGCTATCACAACCGCAGATTCCTCGCGATCGCCGAGGAGTTGGGCCTGGACCACCCCGAGGAGCCGCACCCCAGCAGCGGCTTCTCCCTGGTCACGCTCAACCCCGAGGCGAGGCGCCGCTACCGGCCCACCATGGAGCGCCTCCACCGCGCGCTGAAGGCGCACACGGTGGCCACGGCCTCGGACACGACCCGGTCGTTCCGGGGTCCGGCGGCGCGGCACGGCTCCTCGGGGGGCGGCGTCCGCGTCAAGGCCGTCTGCGACTGCGGGCGCAACGTCCGCGTCGTCCCCTCGGTCCTGGCCCAGGCCCCGATCATGTGCGGCGGCTGCGGCAAGCCGTTCCGCATCCCGGAGCCGGTGGGGGCGGCGGCTGGCTGAGCGACGGCTGCTCGTGGCAGCCGTACTCGGTCCGTCCCGTCTCCCTCCGTCCCATCACGGCACCTGACGGTGCGCCGGGGGCGTCGTCCACGCCCGGGGGCCCGGCGCCGGGTGTCCCTTTGTCGTGCCCGCACCCATCTCGGCCGCCCGTCCGAAGCCCGTCCCGGGGTGTGGCACAATGTCTAGCTGTACTCGACAGTCGCATAGGACCCCTCTCTCCTCCGGCTGACGCGTCCATCGGGCAACTCGGGTACCGCAACCCCACGCGGCCGTCCCGCCGTGCCTCACACGTCAATCCAGGAGAACCCACTCCCGTGGCAGTCAAGATCAAGCTGAAGCGTCTGGGCAAGATCCGTTCGCCTCACTACCGCATCGTCGTCGCCGACTCCCGCACCCGCCGTGACGGCCGTGCGATCGAGGAGATCGGCAAGTACCACCCGACGTACAACCCGTCCGTCATGGAGGTCGACGCCGACCGCGTGGCGTACTGGCTCTCCGTCGGCGCCCAGCCGACCGAGCCCGTCCTCGCCATCCTGAAGAAGACCGGCGACTGGCAGAAGTTCAAGGGCGAGCCCGCCCCGGCGCCGCTGCTGGTGGCCGAGGTCAAGAGCACCCGTCCGTCCTTCGAGGCTCTCGGCGGCGACGACGCGGGCAAGGGTGAGGCCATCACCCAGAAGAAGAAGGCTGAGAAGAAGGACGAGGCTGCCGCCGAGTCCTCCGAGTCGACCGAGGCCTGAGCATGCTCGAGGAGGCTCTCGAGCACCTCGTGAAGGGCATCGTCGACAACCCTGACGATGTGCAGGTTGCCTCGCGCGACCTGCGTCGCGGGCGTGTACTGGAGGTCCGGGTCCACCCCGACGACCTCGGCAAGGTGATCGGCCGCAACGGCCGCACCGCACGCGCCCTGCGCACCGTCGTGGGTGCCATCGGCGGACGCGGCGTCCGGGTCGACCTCGTCGACGTGGACCAAGTCCGCTGAAGTGAGGCTAGCGCAGCACCGGCTCGGGCCGGGGAGGGCCACTGGGCCCTCCCCGGCCCGCAGTCGTATGTCCGAGCCGCGGGACGCGCGGTCCGGTGAGATGGGAGATCAAGCACAGTGCAGCTGGTAGTCGCACGGATCGGCCGCGCCCATGGCATCAAGGGCGAGGTCACCGTCGAGGTACGTACCGACGAGCCGGAACTCAGGCTCGCCCCGGGTGCGGTCCTGCTCACCGAACCGGCCTCGACCGGCCCGCTGACCATCGCGACCGGACGGGTCCACAGCGGCCGGCTCCTGCTGCGGTTCGAGGGTGTCGCCGACCGCACCGGCGCCGAGGCGCTGCGCAACACCCTGCTGATCGCCGACGTCGACCCGGACGAGACGCCGGAGGACGAGGACGAGTACTACGACCACCAGCTCATCGACCTGGACGTGGTGACCGTGGACGGCACGGAGGTCGGCCGGATCACCGAGATCTCCCACCTGCTCTCCCAGGACCTCTTCGTGGTCGAGCGGCCCGACGGCGACGAGGTCCTCGTCCCGTTCGTGTCCCAGATCGTCGTCGAGATCGACCTCGAGGAGCAGCGCGCGGTCATCGACCCGCCGCCCGGTCTGATCGACGACCGCGCCGAGGTCGCCTCCAGCAGGGACTCCGAGGAACACCGCGAAGCCGGTGGCGACGGGGGAGAGGCGTGATGCGGCTCGACGTCGTCACGATCTTCCCCGAGTACCTCGAACCGCTGAACGTCTCCCTCGTCGGCAAGGCCCGCGCACGCGGACAGCTCGACGTCCAGGTGCACGATCTGCGGGCCTGGACGCACGACCGCCACAACACCGTCGACGACACCCCGTACGGGGGCGGTCCCGGCATGGTCATGAAGACCGACCCCTGGGGCGAGGCGCTGGACGACGTCCTGGCCGACGGCTACGAGAAGGGCTCCGGCGAGCCCGCCCTGATCGTCCCCACCCCCAGCGGCCGTCCCTTCACCCAGGAACTCGCCGTCGAGCTCTCCGCCCGCCCCTGGCTGATCTTCACGCCCGCCCGCTACGAGGGCATCGACCGCCGGGTCGTCGACGAGTACGCGACGCGGACACCGGTCTACGAGGTGTCCATCGGCGACTACGTCCTGGCCGGCGGCGAGGCGGCCGTCCTCGTCATCACCGAGGCGGTGGCCCGGCTGCTTCCCGGAGTCCTCGGCAACGCCGAGTCCCACCGGGACGACTCCTTCGCGCCCGGCGCGATGGCGAACCTCCTCGAAGGGCCCGTCTACACCAAGCCGCCCGCCTGGCGCGGCCGCGACATCCCCGAGGTCCTGCTCAGCGGCCACCACGGGAAGATCGCCCGCTGGCGCCGCGACGAGGCGTTGCGGCGCACGACGGCCAACCGGCCCGACCTCATCGAGCGGTGCGAGCCGGCGGCCTTCGACAAGAAGGACCGCGAAATGCTCTCCATCCTCGGCTGGGCACCCGATCCCGAGGGGGCCTCGCACGGCCGATTTTGGCGCAGGCACGAGGGCATGGAAGAATAGGCCGCTGCTGTCCGCCGTCCGGCGTGCGCCCCTGCCACAGGGGGACACGACGCCCGCCCCGACGAGGCCGGCTCCTCATCGAAAACCTACCTTCCGCCGATGACCTGTGGCATGGGCGAGGAAAGCAGACGCAATGTCTCACCTGCTCGACTCCGTCGACTCCGCGTCGCTGCGCAGCGACGTCCCCTCCTTCCGCTCGGGCGACACGGTCAACGTGCACGTCCGCGTCATCGAGGGCAACCGCTCCCGTGTGCAGCAGTTCAAGGGTGTGGTGATCCGTCGCCAGGGTGCCGGCGTGCGCGAGACCTTCACGGTCCGCAAGGTCTCCTTCTCCGTCGGCGTCGAGCGCACCTTCCCGGTGCACACCCCGATCGTGGAGAAGATCGAGCTCGTCACCCGCGGTGACGTCCGTCGCGCCAAGCTGTACTACCTGCGCGAGCTGCGCGGCAAGGCGGCGAAGATCAAGGAGAAGCGCGACAACTGAGCGCTTCACGGGGTCCACAGCGGAGCCGGATAGCATCTGGCTCCGATGGACACCGAAGCACAGCACCAGGAGCGCGACCGCTCCTCCGGCCCGGCCCTCTCCGAGACGACCTCGGACGCGGCGGGTCAGGAGGGACGGTCGCGTTTCGCGTTGCCGCCCGGGGCGCTCGACCGGCTGCCCGGCGGGCGCGTCACCCTGACCGCGCTGGCCTGCCTGCTCTTCGCCCTCGCACTCAGTACCTTCGCCCTCCAGCCGTTCGACATTCCCAGCAGCTCGATGGAGCCGGGATTGAGGGTTGGGGACCGCGTTCTCGTAAATAAGTTGGCGTACCGTTTCGGATCGAAGCCACAGCGGGGAGACGTCGTCGTGTTCGACGGCACCGGATACTTCGGGAACGCCGACTACGTCAAACGGGTAGTAGGTGTAGGGGGGGACCACGTGGTCTGCTGTGACAAGGAGGGGAGACTCGAGGTGAACGGCCGGCCGGTCGACGAGTCGTCGTTCCTGTACCGGGGGAACCGTCCGTCCGACGTTCCCTTCGACGCGGTCGTGCCCCCGGGCACGCTCTTCCTGCTCGGCGACCATCGCGCCGACTCCAGCGACTCCCGCGACCACCTCGGTTCGCCCGGCGGCGGCATGGTGCCGGTCGGCGCGGTGATCGGCAGGGCCGACTGGGTGCTCTGGCCCTTCGGGCGCCTCGGTCACGTCCCGCGGACCGGCGCCTACGCGCGCGTGCCCGCCGCCGGCGGTGCCCATGGGTAGCCGCGGAAAGCCGCGCAGCGCGACCACGGACACCGTCGCACAGAACCTCCTGCCCACCGGCGCACGACGCGCCGGGGGCAGCGCTCCCACGGGCCGCAGCCGTGCCGAGCGCCGCAAGCTCCAGCGCAAGGTCAAACGCAAGCGGAGGCGCTCCGCCGTCCGGGAGATACCCCTCCTGGTCGGTGTGGCCGTCCTCATAGCCCTGGTCCTGAAGACGTTCCTGGTGCAGGCCTTCGTGATCCCGTCCGGCTCGATGGAGAACACGATCCAGATCGGCGACCGCGTCCTGGTCGACAAGCTGACCCCGTGGTTCGGGTCCAAGCCGCAGCGCGGCGACGTCGTCGTGTTCCGGGACCCCGGCGACTGGCTGGCCGGGGAGAAGACGACGAAACAGAACGACCCCGTCGTGGTCAAGCAGGTCAAGGAAGGGCTCACCTGGATCGGCCTGCTGCCCTCGGACAACGACAGGGACCTGATCAAGCGCGTCGTCGCGGTGGGCGGGGACACCGTCAAGTGCTGCGACACGCAGGGGCGCGTCACCGTCAACGGCACCCCCCTGAACGAGCCCTACATTCACCCTGGGAACACACCTTCGGATCTCACCTTCTCGGTGACCGTGCCGCCGGGGCGGCTGTGGGTCATGGGCGACCACCGGGCCAACTCGGCGGACTCGCGCTACCACCGGACCGAGGCGTTCAGCGGTACCGTCTCCGAGGATTCCGTCGTCGGCCGGGCCATGGTCATCGGCTGGCCCATCGGGCACTGGGCTCGACTGAAAGAGCCGGACACTTACGCGTCGGTGCGGAGCGGGTCGACGACCGCACTCGGTCCGTCGCATAGGGTGGCCTCCGCGGATCGATACGGATTGATCCCTCTCCCGAGCCCTGCGGAACTCCCGCTCGTTATGGGAGTGGTGGGCCTGCGTCGACTGGGACGCCGGCGGCGATACGGAGTGAGGAGTGGACGTGGGGGATTTGGCGGTCGGCGCACGATCCGGACACGAAGGTCCCGAAGAGCCGGAGCGGTCCGACGACTCGGCCTCCCCGGCCCCGGAGGACCGCGCGGGTTCCGGGAGCGGCTCCTCGGGCGGCGGCGCCCCGGGCCACGGCGGACAGACCCCGAGCCCGAACCGGCAGCGCTCGTTCTGGAAGGAGCTTCCCCTCCTGATCGGCATCGCCCTGGTGCTGGCGCTGCTGATCAAGACGTTCCTGGTGCAGGCGTTCTCGATTCCCTCGGACTCGATGCAGAACACCCTCCAGCAGGGTGACCGGGTCCTGGTCGACAAACTCACGCCCTGGTTCGGTTCCGAGCCCTCGCGCGGCGAGGTCGTGGTCTTCCACGACCCGGACAACTGGCTCGCCGGGGAGCCGGTCAGCAGCCCGAACGCCCTGCAGACCGCCCTCAGCTGGATCGGCCTGATGCCGTCCGCGGAGGAGAAGGACCTGATCAAGCGGGTCATCGGCGTCGCGGGCGACACCATCGAGTGCCGCGGCACCGGCCCGCTGACGGTCAACGGCAAGACGCTGAACGAGCCGTACGTGTACGCCGGCAACACGCCGTGCAGCGTGGACGACCAGGGCGGCCAGTTCAAGGTGGTGGTCCCGCCGGGCAAGATCTGGGTCATGGGCGACCACCGGCAGAACTCGCTCGACTCGCGCTACCACCAGCAGGACAAGTACCAGGGCTTCGTGCCGGTGGGCAACGTCGTGGGCCGTGCCATCGTCATCGCCTGGCCCCCCACCCGCTGGAACACGCTGCCCATCCCGGACACCTTCGACCAGGGCCTGAGCGTCACCGCTCCCACGGCACTCGGCCTGACGGGTGCGGCTCCCCTGGTCCTGTGGCGCAGGCGGCGGATCATGGCGCGCCCGGCCGAGACCGGTCCGAGGGTTTCTGGCGGCGGTACCGCCGGGTAGGGTGCGATCCCAGATCGCTGATCTTCCGGGGCCCGGTGCGGGCTCCGGGATCGAATCTCCGACCTGGGGAGCACCGGGATGAGCACGACTGGGCGTACGGATGAGGGCCGCGGGCGGCTCGGCGGAATACTGTCGGGACTGGCCGTGGCCCTCGGCTGTGTCCTCTTCCTCGGTGGCTTCGCCTGGGGTGCCGTGGCGTACAAGCCCTACACGGTGCCGACCGAGTCGATGTCGCCGACCATCGCCGCGGGGGACCGGGTCCTGGCCGAGCGCATCGACGGCGCCGACATCCAGCGCGGTGACGTGGTCGTCTTCCGGCAGAAGAGCTGGGGCGACATGCCTCTGGTCAAGCGGGTCGTGGCGGTCGGCGGGGACACCGTCGCCTGCTGCACCGAGGGCAAGCTGACCGTCGACCACAAGGAGATCCAGGAGCCGTACCTCCCCAAGGGCGGCCCCGCCGAGTGGAAGCAGATCCCCACGATCACGGTGCCCAAGGGCCGGCTGTTCCTGCTGGGCGACGCCCGCCAGGGCTCCCTGGACTCCACGGCACACCTGACGGAGGCGTTCAGCGGCACGGTGCCGCGCAGCGCCGTGGACGCCCGGGTGGACGCCGTGGCCTGGCCGATGAACGGCATGCTGAAGCGCCCGACCGGCTTCGAGGCGCTCGGGCCGATCTCGTCGCCCGGACCGCTGTGGCTGATCGTCGGCTCGATCGTGGCGGGCGCGGTGCTCGTGATGGGCGGCGCCGCCTACGGTCCGGTGGCCGGGCTCGCGAGGCGCCGCAGGCGGCGGAGCAGCCCGGCGGAGCTCGCCGGTGCCCGCTGAACCGACCCTCGCCGACTCCTCGGCGCCGCGCCGGGTGGCCCGGGTGGTGCTGCTCGACGCCGAGAACCGGATCCTGCTGCTGCACGGGCACGAGCCGGACGATCCGACCGACGACTGGTGGTTCACCCCCGGCGGCGGTGTGGAGGGCGAGGAGAGCCGCGAGCAGGCCGCGCTGCGCGAGCTGGCCGAGGAAACCGGCGTCACCGAGGTCGACCTCGGTCCGGTGCTGTGGCGGCGCAGGTGCTCGTTCCCGTTCGCCGGGCGCCGCTGGGACCAGGACGAGTGGTACTTCCTGGCCCGTACGGCCCAGACGGCCACCACCCCCGGAGGCCTGACCGAGCTGGAACGGCGCAGTGTCGCCGGAGCGCGATGGTGGACGTGCGGGGAACTGGCCCGGACGCATGAGACGGTGTACCCGAAACGACTCGCCGAGCTGCTGCGCAGGGTGCTCGACGAAGGCCCGCCCGCCCGGCCCGAGGTCCTTGACACGGAAATTGTCTAGAGGCCCGCGGGACTGGCGCACAATGGGGGGATCGCACGGCTGAAGGGGAACATGCCATGAGCGCCGAGGACCTCGAGAAGTACGAGACCGAGATGGAGCTGAAGCTCTACCGGGAGTACCGCGATGTCGTCGGTCTGTTCAAATACGTGATCGAGACCGAGCGGCGCTTCTACCTCACCAACGACTACGAGATGCAGGTCCACTCGGTGCAGGGTGAGGTGTTCTTTGAGGTGTCCATGGCGGACGCCTGGGTGTGGGACATGTACCGGCCGGCCCGCTTCGTGAAGCAGGTGCGGGTGCTGACGTTCAAGGACGTCAACATCGAGGAGCTGAACAAGAGCGACCTGGAGCTCCCGAGCGGGTGACGGAGTTCTCCACAGCCGCCGAGTCATCCACCAAGATCCACTGCGTGGGGGCGGATGCGTGACGGTTGGCGCCGGAGGAGGTGCCGACATGAACGCACGAGGTGCACTCGGCAGGTACGGCGAGGACCTGGCCGCCCGGCGGCTGGCGGCCGCCGGGATGACGGTCCTGGAGCGCAACTGGCGCTGCGGCAGGAGCGGCGAGATCGACATCGTCGCCCGGGACGGTGACGTGCTGGTCGTCTGCGAGGTCAAGACCCGCAGCGGCCGGGGCTTCCAGGACCCGATGGCGGCCGTGACGCGCACGAAGGCCGAGCGGCTGCGGCGGCTGGCCGAACACTGGACGCAGGCCCACGGCGGAGCCCCACCGGGAGGCGTCCGCATCGACGTGATCGGTGTCGTCCTGCCCGCGCGCGGGGCCCCGGTCGTCGAGCACGCGCGAGGGGTGGCGTGATGGGCTTCGCGCGCACCTGTTCGGTGGCCCTCGCCGGAGTCGAGGGTGTGGTGGTCGAGGTCCAGGCCGACCTCGAACCGGGCGTGGCGGCCTTCACCCTGGTGGGCCTGCCCGACAAGAGCCTGACGGAGAGCCGGGACCGGGTCCGTGCCGCCGTGGTGAACTCGGGGGGCGAGTGGCCGTCCAAGAAGCTCACGGTCGGGCTGAGCCCCGCGTCCGTGCCGAAGGCGGGGAGCGGGTTCGACCTCGCCGTCGCCTGCGCGGTGCTCGGTGCCGCCGAGCGGATCGATCCACGGGTGCTCGCCGACATCGTGATGATCGGCGAGCTGGGCCTGGACGGCCGCGTGCGGCCCGTCCGCGGCATCCTGCCGGCCGTCCTCGCCGCGGCGGACGCGGGATACGAGCAGGTGGTGGTGCCGGAGTGCGCCGCCGACGAGGCCTCGCTGGTGCCCGGCGTGTCCGTGCTCGGTGTCCGCAGCCTGCGCCGGCTGATCGCCCTGCTCACGGACGAGCCGGAGCCCGACGACGAACCTGACGCCCGGGACGGCCCGGATCCGCTGCTCGCCGGTCTGCGCCTCCCGGGCACCGGCGCCGCCACCGGAGCCCACGGCGCCGGAACCGCGCAGCACGACCAGGGCCTGGACCTGGCGGACGTCGTGGGTCAGACCTCGGCACGCACGGCCGTGGAGGTCGCCGCCGCCGGTGGGCACCACCTGTTCCTGGAGGGGGCCCCGGGCGCGGGCAAGACCATGCTGGCCGAGCGGCTGCCCGCGATCCTGCCGAGGCTCGGACGGCAGGAGTCGCTGGAGGTCACCGCGGTGCACTCGGTGGCCGGTCTGCTCCCGGTGGACAAGCCGCTGATCGACGCGGCGCCCTACTGCGCCCCGCACCACTCGGCCACCATGCAGGCGCTCGTCGGCGGCGGCCCCGGCATCCCCAGGCCGGGCGCGGTGTCGCTCTCCCACCGGGGCGTCCTCTTCCTGGACGAGACCCCCGAGTTCAGCAGCCGGGCGCTGGAGGCCCTGCGGCAGCCCCTGGAGTCCGGGCACGTCGTGATCGCGCGCAGCGCCGGTGTGGTGCGCTTCCCGGCGCGGTTCCTGATGGTCCTCGCGGCCAACCCCTGCCCCTGCGGGCGCTTCTCCCGGCTCGACACCCTGTGCGAGTGCCCGCCCTCGGCGATCCGCCGCTACCGGACGAGGCTGTCCGGCCCGCTCCTGGACCGGGTCGACCTGCGGGTCGAGGTGGAGGCGGTCACCCGTGCCGAGCTGGCCGGGCACCGTGGCGGCGAGTCCACCGCCGCGGTCGCGGGCCGGGTCCTGGCGGCCAGGGAGCGGGCGGCGGCGCGGCTGGCGGGCACGCCCTGGCGGACCAACAGCGAGGTGCCGGGACGGGAGCTGCGCGGCCACTGGCGCGCGGCGAGCGGGGCGCTGGAGGAGGCCGAGCGCTCCCTGGAGCGCGGCGTGCTCACGGCCCGGGGGCTGGACCGGGTGCTCCGGGTGGCGTGGACCGTCGCGGACCTGGTGGGGCACGACCGGCCCGACGCCACGGACGTCGCGCTCGCCCTGCATCTGCGCACCGGTGTGCCCCGGGGAGTGCCGATGGCGATCGGGGCGTTGGTATGACCGCGCCCGAAGCCGCAGCCCCGGACCCCGAGTGCCTCGAAAGGGTCTTCCTCTGCCGGGTCCTCGAACCCGGGGACGTGGTGGCGGGCCGCTGGCTGCGGGAGCACGGCGCCGAGGAGGTGGCTCGGCGGCTGCGCGCCGACCTGCGGCTGCCGGGCGTGACGGATCGGCGCTGGGCCGGGCTGCGGGCGCGGGCCGCCCGGGCCGAACCGGTGCGGGACTGGGAATCGGCCCGGGCGGCGGGCGTACGGTTCGTGTGGCCCAGAACCCCCGAGTGGCCCGCCCAGCTCGACGACCTCGGGGACGCCAGGCCGGTCGGACTGTGGGTGCGCGGCACGCCCAGCCTGCGCGTATGGGCCCTGCGCTCGGTCGCCGTGGTCGGCGCGCGCGCCTGCACCGAGTACGGCGCGCACATGGCGGCCACCCTCTCCGCCGGGCTCGCCGAGCGCGGCTGGGTCGTGGTGTCGGGCGGCGCCTACGGGGTCGACGGGGCCGCGCACCGGGGAGCGCTCGGCGCGGGCGGCGCGACCGTCGCCGTGCTCGCCTGTGGTGTCGACCGGCCGTATCCGCGCGGTCACACCGGCCTGATCACGAGGATCGCGGAGCAGGGGCTGGTGATCGGGGAGCTGCCGCCCGGCGAGCACCCCACACCCAGCCGGTTCCTGGTGCGCAACAGAGTCATCGCCGCGCTCACACGCGGCACGGTGATCGTCGAGGCCGCCCACCGCAGCGGCTCGCTCGTCACCGCGCGCGCCGCACAGCGGTTGGGACGCCACACGATGGGAGTACCCGGGCCGGCCACCAGCGGGCTCTCCGCCGGGGTCCACGAACTCCTGCGCGGCGAGGCGGTCCTGGTCGGCGACGCCGCGGAGGTCGTCGAACTGGTGGGCGATATGGGGGAGCTGGCGCCCGACCGGCGCGGGCCGGTGGTGCCCCGTGATCTGCTGGAACCGGCCGCCCGACGCGTTCTCGCCGCCCTGCCCGGGCAGGGCGCGGCGTCCGTGGACGACGTCGCGTGCGGGGCGCGGACGACCGAGGACGAGGCCGTCGCCAGGCTGTACGAACTCCGATCGCTTGGCTTCGTCGAACGACACGGCGATGGCTGGAAGTTGACACGCCAGGCGGTGACGGCCCCCCGACAAGATCACCGCCGGTGTTGACCGAGCGTGTTCGGCCGTCCGGGCGAACTCCGACAGCCTTGGCAAATCCCGCAGTTGACTCTTTCCGACGAATACGCACGGCGACGGCCGAGGTCCGGGCAGGCCCCCCGCCCCACCCGTTCGCGCACGGGTGATCCCTCGCCCTTCGCGCACTGCGACGCCACAGTCACGCTACGCTCACGAGGATCCCGGTACAGGCCGGTATCCCCACACCAGACCGACACCTCATCCGGACATCCCCAAGCTCACGGCAGAACGGCACAAGGCGACGAATGCCCCAGCACACCTCCGGGTCCGACCGGGCGGCGATTCCCCCAGCCGCCCGTGACGGCGGCAGCGTGCGCCCGCCCGCTCCCTCGACCCTTGCCGAGTTGTGGCGCTCGTACAAGGAGACGGGGGACGAGCGGCTGCGGGAGCAGCTGATCCTGCACTACTCACCGCTGGTGAAGTACGTGGCGGGGCGTGTGAGCGTGGGGCTGCCGGCCAACGTCGAGCAGGCCGACTTCGTGTCGTCGGGCGTGTTCGGGCTGATCGACGCGATCGAGAAGTTCGACATCGACCGCGAGATCAAGTTCGAGACGTACGCCATCACGCGGATCCGCGGGGCGATGATCGACGAGCTCAGGGCCCTGGACTGGATCCCCCGGTCGGTGCGGCAGAAGGCGCGCAGCGTCGAGCGCGCCTACGCGACCCTGGAGGCGCGGCTGCGGCGGACCCCCTCGGAGGGGGAGGTGGCCGAGGAGATGGGCATCGGGGTCGAGGACCTCCACGCCGTCTTCAGCCAGCTGTCCCTGGCGAACGTCGTGGCGCTGGAGGAGCTGCTGCACGTGGGGGGCGAGGGGGGCGAGCGGCTCAGCCTGATGGACACCCTGGAGGACACCACCGCGGACAACCCGGTGGAGGTCGCCGAGGACCGGGAGCTGCGCCGGTTCCTGGCGCGGGCGATCAACACCCTGCCCGACCGGGAGAAGACCGTGGTCACGCTGTACTACTACGAGGGCCTCACACTCGCGGAGATCGGCAACGTGCTCGGGGTGACCGAGAGCCGGGTCAGCCAGATCCACACCAAGTCCGTGCTCCAGCTGCGCGCGAAGCTGGCCGCGTTCGGGCGCTGAGACGTCGTGGCCGGCGGTGTGCCGCCCCGGCGCGGGGTGAGTGCGGCTCCCGTCCGCGGCGCCGGCTCCGTAGAGTGGGCGGCGTGCCAAGGATTCGAGCGGCCTCCGTGGCCGAGCACCGGTCGATGCAGCGAGCCGCCCTGCTGGACGCCGCGCGGTCCCTTCTGTCCGAGGGCGGTACGGAGGCGCTGACGTTCCCGGCGCTCGCCGAGCGGACGGGCCTCGCGCGCTCGTCCGTGTACGAGTACTTCCGCTCCCGCGCTGCCGTGGTCGAGGAGCTGTGCGCGGTCGACTTCCCCGTGTGGGCGGCGGAGGTGGAGGCGGCGATGGCCGGCGCGGACTCGCCCGAGGCGAAGGTGGAGGCGTATGTGCGCCGGCAACTGGCCCTGGTCGGCGACCGGCGCCACCGTGCCGTGGTGGCCATCTCGGCGAGCGAGCTCGACGCCGGGGCGCGCGAGAAGATCCGGGCCGCGCACGGCGGGCTCGTCGCGATGATCGTCGAGGCGCTCGGCGCGATGGGGCACCGCGAGCCGCGACTGGCGGCGATGCTGGTCCAGGGCGTGGTCGACGCGGCGGTGCGGCGTGTCGAACTCGGCGCGGCGGAGTCCCCTGACGCCATCACGGAGACGGCGGTGGCGATGGCCCTCCGGGGAGTGACGGGCTGAGCGGGGCGCTCACGACGAGGCGCCGGGAGGTCCCCGGGCCGCCCCTCACCGCGCCGGAGCGTGCAGCGGGAGCAGGCGGGACGGCCCTCGGGACAGGAGCCAGGGCGGGAGCAGGGACAGCGGGTCGAGGTAGGCGGCTCCCCTGCGCAGACCCCAGTGGAGGCAGGTGCTGAGGCAGTGGACCGCCGGGGCCTCCAGGGTGCCCACCACGTCGCCCGCCGAGACCGCGTCGCCCTCGTGGACCGACGCCCGCACCGGCTCGTACGTCGTCCGAAGCGGCGGGGAGCCCGTCCCCGACAGCTCCACCGAGACCGCGCCGCGCCCCGCCACCTCGCCCGCGAAGACCACCCTGCCGTCCGCCACCGCCCGCACCGGATCACCCGGACGCGCGGCCAGGTCCACGCCCCGGTGGCCCGGACCGTAGGGAGTCTCCGGCGGATCCCAGCCCCGGACGACCGCGGGGCGCGTACCCACCGGCCACAGCCGGGCCACGGCAGGCACGGCGGCGGCCGGGTCCGGCGGGGTCGGTCCCCGCCGCGCGGGCGGTCCCGCCCACGCCGCCGAGGTCAGGACGGTCGCGAGGGCGAGCAGCGGCACGGACCGGATCCGCGCCCGATGGGGGGTTCGCATGCGGGAACCGTCCCGCACTCCGCCGGATCGCCGCCGGTTCTGTGGACAACCGCCCGGTTGTGGGCAGCGGCGTCACCTGTCACTCCGCCGGTCCCGTACACTTCTCATGGCGATCCGGGTCACCGGGTCGACTTCGCACGCCCCGACATCAGGCTCCTCACCGACCGGTGTCAGCGCTCCTCGGTCCTTCGCGGCACAGCGCATCGCGGGCGTCAGGCGCGAGTGCCACCCGGCACCCGCGGCACAACCGAGAAACTCAAGGAGAACGGCCATGGCCGTCGTCACGATGCGGGAGCTGCTGGAGAGCGGCGTCCACTTCGGTCACCAGACCCGTCGCTGGAACCCGAAGATGAAGCGCTTCATCTTCACCGAGCGCAACGGCATCTACATCATCGACCTGCTCCAGTCGCTGTCGTACATCGACCGCGCCTACGAGTTCGTCAAGGAGACCGTCGCCCACGGCGGCACGGTCATGTTCGTCGGCACGAAGAAGCAGGCGCAGGAGGCCATCGCCGAGCAGGCCACCCGCGTCGGCATGCCCTACGTCAACCAGCGCTGGCTGGGCGGCATGCTCACCAACTTCTCGACCGTCTACAAGCGTCTGCAGCGCCTGAAGGAGCTTGAGCAGATCGACTTCGAGGACGTCGCGGCCTCCGGTCTGACCAAGAAGGAGCTGCTGGTCCTCTCCCGCGAGAAGGCCAAGCTGGAGAAGACCCTCGGTGGTATCCGCGAGATGCAGAAGGTGCCGAGCGCCGTCTGGATCGTGGACACCAAGAAGGAGCACATCGCGGTCGGCGAGGCCCGCAAGCTCAACATCCCGGTCGTCGCCATCCTCGACACCAACTGCGACCCCGACGAGGTCGACTACAAGATCCCGGGCAACGACGACGCGATCCGCTCCGTCACCCTGCTCACCCGCGTGATCGCCGACGCCGTCGCCGAGGGCCTCATCTCCCGCTCGGGCGTCGCCACCGAGGGCAAGGGCGAGAAGGCCGCGGGCGAGCCGCTGGCCGAGTGGGAGCGCGACCTGCTCGAGGGTGAGAAGAAGGCCGACGAGGCTCCGGCCGCTGCCGAGGCCCCCGCCACGGAGGCTCCTGCCGCCGAGGCTCCCGCCGCCGAGGCCGAGGCCACCGAGGCCCCGGCCGCCGAGGGCGAGCAGGCCTGAACCTCAGGGCCGTTCGGCTGAAGTGACGGCGGGTGGCGCCGAGCGCGCCACCCGCCGTTCATCCGCAGCCCGTAGATCCTTGGTGGTGGCCCGATCGATCCGGGGCCGTCGCCGACTTCGAGACTTCGAACTCCGAGAAGAGATTCACAGATCATGGCGAACTACACCGCCGCCGACGTCAAGAAGCTCCGTGAGCTGACCGGTGCCGGCATGATGGACTGCAAGAAGGCGCTGGACGAGGCCGAGGGCAACGTCGAGAAGGCCGTCGAGGCGCTCCGCATCAAGGGCCAGAAGGGCGTCGCCAAGCGCGAGGGCCGCTCCGCCGAGAACGGCGCCGTGGTCTCCATCATCGCCGACGACAACTCCGCCGGTGTCCTGGTCGAGCTGAAGTGCGAGACGGACTTCGTCGCCAAGGGTGACAAGTTCCAGGCCGTGGCCAGCACCATCGCCGAGCACGTCGCCAAGACCTCGCCGGCCGACCTCGAGGCCCTGCTCGCCTCCGAGATCGAGCCCGGCAAGACCGTCCAGGCGTTCGTGGACGAGGCCAACGCCAACCTCGGCGAGAAGATCGTCCTGGACCGCTTCGCGCAGTTCGCCGACGGCTTCGTGCTGGCGTACATGCACCGCACCATGCCCGACCTGCCGCCGCAGATCGGTGTCCTGGTCGAGCTCGACAAGCCGAACGCCGACGTCGCCAAGGGCATCGCCCAGCACATCGCCGCCTTCGCGCCGAAGTACCTCGCCAAGGAGGACATCCCGGCCGAGGTCATCGAGTCCGAGCGTCGCGTCGCCGAGGAGACCACGCGCGCCGAGGGCAAGCCCGAGGCCGCGCTCGCCAAGATCGTCGAGGGTCGTCTGAACGGCTTCTTCAAGGACGCCACGCTGCTCGGCCAGCCCTACGCGCTGGACAACAAGAAGTCCGTCCAGAAGATTCTGGACGAGGCGGGTGTCACCCTGAAGCGCTTCACGCGCATCAAGGTCGGCATCTGAGTCCGTACCGCGATCGACGGACGACCCCTATAGGGTCGACAGCAGTCGTCCGTGCTGTTCGCGTTTGCCGTCGCGCTCACGCGTGACGGACGACAGCAGATCTGACGAGGAGGCCATTGCCGCGCACGGGATGCGAACCACCCCACCGGCAATGGCCTTCTTCGTATGCGCACCACGAGGAGATCTCCATGACCACCAAGGCCGAGAAGAGCGACCACGGGAAAGTTCGCGGCCGGTTTCTGCTGAAACTGTCCGGAGAGGCGTTCTCCGGCGGTACCGGACTCGGTGTCGACCCGAACGTGGTGCACGCCATCGCGCGTGAGATCGCGGCCGTGGTGCGCGACGGGTCCGAGATCGCCGTCGTCATCGGCGGCGGCAACTTCTTCCGCGGTGCGGAGCTCCAGCAGCGCGGCATGGACCGGGCCCGCTCCGACTACATGGGCATGCTGGGCACGGTCATGAACTGCCTCGCCCTCCAGGACTTCCTGGAGAAGGAGGGCATCGACTCGCGCGTGCAGACCGCCATCACCATGGGCCAGGTCGCCGAGCCGTACATCCCGCTGCGCGCCGTGCGCCACCTGGAGAAGGGCCGTGTGGTCATCTTCGGCGCCGGCATGGGCATGCCGTACTTCTCCACCGACACCACCGCCGCCCAGCGTGCCCTGGAGATCGACGCCGAGGCGCTGCTCATGGGCAAGAACGGGGTGGACGGGGTCTACGACTCCGACCCGAAGACCAACCCCGAGGCCGTCAAGTTCGACTCGCTCAGCTACGGCGAGGTCATCACCCGCGATCTCAAGGTCGCCGACATGACCGCGATCACCCTGTGCCGTGACAACAGGCTGCCGATCCTGGTGTTCGAGCTGCTCGCGGAAGGCAATATCGCCCGGGCGGTCAAGGGTGAGAAGATCGGCACACTCGTGGGTGACCAAGGCGGCCGGGACTGACCCGAGGCAGACCCGTCCGGGGTGGAACCCGTCCGGGCGACGGGCCCTGACCGCAGGATGGACAATGTCCTGCCGGTCCGGAACCGTGCAGGAAGAAGACGCGACGCAGCCGGCCGCCGCCCACGGATGCCGGGCCTACTCAAGACACGCAGGAGCAAGTGGTGATCGAAGAGACCCTCCTCGAAGCCGAGGAGAAGATGGAGAAGGCCGTCGTGGTCGCCAAGGAGGACTTCGCCGCGATCCGCACCGGCCGTGCGCACCCGGCGATGTTCAACAAGATCGTGGCCGACTACTACGGCGCGCCGACGCCGATCAACCAGCTGGCCTCGTTCTCGGTGCCGGAGCCGCGCATGGCCGTGGTGACGCCGTTCGACAAGAGCGCGCTGCGCAACATCGAGCAGGCGATCCGCGACTCCGACCTGGGCGTCAACCCGAGCAACGACGGCAACATCATCCGTGTGGTGTTCCCCGAGCTCACCGAGGAGCGCCGCCGGGAGTACATCAAGGTCGCCAAGGGCAAGGGCGAGGACGCCAAGGTCTCCATCCGCTCCGTGCGCCGCAAGGCCAAGGACTCCATCGACAAGCTCGTCAAGGACGGCGAGGTCGGCGAGGACGAGGGCCGTCGTGCGGAGAAGGAGCTCGACGACACCACCGCGAAGTACGTCGCGCAGGTGGACGAGCTGCTCAAGCACAAGGAAGCGGAGCTGCTCGAGGTCTGATGAACGAATCTTCCTGGGGAGCGCCGCCACAGACCGGCTACTGGGGGCCCGCCGAGCGGGGGCCGCTCCAGGCGGCCGGTCCGGCGGGTCCCGCGTACGATGCGCATGACGCCCAGCAGACTCGCCCCATGCCCATCGTGCCCGACGTGCCCGCACAGGGCGGGGACCAGGATGACGACCCGGGGGCCGCTCACGTGAGCGGCCCCCTGTTCCGCGACCATACGCCGCAGGCGCCGTCCCCCTGGGCGGCGCAGCAGAATCCGGAGCCCATGCCCGACGCCCCGCAGCCGGCGCCCGCGCCGCAGAAGAAGAGCGCCGGGCGCGACCTGGGTGCGGCCATAGGCGTCGGCATCGGGCTCGGTGTCGTGATCGTCGCGTCGCTGTTCATCGTCAAGGCCGTGTTCGTCGGGGTGGTCGCGGTCGCCGTGGTCGTCGGCCTGTGGGAGCTGACGAAGCGGCTGGAGGAGCGCAAGGACATCAAGGCGCCCCTGGTCCCGCTGGCGGTCGGCGGTGCGGCGATGGTCGTCGCCGGCTATGTGCGGGGTCCCGAGGGCGCCTGGGTCGCGATGGCGCTCACCGCGCTCGCCGTCCTGGTCTGGCGTATGACGGAGCCGCCGGAGGGCTACCTCAAGGACGTCACGGCGGGCGTGTTCGCGGCCTTCTACGTCCCGTTCCTGGCCACGTTCGTCTCGCTGATGCTGACGGCCGACGACGGCCCGCAGCGCGTGCTGACGTTCCTGCTGCTGACGGTCGTCAGCGACACGGGTGCCTACGCGGTCGGCTGGCGCTTCGGCCGGCACAAGCTGGCCCCGCGCATCAGCCCCGGCAAGACGCGTGAGGGGCTCTTCGGCGCGGTCAGCTTCGCCATGGTGGCGGGCGCGCTGTGCATGCAGTTCCTGATCGACGGCGGCTCCTGGTGGCAGGGCCTGCTGCTGGGCCTCGCGGTCGCGGCCAGCGCCACGCTCGGCGACCTCGGCGAATCCATGATCAAGCGGGACCTCGGCATCAAGGACATGGGCACGCTGCTGCCGGGTCACGGGGGCATCATGGACCGTCTCGACTCGCTGCTGCCCACGGCGCCCGTGGTGTGGCTGCTGCTCGTGATCTTCGTCGGCGCCGGCTGACGGCCTTCTTCACGCGTCCGCCTCAGGCCCGCTCCCACCGGTCGACCGGTGGCAGCGGGCCTGAGCGTTTCCGGGTCCCAGTGGTACATCCGCCGGTACGCGACCCAAGCACCCCAGTCCGGTTCGTACAGGGACGTCGAGACCTGTGCCACCGCCGGGCCGTCCGGCCCGTGGAACAGGCAGCGCAGCCCGCCCGGACGCCACAGACCGCCGACCCGGACCTCGATGGGGCGGGGCGGCCAGTACGGCGTGTGGCCGGTGACGGGGTCGGGCATCCCGCCCGCACGCACCCTGCGCGCGTCGCCCGCGCGGGGCCGTGCCTCCGCCGTCGCGAGAACCGCCTCCGCGGTGTACTCGAGCGACATATGATCCGCATCCCAGACGACCCAAGCCGTCCGGACCGAGGGCACGGGGCGGTCCACGATGGCCAGGACGGCCCGGCGTCCGTCCGGAAGGGCCCGGTACTGCAGGACGGGCGTGCGCTGCCGCCGTCCGTCGCGGCCGAGGGTGAGCCACAGGCCGGTGCGGTCGAACTCCGTCTCCGGCTCATGGAGCAGCCCCTCCGGGACCGGGAGTGACACCACTTCCGCATCACGCCATTCGCTCATGTGTTCGAAAATAGACCATGCCCGGCCCCCGCGGGCGCCCAGCCGCGGATTCACCCGAACGAGGCCGCGCATCCGGCCAGCGAAGCCACCCGATTGGATCTGCGACACTGGTAGCGCCATGCCTAAGCCCGGAGAACTCACATTCGTCGCGCCGCGCGGAGCCAAGAAGCCGCCGCGGCATCTCGCCGACCTCACGCCCGCCGAGCGCAGGGAAGCGGTGGCCGCGGTCGGCGAGAAGCCGTTCCGTGCCAAGCAGCTCTCGCAGCACTACTTCGCCCGGTACGCGCACGACCCGGCGGAGTGGACCGACATCCCCGCCGGCTCCCGGGGCGCGCTTCAGGAGGCGCTGCTCCCCGAGCTGATGACGGTCGTGCGGCATCTGTCGACCGACCAGGACACGACCCGCAAGACGCTGTGGCGGCTGTTCGACGGGACCCTCGTAGAGTCCGTCCTGATGCGCTATCCCGATCGGGTCACCATGTGCATCAGCTCCCAGGCGGGCTGCGGCATGAACTGCCCCTTCTGCGCCACCGGCCAGGCGGGACTCGACCGCAACCTGTCCACCGCCGAGATCGTGCACCAGATCGTGGACGGCATGCGGGCGCTGCGCGACGGCGAGATCCCCGGCGGTCCGGCCCGGCTGTCGAACATCGTCTTCATGGGCATGGGCGAGCCGCTCGCCAACTACAACCGGGTCGTCGGCGCGATCCGTGCCCTCACCGACCCGGCGCCGGACGGGCTCGGGCTGTCCCAGCGCGGTATCACCGTCTCGACCGTCGGACTGGTCCCGGCCATCCACCGCTTCGCCGACGAGGGCTTCAAGTGCCGACTCGCCGTCTCGCTGCACGCGCCGGACGACGAGCTGCGCGACACCCTGGTCCCCGTGAACACCCGCTGGAAGGTGCGCGAGGTCCTGGACGCCGGGTTCGAGTACGTCGAGAGGTCCGGGCGGCGGCTGTCCATCGAGTACGCCCTGATCCGCGACATCAACGACCAGGCCTGGCGCGGCGACCGGCTCGGCCGGCTGCTGCGGGGCAAGCCCGTCCATGTGAACCTGATCCCGCTGAACCCGACGCCCGGCTCAAAGTGGACCGCCTCGCGGCCCGAGGACGAGAAGGCGTTCGTGGAGGCGATCGCCGCCCATGGTGTGCCGGTGACGATCCGGGACACCCGTGGCCAGGAGATCGACGGTGCCTGCGGTCAGCTCGCGGCCACCGAGCGGTAATCTGACTCCCGTCCTATCACATCTTCATATTCCGACAGGGGAGCGCCACAGCGCTGAGAGTGCGGCAGACGGGCCGCAGACCCTCTGAACCTCGCCCAGGTCATTCTGGGTAGGAAGTTCGGTCATCACTCAAGCTGTTGCGCCCTGCCCGGGCATCCCGGGCAGGGCCGCGTCTCTTCCTGGACCCCCAGGAGGAATCCAGTGCACAACAAGACGTTCGTGGCCGTCGCCACCGGGCTCGGCCTGCTCGCGCTGTCCGCGTGCGGCACGTCGTCCGGCGGCCCGTCGGCGGCCGACTCCAGGACCGTGACCCTCGTCAGCCACGACAGCTGGAGCGTCTCCAAGAACGTCCTCGCGGCGTTCGAGAAGCAGTCCGGCTACAAGGTCAAGGTGCTGGAGGACGGCGACGCGGGCCAGGCCGTCAACAAGGCGATCCTCACCAAGGACAACCCGCAGGGCGACGTCTTCTTCGGCGTCGACAACACCCTGCTCTCCCGGGCCCTCGACAACGGGCTGTTCCAGCCGTACGAGGCCAAGGGGCTCGGCCAGGTCGACGCCTCCTTCCGGCTCGACGGGGACAAGCACCGCGTGACCCCGGTCGACCACGGCGACATCTGCGTCAACTACGACAAGAAGTACTTCGCCGACCACAAGCTCGCCCCGCCCGCCTCCTTCGACGACCTGACCAAGCCCGCGTACAGGAACCTCCTCGTCACCGAGAACGCCGCCACCTCCTCGCCCGGCCTCGGCTTCCTGCTCGGCACCGCCGCGCGGTACGGCGACACGGGCTGGCAGCAGTACTGGACCAAGCTCAAGGCCAACGGGGTCAAGGTGGTCGACGGCTGGGAGCAGGCCTACGACCAGGAGTTCTCCGGCTCGGCCGGGGGACGGAAGGCGGGCGGCGACCGGCCGCTCGTCGTGTCGTACGCCTCCTCGCCGCCCGCCGAGGTCGTCTACGCCAAGCCGCGACCGAAGTCCGCCCCGACCGGCGTCGCGCAGGGCACCTGCTTCCGGCAGGTCGAGTTCGCGGGCCTGCTCTCCGGCGCGCACAACCCCAAGGGGGCGAAGGCGTTCCTGGACTTCCTGCTGACCAGGCGGTTCCAGGAGGACATGCCGCTCAACATGTACGTCTACCCGGTGGTCAAGGGCGCCACGGTGCCGCCCGAGTTCACCGAGTACGGTCCCCCGGCCACCCGCCCCGAGACCATGGCCCCGGCCAGGATCGCAGCCCACCGCGACCCCTGGGTCAGGTCGTGGACCTCGCTCGTCCTGAAGTAGAAGGGAAGGCGGCGGTGTCCGAGGCGCGCTCCAAGCGCCGGGGGAGCGCGGCGCGGCTCGGCCTGATGGCCCTGCCCGTCGCGTTCTTCGCGGCCTTCTTCGCCTACCCCGTCGCCGCGATCGTCTCGCGCGGTCTCCACGTCGACGGGGTGTGGCGGTTCGGCCGTGTCGCCGACGTGCTCGCGGGGTCCGACATCCGGCACGTGCTGTGGTTCACGCTCTGGCAGGCCCTCGCCTCCACCGCGCTCACCCTGCTGGTCGCGCTGCCCGGCGCCTACGTCTTCGCGCGGCTGGACTTCCCGGGCAAGGAGGTGCTGCGCGCGGCCGTCACCGTTCCGTTCGTGCTGCCCACGGTCGTCGTCGGCACCGCCTTCCTGGCGCTCGTCGGCCGGGGCGGGCTCCTGGACGACCTGTGGGGCGTACGACTGGACACGACCGTGTGGGCCATCCTGCTCGCCCATGTCTTCTTCAACTACGCCGTCGTCGTCCGCACCGTCGGCGGGCTGTGGGCGCAGCTCGACCCCCGCCAGGAGGACGCGGCCCGCGTCCTGGGCGCCTCCCGTCTCGCGGCCTGGCGGAAGGTGACGCTGCCCGCGCTGGGCCCGTCCCTGGCCGCCGCGGCGCTGATGGTGTTCCTGTTCACCTTCACCTCGTTCGGCGTGGTGCAGATCCTCGGCGGTCCCGCCTTCTCCACGCTGGAGGTCGAGATCTACCGCCAGACCTCCGAGATCTTCGACCTGTCCACGGCCGCCGTGCTGACCCTCGTCCAGTTCGCCGCGGTGGGCGCGATCCTCGCGGTGCACGCCTGGACCGTGCGCCGCCGGGAGAGCGCGCTGGGCCTGGTCGACACCTCCCGCACCGCCGCCCGGCCGCGGGGCGCGGGCCAGTGGGCGCTGCTCGCCTCGGTCCTCGCCACCGTCGCCGTGCTGCTCGTGCTGCCCCTCGCCGTCCTGGTGGAGCGCTCCCTGGACGCGCCCGGGTTCGGCTACTACAGGGCGCTGACGCGGGACGACGGCGGCACCTTCCTCGTCCCCCCGGTGAACGCGGTCGCCGTCTCCCTGCAGTACGCCGTGGCCGCGACGCTGATCGCCGTGCTGATCGGCACGCTCGCCGCCGCGGCCCTCACCCGCAGGGACGCCGGCCCGCTGGTGCGCGGCTTCGACGCGCTGCTGATGCTGCCGCTCGGCGTGTCCGCCGTGACCGTCGGCTTCGGATTCCTGATCGCCCTGGACAAGCCGCCGCTGGACCTGCGCGGCTCCTGGATCCTGGTGCCCCTGGCGCAGGCACTGGTGGGCGCCCCCTTCGTCGTACGCGTCATGCTGCCCGTGCTGCGGGCCGTGGACGAACGGCTACGGGAGGCCGCCGCCGTGCTCGGCGCGTCGCCGTGGCGGGTGTGGCGCGAGGTGGACCTGCCGGTCGTACGGCGGGCGCTGCTCGTCGCGGCCGGGTTCGCCTTCGCGGTGTCGCTGGGCGAGTTCGGCGCGACCGTGTTCATCGCGCGGCCCGACAACCCCACGCTGCCCGTCGCGGTGGCCCGACTGCTGTCCCGTCCCGGCGATCTCAACTACGGCGAGGCGATGGCTCTTTCCACGATTCTGATGGTGGTGTGCGCGGTGGCGCTGCTGGTCCTGGAGCGGTTGCGGTCCGACCGGACGGGGGAGTGGTGACGATGCTCAGACTCGCGGGAGCCGCCGTACGCTTCCCCGGGCGGGCCGCGCTCGACGGCATCGACCTCGATGTCGCCGAGCGTGAGATCGTGTGCGTGCTCGGACCCAGCGGCAGCGGCAAGTCGACCCTGCTGAGGACCGTGGCGGGGCTGCAACCCCTCGACGCGGGGCGGGTGTTCCTCGACGGCCGGGACCTGCGCGGGGTGCCCGCGCACCGGCGCGGCGTCGGACTCATGTTCCAGGACCACCAGCTGTTCCCGCAGCGGGACGTGGGCGGCAACGTCGGCTTCGGGCTGCGGGTGCGGGGCACCGGCCGCGCGGAACGGGACGCGCGCGTGGGGGAGTTGCTGGACCTCGTCGGGCTGCCCGGAGCCGCGCGCCGGGCCGTCGGCTCACTCTCCGGCGGCGAGCAGCAGCGTGTCGCGCTCGCCCGGGCGCTCGCGCCCAGGCCGCGGCTGCTGATGCTGGACGAGCCGCTGGGGCAGCTCGACCGGTCGCTGCGCGAGCGCCTGGTGGTCGAACTTCGCTCCCTCTTCGAGCGGTTGGGCACGACCGTGCTGGCCGTCACGCACGACCAGGGTGAGGCGTTCGCGCTCGCCGACCGGGTCGTGGTGATGCGCGACGGGCGGATCGCCCAGTCCGGTAAGCCACTTGAGGTGTGGCAGTGGCCCGCCGACGCGTTCGTGGCACGGTTCCTGGGCTTCGAGAACGTGGTCGGGGCGAGGGTCACGGGCCGGGTCGCGGACACCCCGTGGGGCGGGATCCCGGTCCCGGAAGGCTCCGCGCAGGGGCCGGGCGACCTTCTCGTCCGGCCCGCCGCGGTGCGGTTCGTGGCGGCGTCCGAGGGGCTGCGCTGCACCGTCACCGCGCGCACCTTCCGCGGCGCGCACGTCGCGGTGCGCCTCGATCCCGGCGGCGGCGCTCCCGCGCTGGAGGCGGAGTGCGCGGTGCGGGCGGCGCCCGGGCCGGGCGACGAGGTCGGGGTCGTGTTCGAGCCGGCGGACGTCGTCGTGCTCGGCGGTCGCGAGGCCGGGGCCGGACGGGCGCCGTAGCCGCGGTTCCCGCGCGCTCGGCGCGCCGCGGGCGTCCGGGAACGTGCGTGGGCCCGCACCGTCCGTTCGTCGGACGGTGCGGGCCCACGCACGTGTTCTCGCTGGGGCGTCAGCCGTTCTTCGAGGCGCCGCGGCGGCGCATGCCGAAGTACACCGCGCCACCGCCGATGACGACCAGAGCACCGGCGATGCCGGCGATCATGGGCGTGTTGGAGCTGGCGCCGGTCTCGGCCAGGTTGGACGTGCCGGCCGCCGGAGAGGGCGAGTTGCCCTGGGTGGTGGTGGCGGGTGCCGTGCTGTCCGACTCCGACGGAGTGGCCGAGGGGGTGTCGGACGAGGACGGCGTGGCCGACGGCTTCGGGCTGGTCGAGGCCGGCGGGGTGCTCTCCGGGGCCTTGCAGCCCTTGTCCGGCGTGACCAGGTTGGGTTTGACGTCCTCGTCGAGCTTGCTGCCCTTCACGCTGACCCGGATGCGGTACTGCGCCTTGGGGGCCCAGTCCTCGGGGAACGAGACCGTGGCGCCCTTCTTGGCGCCCTTGACCGTCTGCACGCCGACCTGCTTGGCGTCGGCGCCGTTGGACTCCAGGTAGACCGAGACGGTGGCCGTCTGGCCGGTGGGGTCGGTGTCGGTGACGGTGATGACGCCCTTGCCGTTGCTGTCGCAGGACGCGACGGCCGAGAAGTCACGGATGTCGCAGGCGAGCGCGTTGCCGGCGACGCCGAGTGCGAGCGCGGCGCCCGCCGAAGCGGCGCCGACGATACGCACCGTGCGTGCGGTGCGGGAGGATATGGACACGACTGCCCTTCGCGGATGTGCAACTGCGGGGGGTGACGGGCTTGTTGTCCACTCACCAGCAACCCCAGGGGGCTCACCTGTCTAATGGTGGCTACTTACTGCTGTCAACGCCGATGTCCGGCATGACCGTCGTCTTTGCCCGCCCATTACCTGTCGGAGTGTTTGAGGCCCGCCGGAACCGCTCAATCGCACCGCACTTGTAAGACTGTTCGACGTCGGGTGCTCAGCCCTGCACCGCCGCCGGGTCCATCCACATGACCTCCCAGGTGTGGCCGTCCAGGTCGTCGAAGGCGCGGCCGTACATGGAGCCGTGGTCGACCGCCTCGCCGCTGCCCCTGGCGCCCGCCGCGAGTGCCCTGTCCACCAACTCGTCCACCTTCTCGCGGCTTTCGGCGCTCAGGCAGAGCAGCACCTCGCTGGTCCGCGTGGCGTCGGCGATCTCCTTCGTGGTGAAGTCGGCGTAACGCCGCTTGCCCAGCAGCATCGCGACGATGGTGTCGCTGATGACAACACAGGCGCAGTCGTCCGTCGTGAACTGCGGGTTGATCGTGTAGCCCAGCTCCGTGAAGAACTTCTTCGACGCGTCGACGTCGGAGACGGGCAGGTTCACGAAGATCATCTGCTGGTACATGGCGCTCTCTCCCGGTGAGGTCTCGGTGGCCCGGTGGCCCGGTGGTGGGTGGTGAGTCGTGACGGCAGTGCAGACCGCCGACCGGCACGAAACTCATCGCTGCGGGCGCGAAAAGACGGGAGGAGACGCGAGGAGATCCGACGGATCCCACCGGCCGCGCGCGGTCAGCGGGCCAGCGGGATCGCCGCCAGCTCCGCGACCACCCAGGTGACCGGCACGAACACCACCGCCAGAGCGGTCGCCCGCAGCAGCGCCGAGGTGCGCAGCACCCTGGCCGGGGCGCCCATCCGCACCAGCGCCGCGATGGACCCGGAGCGCTCCTGGCGCGCCTCGACGGCGGCCGTGGCCAGCGTCGCGAGCACGCAGCCCGCCACGATCACGGCACCGAGGACGGTCAGCGGGCCGAAGGACGGCCGTGCGCCGCCGTAGAGCGCCGCCGTCGCGTACGACCCCGAGGCCACCGCGCACACCACGCCCAGCGGCCGCCCGATCCGCCGGGCCTCCTCCTGGAGCCCGCGCCCGGCCAGCAGCCGCAGGGCGCCGGGGCGCACGGACTGCAGCAGCCGGCCGCACAGGTGGGTGAGCGCCGGTCCGGCCAGGGCCAGTCCCAGCGCGGTCAGCGCCCAGCCGGCCAGGGCCCAGGCGGGGCCGCTCGCGACGCCTCCTGGCAGGTGCAGCCTAGGTGCCCGGGCGGCCTGGCTCGACTGTGTCTCGACCGCCAGGCCCGCGGCGAGCGCCGCCACCCCCCAGGGCAGTCCGCCGGGCACCCGGCCGGTCTCCGGGAGCACGTCCGGCTCGGCCTCACGCGGGAATCCGGTCGGGAGCGTGTCCGATGCGCCCGGGGAGTCCAGGAGGCCCACCTCGTCCGCGCCCCGGACACCGCCCTCGCCCCGGCGTCGCGGGCGCGCCTCCCTCGGGCGCAGGGCGAACGCGCTCGCCAGGGAGGCCGCGAGCGGCACCAGCGCGAGGAGGGTGAGCGCGGCGGGCAGCGGAAGCGGCTGGTCCGCGGCGAGGAACCGGGGGCCCGGGCCGTCCAGGGGCGTGCCCGGCAGATCGCCGCGCAGATGCAGGAAGGCCAGCAGGGCCAGCAGCGAACCGAGCACGGTGGACAGGGCGGTGGTCGCCGAAGAGAGCGCCATCAGGCGGGCCGGGCCCAGGCCGATCAGCGTGAGCGAGGACCGGGGGCGGGTGCCCGGGTCGGTGCGGGCGACCGCGACCGCGAAGTACACCGTGGCGGCCAGGGGGGCCAGGCACCACAGGAGCCTCAGCGATGCGCGGTCCGGTGTCCCGGGGTGCACCAGCGCGTTGCCCAGCGTGCACAGCAGCAGGAAGCCGGTGCCCGCCGAGGCCGCCACCACCAGGAGCCGCCGCAGCTGGACCAGGGGGTGCGCCCCGCGGGCTAGACGGAGAGCGAGCACGGTGCCCGGCCTTCCTCGGTCACCGGGGGCAGATGGACGGTGTTCACCCGCCGACCGTCCAGCAGGGACACGGTGCGGTCGGCGACGGCCGTGGCGTCCTCGGGATGCGTGGCCAGGACGACCGTGATGCCGTGCGACCGTGCCGCCGTGGTGAGCGTGCGCAGGACCTGGGCGCCGTCGGCGCGGTGGAGCGAGGCGGTCGGCTCGTCCGCGAACAGCACGGTCGGGCCGGCGGCGAGCGCCCGGGCGACGGCGATCCGCTGCCGCTCCGGGCGGGCGAGCTGGGACGGGCGCTTGCGGGCGCAGCCGCCGATGTCCAGGCGCTCCAGCCACTCCAGGGCGGCGGTCTTGGCCCGGCGGCGGCTCGTGCCGCGCAGCATGAGCGGCAGTGCGGCGTTCTCCCAGGCGTTGAGCTCGGCCAGGAGCAGGGGGGCCGGATCGATCCAGCCGAACCGGTCGCGCCGCAGCCGCTCCCGGGCGAGCGAGCCCATGGTGTGCACGGGCGTGCTGTTGAACCAGACCTCGCCCTGCAGGGTGGGGAGCACTCCGGCGAGGCACTGGAGAAGGGTGGTCTTGCCACTGCCGCGCGGGCCGGTGACAGCGAGGATCTCGCCCTCGCGCACGCCGAGCGAGACACCGCACAGCGCGGGCGTGCCGTGGTGCTGGAAGTGCAGGGCGCGAGCCCAGAGTACGTCGTTGTCCGGCGGGGCCACCATCGCGTACACCTCGGTTCAGGTCCGTGTTCCCGTGCCGGATTCCCGGGAGGGGAACCCGTTCGGGGGAACGAAGGCAGGAGCGATCGGTCACTGCGCACGCTAGGCAGTCCATGGCGGAAGCCCAGGACAGCGACGGCCCCGGGCCGCCGTTTCTCACTCGAACGGGCGACTCGGGGCCGTTTGCTGGTCATCCAGAAGGATGATCGGTACCGCAGGCGGGGCTCAGCCGGTCAGGATCCTGACGGGTCCTCGGGTGACTCAGAGCTTGGTCCACGCCTCCGTCAGCGTCGCCCGCAGGATCTGCTCGATCTCGTCGAACGTCTCCTGGTTGGAGATCAGCGGCGGGGCCAGCTGGATCACCGGGTCGCCGCGGTCGTCGGCACGGCAGTAGAGGCCGTTGTCGAACAGCGCCTTGGACAGGAAGCCGTACAGGACGCGCTCGGTCTCCTCCTCGTTGAAGGACTCCTTGGTCGCCTTGTCCTTGACCAGTTCGATGCCGTAGAAGAAGCCGTTGCCGCGGACGTCGCCGACGATCGGCAGGTCGTGCAGCTTCTGGAGCGTCTTCAGGAACGCGGACTCGTTGTCGAGCACGTGCTGGTTGAGGCCCTCGCGCTCGAACAGGTCCAGGTTGGCCAGGCCCACGGCCGCGGAGACCGGGTGGCCGCCGAAGGTGTACCCGTGCAGGAAGGTGTTGTCCCCCTTGTAGAACGGCTCGGCGAGCCGGTCGGAGACGATGCACGCGCCGATCGGGGAGTAGCCCGAGGTCATGCCCTTGGCGCAGGTGATCATGTCCGGGACGTAGCCGAACTTGTCGCAGGCGAACGTCGTGCCGAGCCGGCCGAAGGCGCAGATCACCTCGTCGGACACCAGCAGGACGTCGTACTGGTCGCAGATCTCGCGCACGCGCTGGAAGTAGCCGGGCGGGGGCGGGAAGCAGCCGCCCGCGTTCTGCACGGGCTCCAGGAAGACCGCGGCGACCGTGTCGGGTCCCTCGAAGAGGATCTGCTGCTCGATCTGGTCGGCGGCCCAGCGGCCGAAGGCCTCCGGGTCGTCACCGAAGATCGACGCGCGGTAGATGTTGGTGTTCGGCACCTTGTGCGCGCCCGGGACCAGCGGCTCGAACGGGGCCTTCAGGCCCGGCAGGCCCGTGATCGACAGGGCGCCCTGGGGGGTGCCGTGGTAGGCGACGGCGCGCGAGATGACCTTGTACTTGGTCGGCTTGCCCACCAGCTTGAAGTACTGCTTGGCCAGCTTCCAGGCGGTCTCGACCGCCTCGCCGCCGCCCGTGGTGAAGAAGACCTTGTTCAGGTCGCCCGGAGCCTCGTGCGCGAGCCGCTCGGCGAGCTCGACGGCCTTGGGGTGGGCGTAGGACCACACCGGGAAGAACGCGAGCTCCCGCGCCTGCTTGGCCGCGGTCTCCGCCAGCTCGGTGCGGCCGTGGCCGGCCTGCACGACGAACAGGCCGGCGAGGCCGTCGAGGTACCGCTTGCCCTTGTCGTCGTAGATGTAGGTGCCCTCGCCCCGGACGATGGTGGGGACGGGCGCGTTCTCGTACGAGGACATGCGGGTGAAGTGCATCCACAGGTGGTCGTACGCGGTCTGGCTGAGGTCCTTGGTGCTCACGGCTATCGGGTTCCCCACATGTAGGTCTGCTTCTTGAGCTTGAGGTAGACGAAGCTCTCGGTGGAGCGCACGCCGGGGAGGGCCCGGATGCGTTTGTTGATGACGTCCAGCAGGTGGTCGTCGTCCTCGCAGACGATCTCCACCATCAGGTCGAACGAGCCTGCGGTCATCACCACGTACTCGCAGTCGGGCATCGCGGTCAGCGCGTCGGCGACGGACTCCACATCGCCCTCGACGTTGATGCCGACCATCGCCTGCCGGCGGAAGCCCACGGTGAGCGGGTCCGTGACGGCGACGATCTGCATCACGCCCTGGTCGAGCAGCTTCTGGACGCGCTGGCGCACGGCCGCCTCGGACAGGCCCACCGCCTTGCCGATCGCGGCGTACGGCCGGCGGCCGTCCTGCTGGAGCTGCTCGATGATGGCGAGGGAGACGGCGTCCAGCGGGGGACTGCCGTTCCGGGACTCGCGGGAGTCCTTCTGATCTGCGCTTCGACTGGCCACGCCCTCACTGTGCACGACGTCTCGACAGTTTTGCAAGGCTCAAGCGATGAAATTCGTTGTTGAGGTGTGCCAACCCTGCGGATTTCGCAGTAGTGGCGTGTTCGGGCCTGTTGAAAACGTGGGGGCACGGACTAGGGTGGGTGTCTCAGTTATTGGACATCTCGAACTTGGAGGGCAGGCTGTGAGCAGCGAGCTGCGCCGTCTGCGCAACTACATCGACGGCGAATTCAAGGACGCCGCCGACGGACGCACCACCGAGGTGGTCAACCCCGCCACGGGCGAGGCGTACGCGACCGCCCCGCTGTCCGGGCAGGCGGACGTCGACGAGGCGATGGCGGCCGCGGCGGCGGCCTTCCCGGCCTGGCGCGACACCACGCCCGCGGAGCGCCAGAAGGCCCTTCTCAAGATCGCCGACGCGTTCGAGGAGCGCGCCGAGGACCTGATCGCGGCCGAGGTCGAGAACACCGGCAAGCCGACCGGTCTGACCCGCTCGGAGGAGATCCCTCCGATGGTCGACCAGATCCGCTTCTTCGCGGGCGCCGCCCGCATGCTGGAGGGCCGCTCGGCCGGCGAGTACATGGAGGGGATGACCTCCATCGTCCGCCGCGAGCCGGTGGGCGTCTGCGCCCAGGTCGCGCCGTGGAACTACCCGATGATGATGGCGGTGTGGAAGTTCGCCCCGGCCCTCGCGGCGGGCAACACGGTCGTCCTCAAGCCCTCGGACACCACCCCCGCGTCCACGGTCCTGATCGCCGAGATCATCGGCGAGATCCTGCCGAAGGGCGTCTTCAACGTCATCACCGGCGACCGTGACACCGGCCGGATGATGGTCGAGCACCCGACCCCGGCGATGGCCTCGATCACCGGTTCCGTCCGCGCGGGCATGTCGGTCGCCGAGTCGGCCTCCAAGGACCTCAAGCGCGTCCACCTGGAGCTCGGCGGCAAGGCGCCCGTCGTCGTCTTCGAGGACACCGACATCGCCAAGGCCGTCGAGGACATCTCGGTGGCGGGCTTCTTCAACGCGGGCCAGGACTGCACGGCGGCCACCCGCGTCCTCGTCCACGACTCCATCCACGACGAGTTCGTGGCCGCGCTCGCCAAGGCCGCGACCGAGACCAAGACGGGCCAGCCGGACGACGAGGACGTGCTCTACGGTCCCCTCAACAACCCGAACCAGCTGGAGCAGGTCGCCGGCTTCATCGAGCGGCTGCCCGCGCACGCCAAGGTCGAGGCCGGCGGTCACCGGGTCGGCGACAAGGGCTACTTCTACGCGCCGACCGTCGTCTCGGGCCTGCGGCAGGACGACGAGATCGTCCAGAAGGAGGTCTTCGGCCCGGTCATCACCGTCCAGTCCTTCACGGACGAGGCGCAGGCCGTCGAGTACGCCAACGGCGTCGAGTACGCCCTCGCCTCCTCGGTGTGGACGAAGGACCACGCCCGGGCGATGCGCATGTCCAAAGTCCTCGACTTCGGCTGTGTGTGGATCAACACGCACATCCCGCTGGTCGCGGAGATGCCGCACGGCGGCTTCAAGAAGTCCGGCTACGGCAAGGACCTGTCGGCGTACGGCTTCGACGACTACACGCGCATCAAGCACGTGATGACGTCGCTGGACGCGTAGGCGGCGCACAGCCATCGGTACGGCCGCGGCCCCGGACGGGACATCTCCCGTCCGGGGCCGCGGCCGTGTGCGTGAGCCGCCTCACCGCGGGATCGGCAAGATGTCTCGATCCCGACGAGCCGCTCGACGGGGCGTCGATTGCACGGCGGCGAGCACCGGTCGCATCCTTCGGCAATGCACCGGACCCCGAAGAACTCCGCCCCCAGCCGCCGCTCCCTGCTGCGCGCCCTCGGCGGGGGCGCCCTGCTCGGCTCGCTCGCCGGCTGCGGTGTGCCCGCCGCGTACGTGACGCGCGGCGAACGCTCCGGCGCCGACCTCTCCGCCCGGGACAAGCGGCTGACGATGGCCAACTGGCCGCTGTACATCGACACCGACGACGATCACCCCGGCCGCCGCCCCACCCTGGACGCGTTCGAGGAGCGCACCGGCATCACGGTGAGCTACTCGGAGGAGATCAACGACAACGACGAGTTCTTCGGCAAGGTCAGCCCGGCGCTCATGAACCACCAGCGGCCCGGACGCGATCTGATCGTCCTCAGCGACTGGATGTGCGCGCGGTTCGTGCGGCTCGGCTGGGTGCAGGAGATGGACCGCTCCCGCCAGCCCGAGGTGGCACGCCACCTCGATCCCCTGCTGCGCTCGCCCGGCTTCGACCCCGGCCGGAAGTTCACCGTGCCGTGGCAGTCCGGGATCACCGGCATCGCCTACAACCGGCGCAGGCTGGGCCGCGAGATCCGGCACGTCTCGGAGCTGTGGGCGAGCGACCTCAAGGGCCGGGTCACCCTGCTGTCCGGACTCGACGAGGCGTACGCGCTGCTGATGCAGGGCGACGGGGTGGACGTCACCCGCTGGACCCCCGACGACTTCCACCGCGTCTGCGACCAGGTCGAGCGGCAGGTGCGCGGCGGCCAGATACGCCGGTTCACCGGGAACGACTACACCAAGGACCTGGTCAGCGGCGACGTCCTGGCCTGCCAGGCGTACTCGGGCGATGTCATCCAACTGCAGGCGGACAACCCGGACATCCGCTTCGTCGTCCCCGACGAGGGCGCGGAGCTGTGGGCCGACTCGCTGATGATCCCCGACCTGGCGGACCACAAGGAGAACGCCGAACTGCTGATCGACCACTACTACCGTCCGGAGATCGCCGCGGAGCTGGCCGCCTGGGTGAACTACGTCTGCCCGGTCCCGGCCGCCCAGGACGTCCTCGCCGACTCCATGGACAAGGACACCGCGGCCCTCGCGGACAACCCCCTGATCTTCCCGGACGCCGCCATGCGCGAGCGTCTGGCGATCGCCAAGGACATCCCGTCCACGGAACGCGTCGGGTTCGCCAGGCGCTGGAACGCGATCGTGGGGTTGTGACCCAGGGGCGCGGTCCGGGCCGCGCCGTCGCGCACCCGCGAGGACTTTACCGTCTCTTTGCAACGGGGGCGGTGCCCGGTTCGTCTCTCCGCTCGATTCCCGACCCAGCCCGCCCGTGCACCGGACGGGCGGACCGACGAGAGAGAGCGATCCGATGCGCCGAACCATCCTGAGTGCCCTGGCACTGTCGTGCACCGCGGTCCTCGCGGGCACCGTGCCCGCGTTCGCCCACGGGGTGTCCCCGTCCCCGGTTCCCAGCCGTGCCGCGTCCTCGGCCACCCCCTCCGCGGTGCCCAGCGCCGGGCCGTCCCGCGACCAGGCCTCGGCCCGCCCGGCACCGGTCGGCCCGGAGACCGGTGGGCAGGTGTCCGTGGTGCCCAAGGGCGCGCCCGACACCGGGGTGGCGGTGCCCTCGGCCTCCGGCGGCGAAGGAGGCCTGATCGGCGCGGGCGCCGCCGCGGCCTTGGTCGCGGCCGGAGCGGGAGCCTACGTCGTGCGCCGCCGCCGGACCACGACCGGCGCATGACACCGCTCTCCAGGCGCGTCCTCCTCCCGGCGGCGCTCGCCGTGCTGCTCGCGGGCTGCGGCGGCAGGCCGGGCGCCGAACCCGCGGCGCCCCAGGTCTCCGGGAGTGCGCCACCGTCCCTCTCGGCCCCCGCCGGGAGCACGCCGCACGCCCTGCGGCGTTCGGTTCCGGTGCGGTTGACGATTCCGGCCATCGGCGTCGACACCCCGCTCATGCGGCTGGGGCTGGCATCGGACGGCACCGTGCAGGTGCCTCCCGTCACGGCGCACGACCGGGCGGGGTGGTACGCGCACTCGCCGACCCCGGGGCAGACGGGCCCGTCGGTGATCCTCGGGCATGTCACCGTCGGCTCCTACGGCGACGGCGTCTTCCGCCACCTCGCGCGACTGCGCCGAGGCGACCGGATCCAGACGCGCCTGGAGAGCGGCACCACGGCGGTGTTCACCGTCAGCTCGGTGCGGACGGTCGCCAAGGCCGACTTCCCGGCCAAGGACGTCTACGGGGACGTGGGCCGGCCCGAGTTGCGGGTCATCACCTGCGGTGGCCCCCGCAGCGGTGACGGCTACCCCGACAACGTGATCGTCTTCGCCGTGCTGACATCCACCACCCCGTGAGCCCCAGCCCGCCGAGTTCCACAGAACGTCCAGTTCCGTAGAGTGTCCCCACGACCCTGGAGAGCGTTGAAACGGTCCCGTGACGAGGCGGCCTCCGAGCTGTTCGCCGCCCTCTACCCGCGCCTGGCCGGCTGGTGCCGCCGCCTGGTCGACGACGACGAGACGGCCCATGAGATCGCCTCGGAGGCGTTCACCCGGCTCTGGGCCCGCTGGACCCGGGTGGAGGAGCCCCGCGGCTTCCTCTACGTCACCGCCGCCAACCTGGTGCGGGACCACTGGCGGAAGCTGGAGCGGGAGCGCCGCGCCGTGCGCCAGGCCACGTCCGAGGCCGCCGTACGGCCCCCCACCGAGCAGGCGGACCCGTCGGTGCGACTGCTCGTGCAGTCGCTGCCCGACCGGCTGCGCATCCCGATCCTGCTGCACTATTACGCCGACATGCCGATCCGGGAGGTGTCCGCGCTGACCGGGCGCAAGGAAGGAACCGTCAAGTCCGACCTCCACGCGGCCCGGGAACTGCTCCGCCTGCACCTGAGGAGAAGCCTTGACCACGCGCGCTGACGACGGACCGGACTTCGACGCCGGCCCTGGCGGTGACGATCCCCTCGCGGTGATCCTGCGACCGCCGTCGGCCCACCTCGGGCCACCCCCCGGGCACTTCGAGGCCGTTCGCCGCGCGGCTGGCCGCCGACGGCTGCTGAGGGCCGCGGCCGGAGCGGGCGTGTCCTGCGCCGTCGCCGTCCTCGTCGCGCTGCCCTTCCACCTCGCCGGTCCGACGACGCCCGCGCCCCCCTCGGTTCCGCTGGCGCCACCACCCGTGAGCGGTCCCGCCACGCCCCTCGCCACCCCGGGGGATCCCACCCCCTCGCCCTCTTCGGCGACCCCGACCCGGTCGATGCCGTCCGGGCCCGTCAGCCCCCGGCCCACCGCAGGGTCCGGGAGCGCCGGTCCCCGTATGCCGGAGCCCTCCGACACCCGCACCCGCCGGCCGGGGCCGATCTCGTCGCGGCCCAGCGCCGAGGCGTCCACCTCCCCGCACCGGTCCGGGTGAACGGGCCCGGGGGAGGAGGGAGTCTCCCGGTGGTGCGCCGCCTCCTCGATCGGGTCGTCACCTACCGTGGGCGGTGCGCGAGCGGGGAACCGGAGAAGCGTCGATCGCGTTGATCAGGGTGGGTGCGATACGGCGGACAACGGCGGAGGAAGCTCATGGGTGTGGCGCTGGCCAAGGGCGGCAACGTGTCGCTGAGCAGGCAGGCCCCCGGTCTGACGGCGGTCACGGTGGGGCTGGGGTGGAAGGCGGGCCCCGGCCTCGAAGCGGACGCGGGGGCGCTGTTGTGCGGCCCGGCGGGGAAAGTCCCCTCGGACGACCACTTCGTGTTCCACAACAACCCGGCCGCCCCCGACGGTTCGGTGCGGCACGCCGCAGACGGCGGCCCCGAGGACCTGGACGACCAGCGGATCCACATCGACCTCACCCGGGTTCCCCACGACATCGAGAAGATCGTCTTTCCGGTCGCGGTGTACGACGCGGTGGCCCGGGGTCAGAGCTTCGGCCAGGTGCACGGGGCCCACATCCGGGTCGTCGACCGGGAGAGCGGCGCCGAACTCGCGCGCTACCAGCTGGGCGCCTCGGGCCCGACCGCCGAGACGGCCCTGGTGTTCGGGGAGTTGTACCGCCATGGGGCGGAATGGAAGTTCCGCGCGATCGGCCAGGGGTATGCCGCCGGGCTCGCGGGCATCGCCTCGGACTACGGGGTGCGCGTGCTCCGCGAGGACACGAGGGCCGTCCCCGCCCCCGATCGGCACATCGCCGCCCCGCCCTTCGCCGGCCAGGTGCCGCCGCCCGCGCCCGTTCCACCGCCCGTGCCTGTCCCGCCGCCCGCGCATGTTCCGCCGCCCGTGCCCGTGGCGCCGGCCATGGCGCAGCCGGTCGTCCCCCCGCCGTACCCGGCCGGCGGTCCCTCCGCGTTGTGCTTCTTCGACCCCGGTCACGGCCCGGCGGCCCTGACCGTGACGTGGTCGCCCCAGTGGGGGGTGCCCCGGCCCGTGCAGGCGTGCGGAGGCTGCGCACAACGGGTGCAGAGCACGCCCCCGCCGTGGTACACGCCGCCCCAGCAGGGGTACGCGCAGCCGCCGGTGCAGCAGGGATACGGCTACCCCCAGCAGGGATACGCGCCGTCACCGCCGTACCCGGACCCCTACGACCACCACCACCCTCACGAGCACGGACACCACGGCGAGCACGGACAGCACGGGGAGCACGGCGGACGCCGGTTCGGCGCGGGCGCCCTCATCGGCGCCGGTGCGGCCGGCCTGATCGGCGGCGCGCTGCTCAACGAGGCGTTCGACGACGACGCACCGGACGTGGAGGTGAACAACTTCTACGAGGACTGACCTGCGGCGGGTCCGACCAGGCAGCGGTGCGAAAGAGGGTGGCGTATGGCCGATGTCCGGACACGACGGCGACGGTGGCTGGCCGTGGCCGTGTTCGTCCTGGCCCTCTACGTCATCGTGCGCGCGGCGGGCACCCCTCAGTCCGACGCTCCGCCCCGCTCCGGAACCGCCCCGTCCCCGTCCCCCTCGCCGTCCGGGGCGACGAGCACGCCCGGCCGGGCGACGGACTCCGCGTCACCGGCCGCCTCGTCGTACGACCCCGCCGACTACGCCTCCTCGGTGCGTGCCGAGGCCGACCGCACCGGCGTCAGCGCCCAGCTGCTGATGGCGATCCTGTACAACGAGGACTACAAGCCGCACGACCCGGCCTTCGAACGGGCCTGGCAGAAGATCAAGGCGGACGCGGCCTTCGGCATCGCCAACATGCATCGCGCGACGTTCGACGGCACCAAGAAGGGCCGCGACTTCGCCCACCGCGGCTGGGCGGAACTGCCCGACGACCGTGCCCTCGCCATCGAGGCCGAGGCCTGGTACCTGCACGACCTCGCGGCCCAGCTGCCCTCCACCTGGCCGGCCTCGTACAGCAAGGACGAACTGCTGGCCCTCGGCTACAACGCCGGCGCGGGCAACATGCTCGCCTTCGCCCGCGGCGCCACCCCCGGCGGCCAGGCCCGTTCCTATCTGGACCGGCTGCACGCCAACTGGGCCAAGGCGGGCAGAGCGGCGGCCGGCGCCGGCGCGAAGCACTGAGCCGGGCCCGGCGGCCCCGCCGCCCTGCCGACCCGCCGGGAGATCAGCGCCGCGTTCCGCACGCCGGGCAGAAGGCCGCCCCGTCCGGCAGCTCCTGGTGGCAGGCCGAGCAGCCCGACGCCTGCCCGAGGCGGTGCCCGCAGCCGGGGCAGAACGTCGCGCCGCGCGTCTGGGTCCGGCAGTGCGGACACACCAGCTGACGCGGGGTCGTGGCGTCGTACCCCTGCCCGCGCTGCTGTCCCGCGTCGTACGCGTGCCGCGAGACCATGTCGTTCAGGCCCCTCTGCCGCGCCGCCTGGGCCTCGGCCGCGGTGTCCGGGGAACAGGCGAGGCACAGCCCCTGCCCGGGGTCCCAACAGCGGGCGCACACATACCCCGTGCAGCGGGCGCAGCGGTTGAAGTGCTCCCGGGCGGTGGCGATGGCCCGGGAGAACGCCGCGTCCCGCTGCGTGCCGTAGTGGGCCCCCGCCAGGCCGTCGGCCGCGTCGGACACGCCCCGGCCCGCCCCGCCCACCACCGACCAGGCCGCGTTCATCCCCTTCGACAGCCAGCCGGCCATCTGCCCGGCCCGGAACGGCTCGAAGGGTGAGCGCCAGGTGTCGGCGCAGCGAGAGCAGGAGAACTCGAACTGAAAGCCGGCTCCGGTGCCGTGCTGCTCGCACATGTCCCGGTAGTTGCCGCTGAAGTGGATCTCGGACTCCATGAAGCACGCCCTCCAAGGCATTCCCGTGCTGTCGTTCTGCCCTGGGGACGCCGTACTCACCCCCGGGGTTCCCGTGACGTGGCGCGGCGCGGCGTACCGGACCATTCCGTGCCAGAACGACATGATCCTTCCCTGTCGGCCGGCATTCGGCCGGTCCGCCGAGTCAGGGGATGGAGTCGAGGACCATGTCTGTCATGCGCGTCGCCCAGGTGGCGGAGCCGGGAGGACGGTTCGAGGTCGTGGAGCGGGAGATCCCGGAGCCGGGGCCGGGACATGTGCGCATCGCCGTGGAGGCCGCGGGCATCTGCCACACCGACGCCGTGATGGTGCGGACCCCGCTCCCCGGCACCCGGTTCCCGCTCGTGCCCGGACACGAGGTGGCCGGACGGATCGACGCGGTGGGCGAGGCGGTGGACGACTGGAGGGTCGGCGACCGGGTCGAGGTCGGCTGGTTCGGAGGCAACTGCGGCCACTGCGGCCCCTGCCGCCAAGGCGACTTCATGAGCTGCGTCAACCTGAAGGTACCCGGCCTGGCGTACGACGGCGGATACGCCACCCACATGGTGGCGCCCGTCCAGGCCCTGGCCCGCATCCCCGAGGGCCTGTCGGCCGCGGAGGCCGCTCCGCTCGGCTGCGCGGGGGTGACCTCGTTCATGGGGCTGCGCAGCAGCGTGGCGCGGGCCGGCGACCTGGTCGCGGTCCTCGGCGTGGGCGGCCTCGGACATCTGGGGGTGCAGTACGCCGCCAGGATGGGCTTCGAGACCGTGGCGATCGCCCGCGGCCGGGACAAGGAGAGCCTCGCCCGGGAGCTGGGGGCCCACCACTACATCGACAGTTCGGCCTCCGACCCCGCGCGGGAGCTGAAGGATCTGGGCGGAGCCGCGGCCGTCCTGGGAACCGCGGCGAACTCCGCCGCCATGGAGGCGACGATCGACGGGCTCGCCCCGCACGGGCAGCTCATCGTGATCGGCGTGACGGATCAGCCGATCGGCGTGACGCCGCTCCAACTCATCTCCGGCGCCCAGTCCGTGATCGGTCATCCCTCGGGCACGGCGAAGGAGGTCGAGAACACCATGCGCTTCAGCGCGCGCTTCGGCGTCCGCCCGATGATCGAGACGGTGCCGCTGGAGGAGGCCGGCGACGCGTTCGCTCGCATGCTCTCCGGTGCGGCGCGCTTTCGCATGGTGCTGACCACCGGCTCCTGAGGACGCCCGTCGCATGTCCTTCGACGCCACCGACTACACCGGGCGGACCGCGTGCGGCCGCCACGCGCACTCCCCGCTGCGCGACTTCCTGCGGACCGAGACCGGGAGCGCCGCCGTCCTGGTGACGGCGACGCTCGCCGCCCTGGTGTGGGCGAACGCGGCACCCGCGGCGTACGAGTCGTTCTGGCACACGTCGTTGTCGGTCCGCCTCGGCTCCCGCGGGGTGTCGCTCCCGCTGCGCACCTGGGTGAACAGCGGGCTGATGACCGTCTTCTTCTTCGTCGTCGGCCTGGAGGCGCGGCGCGAGTTCGACATGGGTGAGCTGCGCGACCGCTCGCGTCTGACCCTGCCGCTCGTGGCGGGCCTCAGCGGCATGCTGGCGCCGGTCGCGATCTACCTCGCCTTCAACGCGGGCCAGGGCACGACCCGGGGCTGGGGCGCGGCGATGTCCACCGACACCGCCTTCGCGCTCGGCATGCTCGCGGTCGTGGGCCGCCGCATGCCGCCGGGACTGCGGGTCTTCATCCTGACGATCACCGTGGTGGACGACTTCCTCGCGCTCGGCGTCATCGCCGTCGCCTACACCGACCGCCTCGCGGTGCCCGCCCTGCTCGTGGCCGTCGGCGTCTTCGCGGCCGTCCTGCTGATGCGACGGCTCAGGCTCCGCAAGGGCTTCCTGTACGCGATCGCGGCCGCCGTCGCCTGGTTCGCGCTGCTCGCGTCGGGGGTGGACCCGGTGGTCATCGGCCTCGCCATGGGGCTGCTGACCTACGCCCATCCGGCGGCGCGCACCGATCTGGAGCGGGCGACCGGGCTGTTCCGGCTCTTCCGCGAGCAGCCCACCCCCGAACTGGAGCGCGACGTGCGCGTCGGGCTCGCCTCGGCGATCTCACCGAACGCCCGGTTGCAGCGCCTGTTCCACCCCTGGGCCGGCTACGTCGTCGTGCCGCTCTTCGCCCTGGCCAACGCGGGCATCCCGGTCCACGGCGACCAGCTCGGCAGGGCCTTCGGCTCGCCCGTCACCCTCGGCATCCTGCTGGGCTATGTCGTCGGCAAGCCGCTCGGCATCGTCGGGGCCACGGTGTCGGCCGCGGTCGTGGGCCGCGGGCGCATCAGGGTCCCGGTCGGCTGGGGTGCCGTTCTCGCGGGCGGGACCCTGGCCGGGGTCGGCTTCACGGTCTCCCTGCTCATCGCCACGCTGGCGTTCACCGGGACCCGGCTCCAGGACGCGAAGATCGGCATCCTGAGCGCGGTGGTCGCCTCGTTCGCGACCAGCCGGCTGGTCACCGGCGCCCTCCGGTTGCTGCCGGGGCCGACGCGCCTGCGGGCGCTGTACGGCAGCGCCGAGACGATCACCGACCTCGCGGTGCCGGTGGACCTCCACCGCGACCATGTGCGCGGGCCGCGCGACGCGCCGGTGACGATCGTGGAGTACGGCGACTACGAGTGCCCGTTCTGCGGGCAGGCGGAACAGGCCGTGCGGGAACTGCTCGGTGACTTCGGCGACGTGCGGTACGTGTGGCGGCACTTTCCGCTCGGCGACGTCCATGTCCACGCGCAGCTCGCGGCGGAGGCCGCGGGGGCGGCGGCGCTGCAGGGGCGCTTCTGGGAGATGCACGACCTGTTGCTCGCCCACCAGGGCGCCCTGGAGCTGGAGGACCTGCGGCGGTACGCCGGTCGGACCGGGCTGGACACGGGGCGGTTCGAACGGGACATGCGGGCGGGGGCCGGGGCGCCGCGGGTCGCGGAGGACGTGGAGTCGGCGGACCTGAGCGGGGTGGCGGGGACGCCGACGTTCTTCGTCAACGGACGCCGGCACGAGGGGGCGTACGACGTGGCGGGCCTGTCGGAGGCGGTACGGGTCGCCAGAGCGCGAGCGACCGTGACAACCTGAATACACCCCCTGCCCCGCCACTTCCAGGCACCCGCCCGCCCACGGCCCCCACCGCCCCGCAGCCGACAACGAGCCGGGAGGTTCCTCAGGGGCGCGAGGAACTGCGCGAGAACTCCCCACCGGCCCGCGGCCGACGACGAGCCGGGTTTTTTGGGGGCGCGAGGAACTGCGCGAGTACCCCCCACCGACCCGCAGCCGACGACGAGCCGAGGTTCGTGAGGGGCGCGAGGAACTGCGCGAGTACCCCCCACGGGCCTGCGGCCGACGACGAGCCGGCATTCCTCAGGGGCGCGGGGAACGGCGCGAATACCCCCACCGGCCCGCAGCCGGCGACGAACCGGGGGATTCCTGAGGGGCGCGGGGAACTGCGCGAACGCTCCCACCGGCCCGCAGCCGGCGACGAGGCACGCTCAAGGGGCCCGCACGCCCGGCAGGGCGACGGCTCAGGCCTCGCACACCGTGCGCAACGCGTCGATCCGGTTGGTCGTGATCGAGTCCACACCCAGCGCCACAAGCCGCCGCATCGCACGCCGCGTATCGGGCGTCCACGCCGACAGCAGATGCCCGGACCCCCGCACACGCGACACCAGCGCCTCGTCGATCAGGCCGAAGCGGTAGTTGAGCCACCGGGGCCGCACCGCGTCGAGCACCGCCGGCCGCGGCGGGGCCAGGGTCGTCCAGGTCAGGGCGATCTCCGCCGACGGGTCGGCCGCGCGGACCGCCAGCATGGCCTGCGCCCCCGCGCAGTAGTACACCCGCTCGCGGGCGTCGCACTGCCGGACGACGTCCACGATCCGCCGCACGGCCCCGGCCGTGGGCGACCCCGGCAGGTCGACCATGACCCGGCTGCCGGCGGTGGCCTCGAGCGCCTCGGCGAGGGCCGGCACGCCGCCCCCCGTCAGCCCCCGCACCTCGTCCGAGGAGAGCGCCGCGAGCGGCCGGTCCTGCTGCCAGAGCCGTTTCAGCGTCGCGTCGTGCAGGAGGACGGGGACACCGTCACGGGTCAGCCGTACGTCGATCTCGACCGCGTCCGCGCCCTGTCGGAGCGCGGAATGCAGCGAGGCGAGCGTGTTCTCTCGGTGGTGGTAGGGGTCGCCGCGGTGGGCGACGGCGGTCACGGTGCGCATGAGGCCATTGTGGCGGCGGTCCGGCGCGCACCGGACCGCCGGGGTGAGTGGCGTCAGTGCTTCGGCCACGCCGCGGTGTAGGCGTCGATCTCGGCCGAGAGCCGGGCCTTGCCGGCGGTGTCGAGGAAGGACGCCTCGACCGCGTTCTTGGCGAGCGCGGCGAGCCCCCGCTCGTCGAGGTCCAGCAGCCGCGCGGCCACCGCGTACTCGGTGTTGAGGTCGGTGCCGAACATCGGCGGGTCGTCCGAGTTGACGGTGACCAGCACTCCGGCCCGCACCATCTCCCTGATCGGGTGCTCGTCGAGGGTGCGCACCGCGCGGGTGGCGATGTTGGAGGTCGGGCAGACCTCCAGCGGGATGCGGTGCTCGGCGAGGTGCGCGAGCAGCGCCGGATCCTGGGTGGCGCTCGTGCCGTGGCCGATGCGCTCGGCGCGCAGTTCGTTGAGCGCGTCCCAGATCGACTGCGGGCCGGTGGTCTCGCCGGAGTGCGGCACGGAGTGCAGGCCCGCGGCGATGGCGCGGTCGAAGTAGGGCTTGAACTGGGGCCGGGGCACACCGATCTCCGGTCCGCCGAGGCCGAAGGAAACCAGGCCCTCGGGGCGGATGCCGTCGGTGACGGCGAGACGGGTCGTCTCCTCGGCCGACTCGAGACCCGCCTCGCCCGGGATGTCGAAGCACCAGCGCAGGATCACGCCCAGCTCGGCCTCGGCGGCCTTGCGGGCGTCCTCGATGGCGGCCATGAAGGCCCGCTCGTCGATGCCGCGCCGGGTCGAGGAGTACGGAGTGATGGTCAGCTCCGCGTAGCGCACGTTCTGCCGGACCAGGTCGCGGGCGATCTCGAAGGTCAGCAGCCGGACGTCCTCCGGGGTGCGGATCAGGTCCACGACGGAGAGGTAGACCTCGATGAAGTGGGCGAAGTCCGTGAACGTGAAGTAGTCGGCCAGCGCCTCCGGGTCCGTGGGCACCTTGGAGTCGGGGTGGCGGGCGGCCAGTTCCGAGACGATGCGGGGGGAGGCGGAGCCGACGTGGTGCACGTGCAGTTCGGCTTTGGGCAGTCCGGCGATGAAGGCCTGCGGGTCGCTCAAGGGGTTCCTCCCAGGGAACGGCGCCGTCTCGGGCGGCGCGGGTGATCGGCTGATCGGTGATGCGGTGACCATCGTAGGCGGCGTGTTCCGGCCGTGGCCGGGTGACCGGTGGCGGGCGGCGCCGATCACGTGTGCGAACCTGGGGCCGTAGCATGGCGTGAGCATTCGAACGAGGGGGCCGGGGTATGGCGGACGAGACGAGGCCTGACGCGGGCGACGCACCCAACCCGTGGGCGCCGCCGGACAGCAGGCCCTCACTGAGCAAGTCGACGGACGCGGCACCGGCCGTGCACGACATGCCGACGATGGCCGCGATGCCGGGTGCCGACGGTGTCGCCCCGCCGCAGGCGCCGATGTCCCCGCAGGCGTCGACGCCCCCGCAGGGCTACGCTCCGCCCGGCTTCGGACCGGCCGGGGGCACCCCGGCCGCGCACCCGGCGGACGGCATGCTGCCGCCGCCTCCCCTCGCGCCCACGGGCCCCGGTGCGGGCGGCTACGGCTATCCCGCCTACCCGGCCCAGGGCTGGCCCGGCGCGCCGGGCGCGCAGAACGGCCTGGGCACCGCCGCGATGGTGCTGGGCATCATCTCGTGCGCCCTGTTCTGCGCGTACGGCGTCCTCTCCGTCGTCCTCGGCATCCTCGCGATCGTCTTCGGTGTCAAGGCGCGCAAGCGCGTCGAGCGGGGAGAGGCGACCAACCCGGGCCAGGCGCAGGCGGGGTTGATCATGGGGATCATCGGGACCATCCTCGGCATCCTGGTCATGATCCTTCTCGTCATCGGGGTCGCGACCGCCATCACCCACTCCGACGACTCCGTCGACCACGACTCCTACGGCGCGGCACGGATGACCCAGTCGGTGGTCCAGGCCCGCTGACGGCCCCCTCGCGCGGGCCGCCGTGGCCGCCACCGGGACGTCGACCGGCCTTCTTCCTTCGGTATCCCCGAGTGCCACCCGGACCATTACGATGTTCCGACTGTCAACGAGGGGAGATCACTTCATGTCCGACCCGAATGCTGTGCCAGGCGGCTACGGCCATCCTTCTTCCGTTCCTCCGATGCCGCAGCAGGCACCGGGATACGGATATCCGCAGTCGGGCCAGGGCTACCCTCCGGCGCCGCAGGCCGGATACCCCATGGCGCCGCAGGGCGGCTACTACAACGCCCCCGGTTACGGGATGCAGCAGCAGCCGAGCAACGGCCTGGGAACCGCCGGTATGGTCTGCGGGATCATAGGCGTGGTGCTCAGCCTGACGTTCATCCTGTGGTGGGCCGGAATGATCCTCGGCATCCTCGCGATCATCTTCGGCGCGATCGGCCGAGGAAGGGCGAAGCGCGGTGAGGCCACCAACAAGGGGGCGGCCACGTCGGGACTCGTCCTCGGCATCGTCGCCACGGTGATCCTTCCGCTGCTGGGGCTGCTGCTCTTCGCCAGCTTCATGAGCGCCGTCTCCGGCGCGAGCTGATCCGAAGCCGCGCGGGACGCCACCACGGGCGTCCCGCCAGGACCGCCCCCTCGGGGGCGCGGCCCGCGCTCGCCACCACCCGGCCCGCGCCGCTCACCCCCTCAGCCGCTCACGCGCTTCCATCAGCGCGAAGCCGAGCAGATTCGCACCGCGCCAGCGCAGCGGATCGTCCGCTCTCTCGTCCGCCGCGGCGAGGCCTATGCCCCAGATCCGGTCCATCGGACTGGCCTCGACCAGCACCCGGTCCCCGGTGCCGAGCAGGAAATCCCGCAGATCGGTGTGCGCGGCGAACTTGTGGACGCTGCCCTCGACCACGATCGCGAACCGCTCGCGCTGCCACACCAGCTCGTCGAAACCGCGCACCAGCCGCCCCGCCTTCTTGGCCAGCGCCGGGTTCGCCGCGGCCACGGCCCCGCGCTCCGCCTCCGCGTCGCCGAAGAGCCGGGCCTTGGACGCCATCATCCAGTGCTCCGCCGTCGCGTACTCCACTCCTTCCACGGTGAACGGCGACGGCCACCACTGGCTCAGGCAGCCCGTCCCCACCTGCCCGTCCCGTCGCGGGCGGTGCCCCCAGAAGTGCAGGTACCTCACCCTGGCCCCCGCCCGGACCTCCTGGACCAGCGCTTCCCGTGTGTCGATCTTCCCCATGCACGCGAGTGTGGCACGCGCCACTGACACTCCGTCCTCGCTTTGCGGCGCTGAGTCGACACCTGGTCGACAGATTCCGTCGCGTAACCAAAAGGCAACAACGGAATCACTTGTTGGAGGCCAGTAGCTCTGTCAGGATCGGCACTCAAATCGAGCCGGAGCTACGCGCCAGCCCCCGCCGCGGAAGCGGACTGGCGGCCAAGGAGAGCGACATGCACAACCCGGGCAACGCCGGCGACGCCGATCTCCGCACGCGGACGCGGGACGACGTGCGGGAGTTCCTCGCGGACGGCGCGCAGTACATCGCGGGCAGGACGGTCAAGGGCACGTCGGGCCGTACCCACGCGGTGGTGGACCCGTCGACGGGAGCCGAGGTGTGCTCCTACGACCTCGCGGGCGCCGAGGACGTGGACCGCGCCGTAGCCGCCGCCCGCGCGGCCTTCCCCGCCTGGTCCGCCGCCACCCCCGGTGAGCGCTCCGACGCCATGCACCGCTTCGCCGCCGTCCTGGCCGAGCGGGCCGAGGAGTTCGCCCGCTTCGAGTCGCTCCAGTGCGGCAAGCCCCTCAAGCTGAGCCGCGAGTTCGACGTCCCCGGCACGGTCGACAACACGGCGTTCTTCGCCGGCGCCGCCCGGCACCTCCAGGGGCAGTCCGCCGGCGAGTACTCCGGCGACCACACCTCGTACGTCCGGCGGGAGCCCATCGGCGTCGTGGGCTCCATCGCGCCCTGGAACTACCCCCTCCAGATGGCCGCCTGGAAGGTCCTCCCCGCCATCGCCGCGGGCGACACGATCGTCCTCAAGCCGGCCGAGCTCACCCCGCTGACCTCGCTGCTGTTCGCCCGGGCGGCCTCCGAGGCCGGACTCCCCGACGGCGTCGTCAACGTCGTCACCGGCACCGGCAAGGAGGCGGGCGAACACCTCGTCGGCCACCCCGACGTGGCCATGACCTCCTTCACGGGGTCCACGGCCGTCGGCAAGCGCGTCGCCGAGATCGCCACCGCCACCGTGAAGCGGCTGCACCTCGAACTCGGCGGCAAGGCGCCCTTCCTCGTCTTTGACGACGCCGACCTGGACGCCGCCGTCCACGGCGCGGTCGCGGGCGCGCTCATCAACACCGGCCAGGACTGCACCGCCGCCACGCGCGCCTACGTGCAGCGCCCCCTGTACGAGGAGTTCGTCCGCAGGACCGCCGCCCTCATGGAGACCGTCCGGCTCGGCGACCCCTTCGCGCCCGGCACCGACCTCGGCCCGCTGATCTCGCACGCCCAGCGCGACCGGGTCGCCGCCTTCGTGGACCGGGCACGGGCCTACGCGCGCGTGGTAACCGGCGGCGAGGCGCCCGGCGGGGAGCTCGCGAGCGGTGCGTACTACCGGCCCACCCTCGTCGCCGACGCACCCCAGGACAGTGAGATCGTCCAGTCGGAGATCTTCGGACCGGTGCTCGTCGTCCTGCCCTTCGACGGCGACGACGAGGGCATCCGCCTCGCCAACGACACCCCCTACGGGCTCGCCGCCTCCGCCTGGAGCCGCGACGTGTACCGGGCGAACCGCGCGACCCGCGAGATCAAGGCGGGCTGCGTGTGGGTCAACGACCACATCCCGATCATCAGCGAGATGCCGCACGGCGGTCACAAGGCGTCCGGCTTCGGCAAGGACATGTCCGCCTACTCGTTCGAGGAGTACACGCAGATCAAGCACGTCATGTTCGACAACACCGCGGTGGCCGCCAAGGACTGGCACCGCACGATCTTCGGGGACCGCTAGCAGACAGGCCGTCCGACCGCGGCCACCTCACCGCCCGGACATCACCACCCGAAAGGGCACCACGCGCATGGACCAGTTCGAGCCCGACCGCCTGACCCCGGCCCAAGCGGCCGCCGTGCGGCGCGGTTTCCGCGGCAGGGCCGCCCTCACCCGACGCTCCCTGCTGCGCGCCTCGGCGGGCGGCGCGCTCGCCGTGGGCGGCCTCGGCGCGCTCAGCGGCTGCGGGATCCCCGCGGCCGGCAAGGCCCAGGGCGGCACCTCGGCCCAGGACCACTCGGCCACGGAGAAGGTCGTCGACTTCTCCAACTGGACCGAGTACATCGACGTCGACGACAGCGGCAAGCGGCACCCGACGCTCGACACCTTCGCCCGGCGCACCGGCATCAAGGTCAAGTACACCGAGGACATCAACGACAACAACGAGTTCTTCGGCAAGATCCAGCCGCAGCTCGCCACGGGCCAGGACACCGGCCGCGACATCATCGTCCTCACCGACTGGCTGGCCGCCCGGCTGATCCGCCTGGGCTGGGTGCAGAAGCTGGACCAGTCCAACCTCCCGCACGCCTTCGCCAACCTGTCCGACCAGTTCCGCGCCCCCGACTGGGACCCGGGGCGCGCCTACTCCTACCCCTGGCAGGGCATCTCCACCGTCATCGCCTACAACAAGAAGGCACTGGACGGCATCGAGGTCAGGTCGGTCTCGGACCTGCTGGACAACCCCAAGCTGAGGGGGCGCGTCGGCTTCCTGTCCGAGATGCGCGACAGCGTCGGCATGACGCTGCTCGACATGGGCAAGGACCCGGCGAAGTTCAGCGACGACGACTTCGACGCGGCCATGGCCCGGCTCCAGAAGGCCGTCGACAACGGGCAGATACGCCGCTTCACCGGCAACGACTACACCTCGGACCTCACCAAGGGCGACTTCGCGGCCTGCGTCGCCTGGGCGGGCGACATCGTCCAGCTCCAGGCGGACAGCCCGGACGTCGGATACGTCATCCCGGACAGCGGCTACATGACGTCGAGCGACAACATGCTGATCCCCAACAGGGCGCGCCACAAGACGAACGCCGAGCGGCTCATGGACTTCTACTACGAGCCCGAGAACGCCGCCGCGCTCGCCGCGTACATCAACTACGTGACCCCCGTCGACGGAGTGAAACCCCACCTCGCGAAGATCGACAAGGGTGCGGCGGACAACCCGCTGATCATCCCGGACAAGACCATGGCCGCGAAGTCGCACGCCTTCCGCTCGCTGACGCAGAAGGAAGAGACGGCCTACGAAGAGAAGTTCGCGAAGCTGACAGGGGCGTGACCACCATGACGAACGACAACGGCGGAGATGTCCGCCTCACCGGGATCGGCAAGACCTACGGCTCCTTCACCGCCGTCCACCCGATCGACCTGACCGTGCCCCAGGGTTCCTTCTTCGCCCTGCTCGGCGCCTCCGGCTGCGGAAAGACCACCACCCTGCGCATGATCGCCGGCCTGGAGGAGCCCACGTCGGGGACCGTCCACCTCGGCGACCAGGACGTCACCGGCCTGCCGCCGTACAAGCGGCCGGTGAACACGGTGTTCCAGTCCTACGCGCTCTTCCCGCACCTGGACATCTTCGAGAACGTCGCCTTCGGGCTGCGCCGCCGCGGCATCAAGTCGGTGAAGAAGCAGGTCGAGGACATGCTGGACCTGGTGCAGCTCGGAGAGCAGGCGCGCAAGAGGCCGCACCAGCTCTCCGGCGGCCAGCAGCAGCGCGTGGCCGTGGCCCGCGCCCTGATCAACCACCCCAAGGTGCTGCTGCTCGACGAGCCGCTGGGCGCCCTCGACCTCAAGCTCCGCCGCCAGATGCAGCTGGAGCTCAAGCGCATCCAGACCGAGGTCGGCATCACCTTCATCCATGTCACGCACGACCAGGAAGAGGCCATGACCATGGCCGACACCATCGCCGTGATGAACGGCGGCCGGGTCGAGCAGCTGGGCTCGCCCGACGATCTGTACGAGAACCCGCAGACCACGTTCGTCGCCAACTTCCTCGGCAGCTCCAACCTGATCGAGGCCGAGGTCGACGCGAGGAGCGGCGAGGAGATCGTCCTCAGGGCGGGCGGCGGCAAGCTCGCCCTCACCCGGGCACGGTGCTCCGCCGCGGCGCGGCCCGGCGGCACGGTGCTGGTCGGCGTCCGCCCGGAGAAGATATCCCTCGTCCACGCCGACGACGCCGGCAGCGTCCCCGACGGCCGCAACCGCATCACCGGCAAGATCGCCGAATCGAGCTTCATCGGCGTCTCCACGCAGTACGTGATCGACTCCCCGGTCTGTCCCGGGTTCGAGGTCTACGCCCAGAACATCGACCGCGACCCCCGCCTGGTTCCCGGCGCCGACGTGGTCCTGCACTGGAACCCGGCGCACACCTTCGGTCTCGACGCGGCACAGGACATCGACGCCGGTGTCGAGACGGCCGAGGAGGAAGCAGCCTGATGGCCGCCGTCACCGAAGCGCCGTCCCCGCCGGCGCCCACCGTCCCCACCACGAAGCCGCCGCGCAGGCGGCGCCGGCTCACCCCGTACTGGCTGCTGCTGCCCGGCATCCTCTGGCTGGTCGTCTTCTTCGCGCTGCCGCTGGTCTACCAGGCCTCGACCTCCGTGCAGACGGGCTCCCTGGAGCAGGGCTACCAGGTCACCTGGCACTTCGCGACCTACTGGGACGCGCTCGCCCAGTACTGGCCGCAGTTCGTGCGCTCCGTGCTCTACGCGGCGGCGGCCACGGGGCTGTGCCTGGTCCTCGGCTACCCGCTCGCCTACCTCATCGCCTTCCGCGCCGGCCGCTGGCGCAACCTGGTCATGATCCTGGTGATCGCGCCGTTCTTCACCAGCTTCCTGATCCGCACGCTCGCCTGGAAGACGATCCTCGCCGACAACGGCCCCGTCGTCGGCGCCCTCGGCGCGATGCACGTGCTGGACGTCACCAACTGGCTCGGCTGGACCCAGGGGGACCGCGTCCTCGCCACCCCGCTCGCGGTGATCTGCGGTCTGACCTACAACTTCCTGCCGTTCATGATCCTTCCGCTGTACACCTCGCTGGAGCGCATCGACGGGCGCCTGCACGAGGCGGCCGGCGACCTGTACGCCGCGCCCCTGACGACCTTCCGCAAGGTCACCTTCCCGCTGTCGATGCCCGGCGTGGTCTCCGGCACCCTGCTGACCTTCATCCCGGCGGCCGGCGACTACGTCAACGCCGACCTGCTCGGCTCCACCGACACCCGGATGGTCGGCAACGTCATCCAGACCCAGTTCCTGCGGATCCTCGACTACCCGACGGCCGCGGCGCTCTCGTTCATCCTGATGGCCGCGATCCTCCTCATGGTCACGATCTACATCCGCAGGTCCGGAACGGAGGATCTGGTCTAAATGGCCGTCGTCACCTGGTTCAAGCGCAATCTCGTCGTTCTCGCGGGACTTCTGACCCTCGGATACCTGCTGCTGCCCAACATCGTCGTGACGGTGTTCTCCTTCAACAAGCCGAAGGGGCGCTTCAACTACGCGTGGCAGCAGTTCTCCCTGGACGCCTGGAAGAACCCCTGCGGCGTCGCCGACATGTGCGGCTCACTGTCGCTCAGCCTTCAGATCGCCGTCTGGGCGACGGTCGGCGCCACCCTCCTCGGCACGATGATCTCGTTCGCGCTGGTCCGCCACCGCTTCCGCGCGCGCGGCTCCATCAACTCGCTGATCTTCCTGCCGATGGCGATGCCCGAGGTCGTCATGGCGGCCTCGCTGCTCACCCTGTTCCTCAACCTGGGCGCTCCGCTCGGCTTCTGGACGATCCTGATCGCCCACATCACGTTCTGCGTCAGCTTCGTCGTGACGGCCGTCAAGGCGCGCGTCATGTCGATGGACCCGCGACTGGAGCAGGCCGCACAGGACCTCTACGCGGGACCGGTGCAGACGTTCCTCAGGGTCACGCTGCCGATCGCGGCACCCGGGATCGCCGCGGGCGCGCTGCTCGCCTTCGCGCTCTCCTTCGACGACTTCATCATCACGAACTTCAACGCGGGCTCGACCGTCACGTTCCCCATGTTCGTCTGGGGTTCGGCACAGCGCGGCACGCCCGTGCAGATCAACGTCATCGGTACGACGATGTTCATCGTCGCCGTGCTCCTCGTCCTGGCCTCCATGGTCATCGGCAATCGCCGCAACCGCTCCAAGGCCTGACGCGTTCCGTGACACATCCGTAGGGAGTTGGAATCATGGCCCCGAGCGCCATGACCCGTTGGACCACGTCTCTTTCCGAAGCCCAGCCGGTCCCGTACTGGCTGGACGACCCCGCAAGGCCCCGCCCCGAGCCCGCCCTCACCGGCCCCGAGACCTGCGATCTGCTGGTCGTCGGCGGCGGCTACAGCGGCCTGTGGACCGCGCTCGTCGCCAAGGAGCGCGACCCCGGACGGGACGTGGTGCTCCTGGAGGGCCACGAGGTGGGCTGGGCCGCCTCGGGCCGCAACGGCGGCTTCTGCGCCGCCTCCCTCACCCACGGCCTCGCCAACGGGCTGGCCCGCTGGCCCGACGAGATCCACCGACTGGAGGAACTCGGCGCCCGCAACCTCGACGAGATCGAGACGGCCGTCACCCGCCACTCCCTGGACTGCGAGTTCGAGCGCACCGGCGAGATCGACGTGGCGACGGAGGAGTACCAGGCGCGGGAACTGCGCGCGTGGTACGAGGAGACCGAGGGACTCGGCCTCGCCGAGGGCTACGAGTACCTGGACGCGGCGGCGGTCCGCGCCCAGATCGACTCCCCCACCTTCCTGGGCGGCCTGTACGACCGCCGGGGCGTGGCCATGGTCAACCCCGCCAAGCTCGTCTGGGGACTCAAGCGCGCCTGCCTCCGGCTGGGGGTCCGGATCTACGAGCACACCCCCGCGCTCAGCCTGCGGACGTACGGCGCCGGCATGGCCGTACGCACCCCGTACGGCCGGGTGCGGGCGCGCCATGTGGCGCTCGGCACGAACATCTTCCCGAACCTGGTGCGGCGCCTGCGCGCGTACACCGTCCCCGTCTACGACTACGCGCTGATGACCGAGCCGCTCAGCGACGCCCAGCTCGCCTCGATCGGCTGGAGGAACCGCCAGGGCCTGGGCGACTCGGCGAACCAGTTCCACTACTTCAGGCTCTCGGCCGACAACCGCGTCCTGTGGGGCGGCTACGACGCGATCTACCCCTACGGCGGCCGGGTGCGCGCCGAGTACGACGACCGTCCCGAGACCTACGCCAAGCTGGCCGGGCACTTCTTCACCTGCTTCCCGCAGCTGGAGGGCGTCCGCTTCACCCACGCCTGGGGCGGCGCGATCGACACCTGCTCCCGCTTCTCCGCGTTCTTCGGGACGGCCCACCAGGGCAGGGTGGCGTACGCCGCCGGCTACACGGGCCTCGGTGTCGGCGCGACCCGCTTCGGCGCCGAGGTGATGCTGGACCTGCTGGCGGGGGAGCGTACGGAGCGCACCGAGCTGGAGATGGTCCGCAGGAAGCCGCTGCCGTTCCCGCCGGAGCCCTTCGCCTGGACGGGCATCGCCCTCACCAAGTGGTCGCTGGCCCGCGCCGACGCGCACGGCGGCCGGCGCAACCTGTGGCTGAGGACGATGGACCGGCTGGGCCTGGGCTTCGACAGCTGACGCGGCACGACCGGTCGTCGGGGCGCGGTCGGGCCGCGCGGTCCGGCCGCGGCACCGGCCCGGCGTGAGGGGTCACCCCGTGCCGGTGCCGGTGCCGGTGCCCGTGGCCGGCTCGGTGGCGGGGGCCGAGGGGTGCCGCTCATCGGCACGGCGGCTGAGCAGGCTCCACAGCGCGTACAGCGCCGGTGCGCACAGGCACCAGCTCGCCAGGGTGTCCAGGGGCCAGTGGTAGCCGCTGCGGATCAGGCCGTAGACGACGCCCAGGATCACCGCGACGCAGACGTCCAGCAGTCTGCGGCGGGCCTGGGGGGTGGCCAGCCACGGCCACAGCACCAGTCCCGCCAGGCCGTAGGCGAGCGTGGCGGTGGCCGTGTGGCCCGAGGGGTAGAAGCCGGTGACGGTCCCCGAGCCGGGCGGCCCGGGCCGGGCGATCAGCGCCTTGAGCACGACCACCAGCACCGGAACGGCCGCCATCAGCCCCGCCGCGGCCACCGACGCCAGCCACCACCGGTCCGCACCCGCCTCCCGGGCGCGCCAGGCGACGGCGATCAGGACGACGGCCAGGACGGGAACGGCGACCTCCACGTTTCCGAGGTCGGCCAGCAGCATGGAGATCCGGCCCGGGTGGACCAGGGCGGAACTCAGCCACTCGTCCGCCCGTTCGAGCGGACCACGGGTGACGACCTGCCAGGTGATCAGGAGGAAGAGGAGCACCACGGGGGGCAGGACGCGAGAGGGCCGCGGCGGCCGGGGCAGCGGTGCGGGCCCCGCGCCGGACGGTGCCTGGAGCGCGGGGGCTGTGTCGCTGGGGTCTGAGGAGGTCGGCACGCGAACAGCTTCGCAGGACCTGGGGGAGCAGACGCGGAAGGCAGGTCGGCCACCCCGGAAGGGGGGGATCCGGGGCAGCCGTCCGAATCGGTGTGCCGCCCGCCCCGGGGGGTGTGGGGCGTGCGGCCGTCCGATCGGTGAGGAGATCCGGAACCGGATGCTCCGGGTGTGTGCGCGAGGGCACGACCGGGTCGAAGCCGATGACGACCTGGCCCGGTGTCGCCCGCAGTCCCCTGCGAGCGGGGTGTTTCTCTCAACTGGTTAGAACCTACGGCAGGAGAAACCGCTCGAACAGCGGGAAACCCGTCCCGCCATCCACCTCGCACACGTTCTTCACACCCTCCGCCGTCCGCCGCCGAGGCCGGCGCACATCCTGTGCGCCGGCTGCGGGTTCCCTGTGCGGAAAGGGCCTCAGACGCCGGTGAACGCCTGCTCGATGATGTCCAGGCCCTCGTTCAGCAGGTCCTGGCCGATGACGAGCGGGGGCAGGAAGCGCAGCACGTTGCCGTACGTGCCGCAGGTCAGCACCAGCAGGCCCTCCTGGTGGCAGGCCTTGGCCAGCGCGGCGGTCGCCTCCGGGTTCGGCTCCTTGGTGGCGCGGTCCTTGACCAGCTCGATCGCGATCATCGCGCCACGGCCGCGGATGTCGCCGATGATGTCGAACTTGTCGGCCATCGCCGTGAGGCGGGCCTTCATGGTCTGCTCGATCTCCTTCGCGCGGGCGTTGAGGTCGAGCTCCTTCATCGTCTCGATCGCGCCGAGCGCGCCCGCGCAGGCGACGGGGTTGCCGCCGTAGGTGCCGCCGAGGCCGCCCGCGTGCGCGGCGTCCATGATCTCGGCGCGGCCGGTGACCGCTGCGAGCGGCAGGCCGCCGGCGATGCCCTTGGCGGTGGTGATCAGGTCCGGGACGATGCCCTCGTCCTCGCACGCGAACCACTGGCCGGTGCGGCAGAAGCCCGACTGGATCTCGTCGGCGACGAAGACGATGCCGTTGTCCTTGGCGAACTGGCTGATCGCGGGCAGGAAGCCCTTCGCGGGCTCGATGAAGCCGCCCTCGCCCAGCAGCGGCTCGATGATGATCGCGGCGACGTTCTCGGCCCCGATCTGCTTGTTGATCATGTCGATGGCCTGGGCGGAGGCCTCGGCGCCCGCGTTCTCGGGGCCGGTCAGCCAGCGGTAGCCGTAGGCCACCGGGACCCGGTAGACCTCGGGCGCGAACGGGCCGAAGCCGTGCTTGTACGGCATGTTCTTGGCCGTGAGCGCCATCGTCAGGTTCGTCCGGCCGTGGTAGCCGTGGTCGAACACCACGACCGCCTGGCGCTTGGTGTACGCACGGGCGATCTTGACGGCGTTCTCGACGGCCTCGGCACCCGAGTTGAACAGCGCCGACTTCTTGGCGTGGTCGCCCGGGGTGAGTTCGGCGAGCGCCTCGGCGACGGCCACGTAGCCCTCGTACGGCGTGACCATGAAGCAGGTGTGGGTGAAGTCCTGGAGCTGCGCGGAGGCGCGGCGCACGACGGCCTCGGCGGACGCGCCCACGGACGTCACGGCGATGCCGGAGCCGAAGTCGATCAGACGGTTGCCGTCGACGTCCTCGATGATCCCACCGCCGGCGCGCGTGGTGAAGACCGGCAGCACCGAGCCCACGCCCTGCGCGACCACGGCGGTGCGGCGGGCCTGAAGCTCCTGCGACTTCGGGCCGGGGATGGCGGTGACGACGCGGCGCTCCTGCGGAAGTGCGGTCATGAGGGCTCCCTGATGGTTCCGGGCGAGGTGAATGTCGGACGCCTGACTTCTTTTCCCGCAGGCTAAAACGGGGCATGGGGGGTGGGCATGCTCCATGTGGGTGCCTTGTGGGCCTCCGCTTGTCCGCGGTGGACATAGCGTGGACACGGTGGAGCAGGCCGCGGCACCACGCACCCGCCGTCAGGTACGGCGAACTCCGCGTGGAGCGCGTTAGATTGACTCGCTGAGGGTGCACGGAGCGGCTGGTCAGGGGGCAGGGGCGATGGACAGCGACGGGACGCAGGACGTACGCGGCCGACACGCGCCTCCCGCGCCACGCCCGGCGACCGAGGCGCAGGCGCCACCGATGCCGACCAGGGCGCCGGACACCCCGCCCGCCGGGGCCCCGCCCGCGCCGCCCCGCTCGCCCGTGGCCGACTGGCTCGACCAGCCCCGGCCGGCCGCCGAGCCCGGCATCTGGCGGCTGGGATACCGGCTGCCGAAGCCCGCGCGGACGGCGGAACGGCTCACCCCGGTGACCGTCGCCGGGATGCTGATCCCGGCACTCGTGGCCCTCCTTCTGTGGTCCTTCTGGCAGCGGGGCGTCATCCCGTACCAGAACGTGCCGCTGCGGCTCCTGACCCCGGACGACTGGTGGTGGGGCGCCTTCACCACGCCCAGACTCCAGGAGCACGCACAGGTCCCGTACCCGGGCGCGGAGGCCCGGGTGGTCTACAACGGCGTCGCCATGGCCGCGCTCGCCTACGCCGTGGTCCGGCTCGGCGGCTGGGCGGACGTCGCCCGCCACCTCGTCGGCGGCAGGCCGCAGCCCGTCCGCGCCCTGATCACCGCCGTCGTCGCGCTGATCACGCTGGTCCTCGTCCTGCCGAGCAGGCTGCTCGACCCGCTGTGGGCGCTCGCCGTCCTGATCGGGGGCAGCTACCACGTGCTCGCCTCGCCCCTGCTCTCGTACACGCTGTACGCGCTCGTGGCGCTGCTCGTGCTGTGGCCGTGCGCCCGCCTCGGCGGCTGGCGTCCGCTCGCCGAGGCGGCACTCGCCGCGCGCGCCCGCGCCAAGGCCGACCCGGCTCCCGGGCCGGTCGCCGAGCACGGGCGCTCCTCCTGGCCCGAACTGCGCGAGGCCGGCCGGCACCAGGCGGCCGACGTGCTCACCGCCGAGGTGCGCGAGGGCCGGATGAACGACGTGGACTGCGCGCGCGTCGACCACCGGTGGACCCGGGACCGCGCCCGCGCCCAGGCCGCCTCCTTCGCCGACACCGTGCTGCGGGAGGGCGCCGCCGCCTGGACGCACCCCTCCGGCGCGCGCGATCTGCCCACCCGGTCCGCCCCGCACGACCTGCTCGCCGGACAGGTGCGCATCGGGCGCTGGGTCGCGGGGGAGCGCACCCCGTCGTCCTACGGCGGCGCCGGGGCGGCCCTCGGCGCCGACACCCTCGGCACCTCGCTCCTGGCGGTGGGGCCCCCGGGCTCCGGCAAGACACGGAACCTGGTCCGACCCGTCGTGGAGTCCCTCGGACTGCAGGCGCTCACCGGGCGGTGCGCCGTCGTCGCCGTCTGCGCCGCCGGCACCCCGCTCGGTCCCGACTCCGCCTACGACGTCGTCGTACGCCTCGGCGACCCGGCCTCCGTGCACGACCTGGACCCGTACGCGGAGTCCGACGACGCCGACGAGGCGGCCGCCTTCCTCGCGGAGGGCCTGGCGGGCGACCTCGACGCGGTCGGCGGCCGGCGGGCGGCGACCGCGCTCGCCCAACTGCTCGGGCCCTACCGGGCGGCGCACGGCCGCTTCCCGACGCTGCCGGTCCTGCGCGAGCTGCTGGACGGCGTGCCGACGGCACTGGAGGCCCTGCGCGCCGCGCTGAGCGGGGACGAGCACGCCGCGATGCGCCGCGAACTCGAAGCGCGCGTACGGCAGCTGGGCGCCGCGGGCGATCCCGGACCGGTCCTGGCGGACCGGCTCGCCCTGCTGGACCGTCCGGCCTTCGCCGACTTCTTCGGCGCGGCCGGCGGTGGCGGCCGGCCGTTCTCGCTGCGCGCCGTCGTCCACCACCCGCTGCGCGTCCGCATCGACCTGCCCGAGCGCGGCCACGAAGAGGCGTCCCGGCTGATCACCAGGATGGTGCTCGCCCAGTTCGACGCCGTCTCCCGGGACGCCGGACGCGACCACTTCCTCTGCCTCGCCCTGGACGACGCCACGGGCGTGGTCACCGGCGAGTCCGTCCGCCGCATCCAGCGCCTGCGCTCTCGCAACGCCGGGGTGGTGCTCGCCCTGCGCACCGTGGGCGACGTCCCCGAGGCCCTGCACGGGCCGCTGTACGGGGCGGTCGGCTGCAGGATGGCGTTCTCCGGGGTGACCACCTGGGACGGCGGCCGGTTCGCGGACGCCTGGGGCAGCCAGTGGGTCCAGACGCGGGACGTGGCACACCACACCGTCTTCGCCAACCAGCCCATGACCCGGGCGCTCCACGCCCTGCGCAAGCTGGTCACGGGCAAGGCGGTGACGACCGAGGCCGTGACCGTGCGCGAGGTCGAGCGGGAGCGGTGGTCCGCGTCCGAGCTGGCGCACTCGGTGCCGCCGGGGCACGCGGTGCTGTCCCTGACCAGCGTGCAGGGCGAGCACGCGCCCCCGCTCCTGGTGGATCTGCGCGCCTGAGGGGGCGTGATCGTGCCCGCCGGATCGTACGGTGAGGCAGAATCGACATAGGCCGTTCATACGCGGCGGCCAATGGAGCACAGACTTCACGCGACCTCCATCCGTGCCGACCTGAAGGCCCCATGCCCCCCACCCTCGCCTCGCTCGTCCACCACTCGGCCCTCAAGCTGACCGTGCGCGCCGGGCAGGACCGGCTGGACGTCCCCGTCCGCTGGGCCCATGTCAGCGAACTCGCCGACCCGGTGCCCTACATGGAGGGCGGCGAGCTGCTGCTCATCACGGCGCTGAAACTGGACGCGGAGGACCCCGAGGCCATGCGCCGCTACGTGAAGCGGCTGGCGGGCGCGGGAGTGGTCGGTCTCGGGTTCGCCGTCGGCGTCAACTACGACGAGATCCCGAAGGCGCTCCTGGACGCCGCGCGCGAGGAGGACCTCCCCCTGCTGGAGGTGCCCCGGCGCACCCCGTTCCTCGCGATCAGCAAGGCCGTGTCCGCCGCCATCGCCGCGGACCAGTACCGGGCGGTGACCGCCGGGTTCGCCGCGCAGCGGGAGCTGACGAGGAAGGCGCTCAACGACGGCCCGGAGGGGCTGCTCGCCGCGCTCGCCGGACAGGTCTCCGGCTGGGCCGCGCTCTACGACGCCTCGGGCGCCGTCGTCGCCGCCGCGCCGGAGTGGGCGGCGAGGCGGGCCACCCGCCTGACCGCCGAGGTGGAACGGCTGCGGGAGCGCCCCGCCCCGGCCAGTTCCGTGGTCGGCGGGCCCAGCGGCGAGGACAGGGTGGAACTGCACTCCCTGGGCACCGGGCGGCGACCGCGCGCCGCGCTGGCCGTGGGCACGGCGGCGGCCCTGGGCACCGCGGAGCGCTACGCGGTGCACTCCGCCATCGCGCTGCTGACCCTGGTAACCGAGCGCTCCCGCTCCCTGCACGCCGCCGAACAGCGCATCGGGGCGGCCGTCCTGCGCATGCTGCTGGCCGGCGAACCGGACCACGCGCGGACGGTGGCCGGGGACCTGTACGGCGATCTCCTGGACGCCCCCTTCCGCCTGATCCTCGCCGAGTCGGCGTCCGCGTCGGCGGCCCGGGCGCACGCCGGCCACGCGCGCGTGGCGCCCGTGTCGCAGGTCACCGCCGCGGCCACCGCGGCCCAGCCGGAGGGCGATCCACTGGACGGACTGGCCGAGGCCGTGGAGTCGGCCGCCCTGCGCTCCGGCGAGCCCGTGCTGGTCGTGCCGGACGCGGAACGGCTCGTGGTGCTCGCCGTGGACGGTGGCGCGGCGCTCGCCGCGTGCCAGAGCTACGCGGCGGCGGTGCGGACGGCACGGTCCGCGGCGCCGGAGCAGGCGGCCTCCGACGCGGACGTACTGGTCGTGGGCCTGTCGGCGCCCGCCGGGCCGATCGCCGCGGCCGCGGCGTACAAGCAGGCGGAACAGGCGCTGTCGGTGGCCCGCAGACGGGGCCGCGCGCTGGTCGAGCACGAGGAACTGGCCACCGGTTCGGTCCTTCCGCTGCTCGCGGACGACGCGGTGCGCGCGTTCGCGGACGGGCTGCTGCGGGCTCTGCGGGAACACGACGCGACGGGGCGGGGCGATCTGGTGGCCTCGCTGCGCGCCTGGCTGTCCCACCACGGCCAGTGGGACGCCGCCGCGGCCGACCTCGGCGTCCACCGGCACACGCTGCGCTACCGGATGCGGCGGGTGGAGGAGATCCTGGGGCGCTCACTGGACGACCCGGACGTCCGCATGGAGCTGTGGCTGGCCCTCAAGACCACGGCGGCGGCAACGCCGGACTGACGGGTGGGGGCGCGTCCGCGTAAGGTCGGCTGCGGGCCCGTCGTGCCTTCTCGCGCAGTTCCCCGCGCCCCTTGAGGGTGGCTGCTTGTGGATGGTCGGCTGCGGGCCGGCCGTGGGTTTTCGCGCAGTTCCCCGCGCCCCTTGAGGGTGGCTGCTTGTGGATGGTCGGCTGCGGGCCGGCCGTGGGTTTTCGCGCAGTTCCCCGCGCCCCTGACAGGGCGCTTCTGTGGGGCGTCGGGTGTGGCAGGGCCCCGCGTCCCTGGGGGTGCGCGTGGATGCACGCGGAGCGTGCTTTCGAGGGGCGCGGGGAACTGCGCGAGCGGCCACGACGCACCCGACGACGCACAGGCACCCCCCGGGACGGCCCTGTACAACCCGTAGAAGATTCCCCCGGCACTGCTACCGTCCGGACAAGCGCCCCACCGCCGCCCCGGCCCTACCGTGGTCGTGAACCGCTCGGAACACGAACTCGGAAGGGCCCGGGACTCCCACATGACTTCCCCCACCGCCTTCTGGCTCGCCGGCCGCCAGGCCACCGGCGAGACCACCTTCGACGTCACCTCCCCGTGGGACGGCCGCCTCGTCGCCGCCGTCAGCGTGCCGACCGAGGCCCAGGTCGAGGAGGCCGTGGCCGCCGCGTACGCCGTGCGCGACGAGTTCGCCGCGACCCCGGCCCACGTCCGCGCCGCCGCGCTCGACCACGTCTCGAAGCGGCTCGCCGAACGCACCGAGGAGATCGCGCAGCTCATCTCCGCCGAGAACGGCAAGCCCATCAAGTGGGCGCGCGGCGAGGTCGGCCGCGCCGTCTCGGTGTTCCGGTTCGCGGCCGAGGAGGCCCGCCGCTTCAACGGCGGCGAGGCCCAGCGCCTGGACACCGACGCGGGCGGCCAGGGCCGCCTCGCGCTGACCCGCCGCTTCCCGAAGGGCGTCGTCCTCGGCGTCGCGCCGTTCAACTTCCCGCTGAACCTGTGCGCCCACAAGGTCGCCCCGGCCATCGCCGCCGGTGCCCCGATCATCCTCAAGCCGGCGCCCGCGACCCCGCTGTCCGGTCTGATCATCGGTGACCTGCTCGCCGAGACCGACCTCCCGGCCGGCTCCTGGTCGATCCTCCCGGTGAGCAACGACCGTATGCCCGCCCTCGTCCAGGACGAGCGCCTGCCGGTCATCTCCTTCACCGGGTCCGAGAAGGTCGGCTACGCGATCATGGACTCCGTGCCGCGCAAGCACTGCACCCTCGAACTCGGCGGCAACGGCGCGGCCGTCGTCCTCGCCGACTACGCGAGCGAGGAGGACCTGGACTGGGCCGCGAACCGCATCGCGACCTTCTCCAACTACCAGGGCGGCCAGTCCTGCATCTCCGTGCAGCGCGTGATCGCCGACGCCGCGGTCTACGACCGGCTGCTGCCGCGCATCGTCGCCGCCGTCGAGGCCCAGGTCACCGGTGACCCCTCCGACTCCGCCACGGACGTCGGCCCGCTCGTCAGCGAGGACGCCGCGCGGCGCGTGGAGTCCTGGGTCGACGAGGCCGTGGCCGCGGGCGCCACGCTCCTGGCCGGCGGCAAGCGCGACGGCGCCTCCTACGCGCCCACCGTCCTGACCGACGTCCCGGCCGAGACGACCATCTCCTGCGAGGAGGTCTTCGGACCCGTCCTCACGGTGCGCAGGGTGGACGGAGAGGCCGAGGCCTTCGCCGCGGTCAACGACTCCAAGTACGGCCTGCAGGCAGGCGTGTTCACGCACGACCTGCAGACCGCCTTCCGCGCCCACCGCGCCCTCGAGGTCGGCGGCGTCGTCATCGGGGACGTTCCGTCCTACCGCGCGGACCAGATGCCGTACGGCGGCGCCAAGCAGTCCGGCGTCGGCCGCGAGGGCGTCAGGTTCGCGATGGACGACTACACCTACGAGCGGGTGCTGGTCCTGACGGGCCTGGCCCTCTGACCCCGGGTTCGACCCCTTCGACGGCCGGAGTCCCGCACAGCGGGGCTCCGGCCGTCGCCGTGCGGGCGGGTCACACCGCCGCGGTGGCCGCCTCCCGGAAGCCGGTCGCCCAGTCGGAGGCCGCGCGCAGGCCGCCGAAGGTGTAGAAGTGCGCCTTGAGTTCCCCGTGGCGCCCGGCGTCGTAGCGCTCCGCGAGCGTCCGCAGGAACAGGTCGGGGCCGGCGGTGCCCATCAGCTGGGTGAGCGAGAGGCCGTACTTCCTGACGACGGACGCGCTCGTCGCGACCCCGAAGCGGGCCGCGTACGCCAGCAGCCGGCGCACTCCGGCCGGCCCCGGCACCCCGACGCGCACCGGCAGGTCGACGCCCCGCTCCCGCGCCGCCTCGACCCACCCGAGCACGGCCCCGGCGTCGAACCCGAACTGGGTGACCACCTCACCGGACAGGCCCCGCTCCCGCAGGGCCGCCGCCTTCGCGTCGAGCGCCGACCACAGCACGTCGTCCGCGATGGCGGGATGGCCCTCCGGATAGCCGGTGATCCCGACGTGCCGGACCCCGTGCCCGTCGAGCAGCCCGGACCGGATCACGCTCAGCGCGTCCTCGTAGGGGCCCTCGGGCACGGCCGGGTCACCCCCGACGACGAGCACCCGCTCCGCGAGCCCCTCCGCCCGCAGCGCCGCCAGGAACGCCTCCAGGTCACCCTGTGAGCCCAGTCGGCGGGCGGAGATGTGCGGGACGGGCACGAAGTCCAGCCGCCGCACCGCGCGGGCGGCCCGCAGCCGGGTCCCGGAGTCCTCGCTGCCGAGGTAGGTGACATTGATCCGCGTCCCGGGCGGGACGGCGGCACGGGCCTCCTCCAGCTTCACCACGTCCTTGCCGGTCATCTCCAGGGAGAAGTCCTCCAGCAGGGACGCGACAGCGGGGGCCGCGGGGGCGGCGTCCATGGCGCTCCTCGTTCACACACTCGCACGTACGTGCCCACGGTCCCGGGCGGTCCGTGGCCTCGGGCGAGGATATGCAGGCCCGCGGCCGTCCGCTGTGGCCGAATTGACACCGCGACCCCGCGACGGGGCGCATTCCGGGGCACGCGGCTGCGCAAGGACTGGTGGTCCGCCCCGGATTGGGGTACCAACGATCGAGTAGCACCGCTCAGTAACGTACACCCGCAAGATCGCCGTACGGGCCCCTTGGGTCCCTTGCGGCACTTCGTCCGGTGTGCGACCCACTAGCCCCGATTCGCGGCGAGGTGAGCCTCATGACCGCACCAACAGACCCCACTCCCAAGCCCACTGTCACCGAGCGTGAGGCCCGTCAGGTCGCCGAGGCCGCGCGTGAGCAGGACTGGCGCAAGCCCAGCTTCGCCAAGGAGCTGTTCCTCGGCCGGTTCCGGCTCGACCTGATCCACCCCCACCCGGTGCCCGCCGACGAGCACGTCCAGCGCGGCGAGGAGTTCCTGGCCAAGCTGCGTGACTTCTGCGAGACGCACATCGACTCCGCCCGCATCGAACGCGAGGCGCGGATCCCCGACGAGACGATCAACGGGCTCAAGGAGCTCGGTGCCCTCGGCATGAAGATCGACACCAAGTACGGCGGCCTCGGCCTCACCCAGGTGTACTACAACAAGGCGCTCGCCCTGGTCGGTACGGCGAGCCCCGCGATCGGCGCCCTGCTGTCGGCGCATCAGTCGATCGGCGTACCGCAGCCGCTGAAGTTGTTCGGCACCCAGGAGCAGCGGGACACGTTCCTGCCGCGCTGCGCCCGCACCGACATCTCCGCGTTCCTGCTCACCGAGCCCGACGTGGGCTCCGACCCGGCCCGGCTGGCCACCACGGCCGTACCGGACGGCGACGACTACGTGCTCGACGGCGTGAAGCTGTGGACCACCAACGGCGTGGTCGCCGACCTGCTCGTGGTCATGGCGCGGGTGCCCGCGTCCGAGGGCCACAAGGGCGGCATCACCGCGTTCGTCGTCGAGGCCGCCTCCGAGGGCGTCACCGTCGAGAACCGCAACGCCTTCATGGGCCTGCGCGGCCTGGAGAACGGCGTCACCCGCCTCCATCGCGTCCGGGTCCCCGCGGCCAACCGCATCGGTCCCGAGGGCGCGGGCCTGAAGATCGCGCTGACCACGCTCAACACCGGCCGGCTGTCCCTGCCCGCGATGTGCGTGGGCGCGGGCAAGTGGTGTCTGAAGATCGCCCGGGAGTGGTCGGGAGCCCGGGAGCAGTGGGGCAAGCCGGTCGCCCTGCACGAAGCGGTCGGCGAGAAGATCTCCTTCATCGCGGCGACCACCTTCGCCCTGGAGGCCGTCGTCGACCTGTCGTCGCAGATGGCCGACGAGAGCCGCAACGACATCCGCATCGAGGCCGCGCTCGCCAAGCTGTACGGCTCCGAGATGGCCTGGCTGATGGCCGACGAACTGGTCCAGATCCGCGGCGGCCGGGGCTTCGAGACGGCCGAGTCCCTCAAGGAGCGCGGCGAGCGGGCCGTCCCGGCCGAACAGCTCCTGCGCGACCTGAGGATCAACCGCATCTTCGAGGGCTCCACGGAGATCATGCATCTGCTGATCGCCCGGGAGGCCGTGGACGCCCACCTGTCCGTGGCGGGCGACCTCATCGACCCCGACAAGTCCCTGTCCGACAAGGCCAGGGCGGGCGCGAACGCCGGGGTCTTCTACGCCAAGTGGCTGCCCAGGCTGGTCGCGGGGCAGGGCCAGCTCCCCGGCGCCTACGGAGCGTTCCGCCGGCAGGTCGACCTGTCACCGCACCTGCGGTACGTGGAGCGCAGCGCCCGCAGACTGGCCCGCTCCACCTTCTACGCGATGTCCCGCTGGCAGGGGCGCATGGAGACCAAGCAGGGCTTCCTGGGCCGGATCGTGGACATCGGCGCCGAACTGTTCGCTATGAGCGCGGCCTGCGTCCGCGCCGAGCACCTGCGGGTGTCCGGCGACCACGGCCGCGAGGCCTACCAGCTCGCCGACGCGTTCTGCCGCCAGTCCCGCATCCGGGTCGAGGAGCTCTTCGGCCGCCTGTGGGACAACACGGACGACCTGGACCGCAAGGTCGTCAAGGGCGTCCTGTCCGGTACGTACGCATGGCTGGAGGACGGCATCGTGGACCCGTCCGGCGAGGGCCCCTGGATCGCCGACACCACCCCGGGCCCGAGCACCCGGGAGAACGTCCACCGCCCCATCCGCTGACAAGCCCCTCCCGCGCCCCCGTCGAGCGTGCCTCGCGCGCGTCCTCGGGGGCGCGGGAGGGCGCGGAGCCGGGGGACCCTGCACCCGGCACCGCCCGGTACCGCAACAATGGGGGGATGAGCGACAGTCCAGCCCCTCTTGCCGACCCCCATCTCGTCTTCGACCCCGTGGACGGGGTGCGGGACGTCGTGATCCTCGGCTCCACCGGCTCGATCGGCACCCAGGCCATCGACCTCGTGCTGCGCAACCCCGACCGGTTCAAGGTCACCGCACTCCTGGCCAACGGCAGCCGGGCCGGACTGCTCGCCGAGCAGGCCCACCGCCTGCGGGTGCGCACCGTCGCCGTCGCGCGCGAGGACGCCCTGCCGGCCCTGCGCGAGGCACTCGCCGCACGGTACGGCCCCGGGGAGCCCCTCCCCGAGGTGCTCGCCGGACCCGACGCCGCCGTCCAGCTCGCCGCCTCGGACTGCCACACCGTCCTCAACGGCATCACCGGCTCGATCGGCCTCGCCCCCACCCTCGCCGCCCTCCGGGCGGGCCGCACCCTCGCGCTCGCCAACAAGGAGTCGCTCATCGTCGGCGGCCCGCTGGTCAAGGAGCTGGCCGAGCCGGGCCAGATCATCCCCGTGGACTCCGAGCACGCCGCGCTCTTCCAGGCTCTGGCGGCCGGCACCCGCGCCGACGTGCGCAAGCTGGTCGTCACCGCCTCCGGCGGACCCTTCCGCGGCCGCACCAAGGCCGAGCTGGCGGACGTCACCCCGAAGGACGCCCTCGCCCACCCCACCTGGGCCATGGGCCCCGTCATCACGGTCAACTCCGCGACGCTCGTCAACAAGGGCCTCGAGGTGATCGAGGCGCACCTGCTGTACGACATTCCCTTCGACCGCATTGAGGTGGTCGTGCATCCGCAGTCGTATGTCCACTCGATGGTGGAATTCACGGACGGCTCGACCCTGGCGCAGGCGACGCCCCCCGACATGAGGGGGCCGATCGCCATCGGACTGGGCTGGCCCGAACGGGTACCCGACGCGGCCCCCGTCTTCGACTGGACCAAGGCGTCGACCTGGGAGTTCTTCCCGCTCGACGACGAGGCCTTTCCGTCGGTGGGGCTCGCCCGGCACGTCGGCGAGCTCGCGGGCACGGCCCCGGCGGTGTTCAATGCGGCCAACGAGGAAAGCGTCGACGCGTTCCTGAACGGCGGCCTGCCGTTCAACGGGATCATGGATACGGTCATCCGGGTGGTGGAGGAGCATGGAACCCCCCGCTCGGGAACTTCCCTGACCGTCGCGGACGTCCTCGAAGCGGAGACCTGGGCGCGCGCCCGGGCCAGAGAACTGACGGCACACGCAGCACACGCGCCGCACACGGCGCGAACGACACATTCGGCAACCGCGGAGGCTCGTGCATGACGACACTGATGATGGTCCTCGGCATAGTCGTCTTCGTGGTCGGCCTGCTGATCTCGATCGCGTGGCACGAGCTGGGGCATCTGTCGACGGCCAAGCTGTTCGGCATCCGCGTGCCGCAGTACATGGTCGGCTTCGGCCCGACCGTCTGGTCGCGCAAGAAGGGCGAGACCGAGTACGGGATCAAGGCCGTGCCGCTCGGCGGCTACATCCGCATGATCGGTATGTTCCCGCCGGGCCCGGACGGCCGCATCGAGGCCCGCTCCACCTCACCGTGGCGCGGCATGATCGAGGACGCCCGCGCGCAGTCCTTCGAGGAGCTCCAGCCGGGCGACGAGGACCGCCTCTTCTACACGCGCAAGCCGTGGAAGCGGGTCATCGTGATGTTCGCGGGCCCCTTCATGAACCTGGTCCTCGCCGTGGCGATCTTCCTCGGCGTGATGATGAGCTTCGGCGTCCAGACCCAGACCACCACGGTCAGCAAGATCTCCGACTGCGTCATCCAGCAGAGCGAGAACCGCACCAAGTGCGCGAAGGGCGATCCCGCCGCGCCCGCCCTGGCCGCCGGGCTCAAGCCGGGCGACAAGATCGTCGCCTTCGACGGCGCCGACGTGCCCGACTGGTCGGCCCTGCAGTCCGACATCCGCGCCAACCCCGGCAAGGACGTCACGCTCACCGTCGAACGCGGTGGCCAGAAGGTCGACCTGCGCGCCCACCTGATCAAGAACCAGGTGAGCAAGACGGACAGCAGCGGCGCCTACGTCGAGGGCAAGTACGTGTACGCCGGCTTCCTCGGCTTCACGCCCGCCTCCGGCATCGTCCAGCAGTCCTTCGACCAGTCCGTGCAACGCATGGGCGACATGATGCAGAACGGCATCGAGTCGCTCGTCGCCCTCCCAGGCAAGATCCCGGCCCTGTGGGACGCGGCCTTCGACAACGCCCCGCGGCAGCCGGACTCCCCGATGGGCGTCGTCGGCGCGGCCCGCGTCGGCGGGGAGGTGTTCACCCTGGACATCCCGCCGTCACAGCAGATCGCGATGATGCTGCTGCTCGTCGCGGGCTTCAACCTGTCCCTGTTCCTGTTCAACATGCTCCCGCTGCTGCCGCTCGACGGCGGGCACATCGCGGGCGCCCTGTGGGAGTCCCTGCGCCGCGCCGTGGCCCGGGTGCTGCGCCGCCCCGACCCGGGCCCCTTCGACGTGGCGAAGCTGATGCCGGTGGCCTACGTCGTGGCCGGCATCTTCGTCTGCTTCACCATCCTGGTGCTGATCGCCGACGTGGTTAACCCGGTGAAAATCTCCTAGCAGGGCGTCGTTGGCGGCGGCCGGGAAGACTGCTTCCCGGCCGCCACCCATTGGGTGGGTCCGACGGACGGTGATGTGCCCGCGGCCGGGCCCGTGGCGTAATCTCAGGGCTTGGAGCCCGTCATTGGCGCCGTTCCGTGACCGGACAAAGATCCACAACTCGAGGTTGCACAGCAGATGACTGCGATTTCTCTCGGCATGCCGTCCGTTCCGACCAGGCTCGCCGAGCGCCGTAGGAGCCGGCGGATCCAGGTGGGGTCGGTGGCGGTGGGTGGGGACGCGCCGGTGTCGGTGCAGTCGATGACG
>NZ_JBEZHK010000019.1:0-146315 GCF_040650555.1 Streptomyces sp. NPDC048664 | reverse complement strand
TACCCCCCTCTCTTCCGTTGTGTTCGCCATCTGGACCTGGTCAGATGGCGAACCGCTGCTGGAGTACCACGGCAACTCTCGTACATGACCGGTCGTGACAACCGCCGTTCCCTGTCAGCCTGGCGTTGGCGGTTCCTGCCACGTCCTGTGCCGCCTTCGTCGCGCACGCCGCCGGATTACTGCACCCACGCATGCCGGTGGGGGCCGCCAGAAATCTGGCGGCCCCCACCGGGATTTCATCGTTCTCAGACGCGACGGTGCCGGCCGTAGTGGCCGCCCACCTGCTCGTGGTAGCCCGCGTCGCCGAGGTGCTTGTCCTTGTCGAACTCGGGCGCGTCCTTGATCTGGTCCTTGGTCAGCTCGACGTAGATCTTCTCCTCGGCGGCGTCGATGCGCGACACCGTGCCGGCGGGCAGCAGTACGTGCTTCCCGAAGATCCAGACGCCGGTGTCGACGACCAGGTACGAGGACCCGACCTCGTCGGAGTGCCTGTCGACCTTTCCGATGCTGCCGTCCGTCGCCTCGACCTTGTATCCGATGAGGGTGTTTCCGGCGGTGTGGCCGGTCGTCGGCTGGTAGCCCCAGATGTCGCTCATGAAAAAACCGGCTCCTCAATTCGACGATGTCTGACGGAGAACGGAAGCCATAAGTGCGGTGACCGTTCCCTGCTCAATCGCGTGCCCCGGCTTCGACCACCTACACACCCAGGAAAAAGATTATGGGCCCGGACACCTCAGGTGTCCGGGCCCACCCAAGCGTTCGTGCACGCCCTACCAGCGGTACCAGCGGCCACGCTTGCTGCCACCGACTGCGGGACGGATTCCAGCATGCTCGAAATCTTTTGTGTTTATGCGGGCTTGGCATGGAAATTCGTGTCGGCCGACCCGGCGTCCGTCGGGCACGTGTCACAGGAACCGGCGGATGGGCTGGACGGTCGCTTCCCGGACCCGCTGGATGGTCGAGCGTCTCCCCCACCAGGCCGCCCGGATCTGTTCACTGGCCGCCGCGTCCGCCTCGAAGTACCATCCAGCGTGTCGGTGGACTCCTGATCCAGGACGGACGGCGACCATGACTTCCAGAGCGGTGCCCAGACGCGGGCGACGTGCGCGTCGCGGACCCGGACGGCGAGCACCGCCGCGGAGCGCCGGACGGCGCCCATCTCCTCGGGCAGTCCGGCCGTCACCTCCCGGCTGCGGGCCTTGGTCAGCGCCGGCCGCGCCGGTTCGGCACAGTGCTCCTTGTCCTCGCGCCGCTCGCCCACGACTCCTCGCCCTCCGCGCCGACAGGCGGCACCGGGGGTGCAGGATGACCTCCAGCAAGTGATCTTGACTAGTTGTCAGGAGATCCTGGCCGTTTCTAGTCACGACCGCTGGTGGTCCGGTTCCCGCTCCGGCGCCGGCGCTTCTGGGGGCGGCGCACGAGATCGCTCGCGGCGAGGGTCACGGCCGCCGCGCGGCGGACCCAGCGGGGTCCGCCGCGCTCCGCCCACGCCACACATACGCACCCGCCGGCGGCGAGCACCACCACGCCGATCCCCGCCCGCCTCTCCCGGCGGGCACGTCGACCCGAGCGAGACCAGCCGGGCCGCGGCTGTCCGCGAACACGCAGAGGAGACCGGCGTCCACATGGCCGCCGACGACCTGCGCCAGCCCGGAGTCTGGGTTTCCCCCGAGCGCGACCCACACGGCTCATCGCACTGCGATCCCAGTGTCATGTACGGAGAGTGGCCCCGTCATCCTGGTCAGGCTAGATCGGTCAGGTCCTCCGCGAACACCTGCGACAGCGGCTGCGGTCCCACATACTGCTGGCAGTTGCACTGACCAGCCTCGTAACGCAGCGGCTTCTTGTTCTCATCCCAGGCCACAGGCACCTCGACGCGCTCGTGGCACCGGCCCTGTTTGTCGTGTTTGGCGAGATGGTGCGTGCATCCGCACACGGGCTCCGGAGACTTGTTCGCCGCTTCGACGGCCAAACGTTCCTGTCTTGCCGCCTCCAGCAACTGCAACTTGCGCTCATGCCGGTTACGCAGTGCCGTGCGGACGTTGTCAGCCGCCCACGCGAAGCCACCCGTCCAAAAGACGATGAGAACCCACCAGAACCAGTCCATCCGCTTTCCCCTCCCCCTGTGATGCCGCGAACCAGCATAGGTGGCTCATCGGATGGGCGTTCGCATTGCCGTGCAGGCCTCAGACACAGCTTCTGAACGGCAGGTGCGCGTCAGCCACGGCTAGGCGATCCGCCGGGACCAGCTGGAAGCCTCACTGCACCTGCCTGCGTCGCCGGCGACCGTCGTCGCACGCTCGGGATGCGCGGCGATGCCGTCCTCAAGGGCGCTGGAGTCGACCGGATCGAAGCCCTGCGCGGCAAGAGCCACATGACCCGCACACGGTCACCCGCCCACTGGCCGCCCTGCGCGTCCTCATCGTGGACCCGACCGTGCGCGCCGGCGCCGACCGCATGATCAGGCTGACGTACGACCTCCGTCCAGGCCCTCACCGCCCCGAGCCCGGTGTCTTGGTCAGTTTTCTCCCTCGGTCGGGGTGCTGCCGGCGGCGACGGCGTCGAACTGGGTGGTCAGGTCGCTGGTCAGACGGCTGAGCAGGCGGATGAGCTCGGTGCGGTCGCGGTCGGACCACTGCGCGAGCGCCGCGGCGAACCAGCCGTTGACGACGGCGGTGTAGCGGTCGACGATCCGCCGGCCGGAGGGTGTCAGGGCGATCAGGCGGGCCCTTTGGTCCTCGGGGTCGGGAACACGCTTGATGATCGCGCGCTTTTCCAGGTTGTTGAGGTGACGGGTGACATGGGGCCCGACGACCTGCATGCGGGTCGCGATCTCGCCGACCCGCAGAGGTTGTTCGGCACCACCCAGGATGACCAGGATCGTCATGGCGGGCCGGTCCAGTGCCACTCCGGCGTCCTGGACGGCCTGTTCGTAGAGCTGCCCGCGGTTGAGCAGGGTCCGCAGCTGGAGCAGGCGCGGCAGCAGCCCGGTGGTCGCATCGCTGAGCGGATCCATGTCCGCAACTCCCTTGATAGATACCTAACGTAGGTATATTTTTCTTCCCGGAAGCCGACCTCGCAGGAGATCGGGCCGCCGCCAAATATGATACCTAAGGTAGGTAATCAAGCCGTGAACGAGCCCACTCCCCCCACCGCGACCGTGACCACGACCGACGTCGTGATCATCGGTGCCGGCCCCACCGGCCTGACCCTGGCCTGCGACCTGGCCCGACGCGGTGTCAGCTTCCTCCTCCTGGAACGCTCCGCCACGCCCAGCACCGCCTCCCGCGCCAAGACCATCCAGCCCCGCACCATGGAGGTCGCCGACGACCTCGGCGCGGCCGGACGCGTCCTGGCAGAGGGCCGGGTGAACGTCCCCACCCGCCGCTACGACCACGACCGGGTGGTCTCCGAGGCAGTGGAGCTCGCCGCAGGGGTGCCCACCACGGACGCCCCCTACCCGCCGGTCTGGCTCTCCCAGCCACGGCTCGAGCAGATCCTTCGCGACCGCCTGGCCGAACTCGGCGGAACCATCCACTGGGAAAGCGAGGTCATCGACCTCCAGCAGGACGACGACGGGGTCACCGCCACGGTCACCGCCGGGCCCGACGCGGGCTGCTCCTTCGTGCGCGCCCGGTACGCCGTCGGCGCCGACGGCGGACGGAGCGCCGTCCGCACACTGGCCGGCATCGAGTTGCACGGCACCTCGCTCACAGACCAGCGCTGGCACCTGGGCGACGTCCGCGTCACCGGCCTCTCCCGCCACTGCCAGCACCTGTGGACCAGCAAGGAGGACGGCCTGCTGTCCCTCTTCCCGCTTCCCGGCACCGACCTGTGGCAGTTCCAGGCATCCATCCCCGCCGACGAGCCCACGCCCGAGGAACCGTCGCTGGATCTGTTCCGCCGCATCTTCGCCGACCGCGCCGCGGTCCCGGGCGTGGGCATCCAGGACGTCGCCTGGCTCTCCCTCTACCGGATCAACGTGCTCCTGGCCGACCGCTACCGCTCCGGGCGGATCCTCCTGGCCGGCGACGCGGCGCACATCCACTCCCCGGCCGGCGGCCAGGGCATGAACACCGGCATCCAGGACGCCTACAACCTCGGCTGGAAGCTCGCCGCCCTTCTCGACGGCGCCGACCAGGCCCTGCTCGACACCTACGAGAACGAGCGCCGCCCCGTCGCCCGCGACGTCCTGGACGACAGCACCACCCGCCTGGGCAACGTGATGCGCGCGGCAGGCGAGAGCGACGGCCCTTCCGCCCAACAAGGTCTCACCGACGACCGCACCACCGGCCTGGGCATCGCCTACGCCGACAGCCCGCTCACCCACGGCCCCGGCGCGGGAGTCCGCGCCCCCGACGCACCCTGCCGCAACGCCGGAACCGGCAACCCCACCCGCCTGTTCGACCTGCTGCGCGGCCCCCGGTGGACCCTGCTCTCCTTCGGTGACACCCCCGTCCGGCAGGCCCCGGACGGCCCGCGCACCTTCCGGGTGACCACCGACCCGGCCGCCACCGGCGCCGACACCGTCATCGACACCGACGACCTCGCCCACCACGCCTACGGCATCACCGGCGACGAACTCGTCCTCATCCGCCCCGACGGCTACATCGCCGCCCGCCGCCCCGCCGACGACCCGGCCGCCGTCCTCACCCAGGCGGCCACCAGCGGGCTGTGACCCGCCGAGCAGGACGAGCCGCGGACGGAACCGAACGTCAGCTGCCGGGGCCTGGCCATCGGCATCAGCGGGCCCGCACCGGCTCGGCCGAGGCGGGTCAGGCCGGAGTGGCGCCATCCGCGCGGGCCGCAGCCCGCTCACTGATCGATTCAGAATGAGGAGAGCAGGCAGCCTTACGCTCGATGACCTTGGTCAGCGGGGAGTGACGAACCTTTCAACGCCCGTCGATGTGGGAGCCACCCTGGTCGAGCTGCCGGACGGCTTGGGTGATGTTGCGCAGCAGGGTGCGGGCCGCGGTGATGTCGGCCTCGGGGATGTGGGCGGTGATGTGCCGGTGTGAGGCATGCGCCCGTGCGGTGATGGCCTGCAGGGTCTGGCGGCCGTCGGAGGTGAGGGTGAGCAGGGGGGATGTGCGGTGGTCAGGGTTGGACGCGAAGACGGCCAGGCCCTCTTTGGTGAGGTCGTTGGCGATGCGCTGGACGTTCTGCCGAGCCACTCCCAGCCGGCGGGCCGCGCTCGGGACGCTCATGGGCTGCTCGGAGATGACGCTCAGGACCTGCCAGCGCGCCTGGGTCTGCCCTTCAGCCGCCGCCACAGCCTCCCCGCTCCTGCGCAGCGCCCCGGCCGCCTCGTAGATGTCGGCGACCAGCAGAGCCATCTCGTCGGACATGTCCACACCCTCCAGATTGACAACATGTTGTCTAGATGGAATCTTGATGTCATCCTAATGGACCTGTCCACCCGAGGCAGCCCCGTCCCACCGAGGAGCATGTGATGAGCACCGCGATCGAGAACCTGAAGGCGGCCCGCGAGCGGGCGGCGGCCGTCCGTCCGGAGGTCGGCGGATTCCCCTACCTCGCCGAGGCCCTGCGCCAGGCGGGCGTGAGCACGTACCACTGCACCGTGCCGGCCGGCACCAGCGTCTACGTCACCGATGCCGGCCCCGTGGTCACCCAGAGCGGACCCCTCGTGGACGGCACGGCGGACATCTCCCCCTGGGACGAAAAGGCTCTGATCGCGGCGATCCGTGCCGATCAGGCGGGATCGACCAGCTACCCGGAATTCGTGAGCGGCTGCTGGAACGCCGGCGTCCTGCACTACGAGGTCAATCTCGCCGCCCGCACCTGCACCTACCACGGCGCCCTGGGCGACTCGTACACCGAGTCCTACCAGCCCGTCAGCATCTGAGCCGAAGGGCACCGCACCGAGGCGAAGGCATCTCCCCCTCCCCGCAGGAGTACAGCGAGCCCGGTCCGGTCGTCATGACGAAACGCCCCGCCTGACGGGTATGAGGGATCGAAGCCGCACAGGCTCTTCTGCCAGGTCCCACCACCTGACACCTACCAGTTCGCCTACCGCGACCTCCTGGTCGACTTGAGCGCGAACCCGGACGGGACGCTGCACCACCCCGACCAAGTCGCGGAGGTCTGCCGCCGCGAGGACCTGGCGGACCCAGTCGCTGCCGACACCCCGCTCGGAGCCGAGCAGGTCGCCACCCGCCTCCAGGCGCGCAACACCAACGACCATCCACGGCCGGACCTGCCCCTTCCGGTACCCGTGACAAAGGATCGAGGCGGGACCCTTCGAGTGAAATACCGGAGGATGGCCAAAGAACTGGCGGTTCGCCGGCTGTTGGGGCGGTCCCCGAACCGTACGTTCAGGTCCAGCGCGCACAGCGGCGCTGCTCGTGCACGGAGTTCGCCGACACCTTCACAGAGCACCAAGCCGAGAGGAACAGCCATGCGCCTGATCCGCTGGGCTCTCGCTACTGCGATGGTGGCGACATCCGCCTCGGCCATCGGCCTGCCCCTCCTCTTCGTGGACCGGATGCCCCAGAGCTCCGAAGCCGCACGGGTCAGGATGGTCAGCGCCCCAGTCAATTCGCGGGGCAAAGCCGACTCGCCCTATCCATCCTTCACGGATCCGGCCCCGCAGGAACCAGTACCCCCCTGCGACAGTTACGGCGGTCCCTACTGCGGCTGGGTGAGAACATATTGGGGCGGCTGCGACAAGGAGTGGGGCCTGAGCTTCGGATTCAAAGACCCTGGCTGGCTCTGTCCTCTCGACCCCCGGCCAAGCCCCTCTGCCTCTGCCACACCCAGTCCCTAGGCCACGGCGCCCTCCGACGGAAGCCGTGGTTCCGGGAGCTCGGCGGGCCTCGTCGGCGATGCCCTTGCACCGGGGCAGGCTTGCCCCGGGACCGGACCGGGACAATCGGAAAGACTTCACAGCCAGTCTTCTGCAAGCCGCACATCCGCTTCGGAGAACTATGTCGTCGCCTGCCCGACCGTCACGTGGCGGCCGGACGGAGTTGCAGGGATGCGGCGCCGTCTCGGTGTGATCGGCCCGGCCGTCTCGCCGGAGGTCGGCCGTTCGTCAATGCTCACGACGGAGGTGGCAGCAGTCATGCGGCAGAACCACGTCGGCGAAGCCAGGCCGCAGCCGGCACCCCCAGAGCCAGCAGCAGACCGCCAGCGACGATGACGATGTTCTTCGCGCTCAGCAGGCCCTCGCTCCAGGCCGCAGCCCTGCTGCCACGCGGAACAGCCCGGGGCGACGGGGAGCCGAACGAGCCGCTCCCGGCTGCACCACCGTGCGGAGGAGCACCGCCCCCGTGAGCACCGTCTTCACGAGCACCGTCGTTCTGGCCGTTGACGCAGTGGGCGGCCGGGAAGGGAAAGCCGCGCGCGTGGCGGCCGAAAGCCTTCACCACGAAGATCGGGTGCACCCTGAAGAACCCGTGAATCTCAAACTGATATTGACCACTGGTCTCGCTGGGGTAGTCCACGTCCAGATATGTCGAGACGGTGAAGCTGTCCCAAGGCGCCGCCGGAGACGTCGACGAGGAGTCCGAGTCCCCTTGGAGGACGAGAGCCTCCGGCCCATATCGGCCATCAATCAGAATCGCCCTGAGTCCCTTGTCGATAAGCACGACACTGCGGTGGCTGTAGCAGTGGCGCCAAGGATTGTGGTGACGGTCCCCTTCTTGAAACCCCAAGGAGGCCGACGCGTGCCGTGCTGATGCCTGCGCGACGACACCGATCGGCGGAGACACAAGGGCGATAGCCGCACCCGCCAGCGACGCTGCAACCCAGGGACGAAATTTCATCCGATGACCTCATTGGATGGCGGACAAGGGCAACTGCCGGCCGGGCTACATCCGAATCTCAGAAGAACTTAAGAGAGGTCAACTCATCGCGCCGCCAACATTCTCGGGAAGCCGTACGGTGTCACCCAACCGCAGCAGTCTCCACGGGGGTGCAGACCTGACGGGGCGCGGCCCTGAAGAAACTTTTCGCAGACCACCAACTGAGGGCGCCGTTCATGCCACGCCTCTCAACCACCGGCCCGGACACGGCGCGGCAATGCGGTCGGCCAACGTCCTGGGCGGGGTCTCTCCCGCGTCGGTAGCAGATATCTTATCCGCGGCGCGTCACAGCTCGGAAACAGAGGTTCCCCTGAGGGTGGGTGTGCGCCCCGATGGATACATTCCTGGCCACGCCGGCCTTCCGGAGCGGCGTACCGACGTCGGGGGACCTCATGTTCGAACTGTTCTTCTACCTCGTGCCCACCCTCATGATCGCGGGTGTCGGCTACGCCGCGTTCCGGCTGATCCGCCGGGCGCGGCGGATCAGCCGGACGTGGGCGCAAGGCCTGACGGCCGAGGCGCGCTGCCTGCGCACGTACACCACGACCAGCGGCGGTGGAGACACAGCCGTGCGCACGAGGGTGCACCACATCTACGAGTACACCAGCTGCGAAGGGGCCCAGGTCCGGTTCGAGGAGACCGGCGGTCCCGCCACCGTCCTGGAGGGCGACTGCGTCACCGTGCGGTACCTCCCGGCGCATCCCCAGCAGGCCACCGCGATCCCGCCCTCCCGGGGCAGACTCGCCGCAGAGTCCGGCTGCCTGCTGGCCTTCCTCGGCCTGATCATCATCTTCTGCCTGGGGTTCCTGGCCGTCGCGCACTCGATGTTCTCGGTGGCCGGCGACCTGATGCCGTGACCCTTCATCACTGACGTCCCCTCGGTTGCCGTGCCAGGTCCAGCCCAGCAGGCGGTCCGTGCTGCTCGGCTGCTCCCCGGTGGCCAGGTCCGTGCCGGTGATGGCTTCGATGGCGCCCTTGCCGTCCCCGATGCCGAGCAGCAGGTTGAGCAGTATCGGCATCCGGTGTTCTCCTGTGCGGCCCGCTCTTCGGGAGTGACGTACGGGACGGTCTCAGGAATGCGCCGGTGCCCGACGCCGGGGTGCCAGATGCCGCCGTGAAGACTCACGGAACTGGGCTACGAGCACACTGCGGTCGCCTTTGCGGCTGGCGATGACCACCTGGCAGGGGTCGAGGTCTTCGACAGTGATGGCGGCGAGATCGTCCCGGAGTGTATGGCGTCGGTCGTAGGCCGGAACGACGGCGACCGCGCGCCCGTCCGCCACGGCTTCCAGTGTGTCCTCGAAGTCGCCCACGCGCGCCGGACTAACCGGTGCCGGGTTGCCGTCCGGCCGGGAGTCCAGGTGCCGGAATCCATCCCGGACCGCGGCCATGCCGGCACAGCCCAGCAGAGGTGCGTCTGCGAAGTCGTCCTGCCTGACCGACTCACGGTGGGCGAGGCGGTGGGATGCGGCGACGAGGAGGACCCGGGGTTCGTCGTAGAGGGTGCTCACGCTCAGGTCGTCGTCCGGGATGGGAAGCGGTGTGCGGGCGACAAGCGCGTCGACCTGGCCGTCAAGAAGAACGTGAGTCTCGTTCCAGTCCAGATGACGGGTGCGGACACGGGCGTCGGGATGGCGGCGGCGCAGGTCCCGCACCGCAGCGGTGACGACGAGGTCCTCGACGTGGCCGATGGTGATGGTGCGCGGTGGTGCCTCGGCGCGTGCGGCCTGCACCGCCTGCGCGGCGGAGTCCAGGAGTGCCCGGGCCTGGGGCAGGAAGGCCGCACCCGCCGCCGTGAGGGCGCTGCCCTGCGTGGTGCGCTCCAGCAGACGCACGCCGAGGACATCCTCCAGCCGCTTGATCTGACGGCTCAGGGATGGCTGGGCCACATGCAGGACCGCGGCCGCGCGGGCGAAATGCAGATGCTCGGCGACGACAGTGAAGTACCGCACCAGTCTCATATCGAGGTCCAGGCCGGAATCGAGCGCCGGAGCGGGCGAAGCGTCATGGAGCACCCGTACACCCTACTCGTTATGCCGATCGCGCATAACGAGGTGCGAAACAGGTCTTGGACGCCTTGTCGCACACAGCTGTTGACTCGACGGTGCCGCTCGGGGGCCACCCCGGAGCGGCATGGATCTCCGGAACAGAGGGCAGCCGCCATGGGCAAGTACGAGGGCAAGAACGTCGTGATCACAGGAGGCAGCAGCGGGTTGGGCCTGGCCACCGCCCGTCTCCTGGTGGGCGAAGGGGCACGGGTACTCATCACCGGACGCACCCATTCCACACTGGATGCCGCACACGACCAGCTCGGCGACAACGCGATCGCAGTTCGCAGCGACGCATCGTCCCTGCCCGACATCGACACACTGGCCGCCCGCGTGCAGGCCGAGTTCGGCACGGTCGACGCCCTGTTCGCCAACGCGGGTGCAACCGGGTTCGCACCGTTCGAGGTGACGAACGAGGAACTCTTCGACGAAATGATCGCGATCAACACCAAGGGCCCGTACTTCACGGTGCAGAAGCTCGCCTCACTCCTGGCCGAGGGCAGCGGAGTGGTGCTCACCACGTCAGTCGTGAACGTCATGGGCTATCCCAACCTCAGCGCCTACGCGGCGAGCAAGGCGGCCCTGCGCTCGATGACCCGAAGCCTGGCCCGCGAACTGCTGGCGCGGAATATCCGCGTCAACGCGGTCAGCCCTGGCCCGATCGACTCCGGGATCCTGGAGAAGTCGATGCCCGCGGAGGTGGCGCAGCAAGTGGCACGTCAGATGGCCGCGGAGATTCCCATGCTGCGCGTGGGCACCCCCGACGAGATCGCCAGAGCAGTCGCCTTCCTCGCCTTCGAAGCCACCTTCACCACCGGTGCCGAACTCGCCGTGGACGGAGGCGGCTCCCAGCTGTAGCGCCCGGCAGGCGGGGCGCTACAGCCGGGCCGACCGGTCATCGGGAGCCCACGACGAGCAGGAGGGCGCGGCCGGCGAGCGGTATTCGCCGGCCGCCCTCGTCCACAGCGACAGTGATGTGGCATCCAGGGATCACACCCAGGTGCAGCTCTCGTCGGCGACCGCTTCCAGGGCCGCGCCGGTGACTGTGGCGCGGGCAGCGGCGGGGGCGGCCGGGGTACGGGGCAGGTGTGGCGAAGGTGTTCGTCACGGCCACCAGGGCCACGGCGGTGTCCGCGTGAGCGGCAGGGAGACCGTGGACGCGATCCTGTGTAGCGTGCCGTTCGGCATGCCAACCCGGCATCGCCGTCAACACAGGGGGAACGCATCATGCTTCGCAGAACTCGGCTGCTCATCGTGGCCGGAGTGGCCGTCGCCATCGTTCTGATCACCGCTATAGGCAGCCTCATCGGAGCCTTTGACCGCACTGACGGCGGGCAGGTGGCCATCGTCCGCAACGGCGGCATGTTCGATGACCGGAACATCCGCCAGATCATCCAGCCCGCCTCCGGACTCACCTGGACCGGTCTCTACTCCACCAGCCACAAGTACCCGGCCCAACAGCGCTTCTACACCATCACCGCGAAGGCCAACGGGGGCGACCGCTCGGGGGTGGACGTGGTGCACACCCCGTCTTCGGACGGCGTGGACATGGGCATCGAGGGCACCCTGTACTTCAGCCTCAACCTTGACCAGAAGGCGCTGCGGGACTTCGACAACAAGTTCGGAACCCGCACCTTCACCGCCGCGGGCGGTCAGACGTACCACGCCTACGACGGAGACAAGGGCTGGTCCGCCTTCCTGGACCAGATCATCCGGCCGGTGATCGACAACGACCTGCGCGAGCAGATCTCCCGGTTCCGCTGCGCGGAACTGGTCTCCTCCTGCTCGCTGGTCCAGAACAACGGCAGCGCCTCGGGCAGCAAGGCGGTCGGCAAGAGCAACAACAGCAACATCGCCGTCGTCCAGAACGCCATCAACAGCTCGCTGGCGCAGGACCTCGAATCCACCCTCGGGGACAAGTTCCTGGTGGGCCTGCGCTTCAACCTGGTCCGGATCAGCCTCCCGGACAATGTGCAGCAGGCTGTCGACAAGGCCCAGGCCGCCTTCGCCGCCGTCTCCGAGGCCCAGGCCAAGGTCGCCCAGGCCCGTGCGGAGGCGGAGGCGAACGAGGCCCGCCAGCAGGGCTACTCCAAGTGCCCGGCCTGCGCCACCATTGACGAGATGAAGGCCATCCCGCCGAACGTCAGCACCTTCGCACCCGGGCAGGGCTTCGCCGTCACCCCCGGCGCGAAGTAGCCGAGCGCACCCTCCGGGACCGGGCTCGCCGGACGGCGGTGCCCGGCCCGGACAACCCGGCCCGGCACAACCCGGTGAGCCGCAACCTGGTCGCTGTCCTGCCCCCTGGCGGGGTTCCCACGTTGATCCTGTTGTCATGCGCGCCAGAAGAGGTGGTGCGTCACGCCGCTCGGGCTGGGCACGACCTCCATGTGGAACCGGTCCAGCAGTTGTTCCGGCGAGTCCCACAGCCGTAGCCCGGACCCGAGCTTCACCGGTACGACGGCCACATGCATGGTGTCGACGAGGTCGGCGTCGAGGAACTCGCGGATGGTGGTCACGCCGCCGCCAAGCCGGACGTCCTTGCCCCGCGCGGCTTCCCTCGCACGTGCGAGAACGGTGGCGGGGGTGCCGTCCACGAAATGGAACATGGTGTCGGAGAGCGCGAACGATGGACGCTCGTGGTGGGTCATCACGAACACCGGCGTGTGGAAGGGCGGCTGGTCACCCCACCAGCCGTGCCACTCGTGGTCGCGCCACGGGCCCCGCTGGGGTCCGAACTTGTTTCGGCCCATGATCTCGGCGCCGATGTTGTGGCTGAAGTCCCGGATGAAGTAGTCGTCCAAGCCCCGGCTTCCGCCGGGCTCGGCGCGGATGTGCCAGCTCGCCGTGGCGCCCGCCCACGCGAAGAGCTGTCCCGGGTCGATGTTGCGGCCGAAGGGCCGCTCCAGGCTCTGGTCCTCGCCGGCGGCGACGCCGTCGCTCGAGATGGTGAAGTTCTGCACCCGCAGCAGTTGATCCATGTGTTCCCTCATCAGATCCTTTGCCTCCTCGCATGACGATGCGTCCTGCATCAGGATGTCGAATGGGACGTGGCTGGATCGACAGCGGCGCCAGGTTCTTCCAGAGCGCGCCTGAAACTGAGCGCGGCCCGTCGGTGCATCTTCGATGATCGGGAGTTACACCCAACGATGAGCAGGCCCCATCCCCCACGGCGTCGCCAACTCCTCGGCCGGCACACGCCGCCCGGCTCGGCCCAGCTCTCCTGGGGGAACACTCCGGCCTGCCGTCGCGTGGCGTCCTGGAGGCGCCACCTAAGCCGCCCATCACCCCTTCCAGTGCACCATCACGGCTCCCGGTTGCCCTCGCCACCGGCCAGGGACTGGCGGGACCGCCACCGCGGGGACGCCAAGTACGACGCGTACCACCAGAGGCCCTCGGCGTCCCGCTGACGGTCCTGGAGCGCCCCTTCATCGAGTGATCAAGTTCGACGGTCCATTCGACCCATTCGACGCCGGACGTTGAAGGCCAGGTCACCCCACGGCAGAGTTGACCGATGACTTGATCTTCTCGCCCCATTCCCGGGTGATGCTGCCCTCGCCGTTGGCCTTGAGTACCAGGTGGCCGAACGCCTGGCTCCGCTCGTTCCTCAGCCGCATCAGCTTCCCGGGGGTCAGGCTGGACTTCTCCTCGTGGGAGACGAGGTCGAAGGTGTGGTTGTTGCTGCTTCGGGAGACGAAGGAGTACTTGTGCGCGGCCGACCCCGCGCCCTTGATCACGGTGAAGCCGATGGTCATGCCCGCGCCCTGGAGATCGTCCGCTTCGAGGTCTTCCACGAGGTTGGCGTACTTCTTCTTGTCCTCGATGCGGCTGGAGAGCTTGCCGTGGCTGGACAGGGCGCCCGAGGCCGCGTGCGTGGTGTACTCGGAGTAGCGGTTCTGGTACACCCGCGCCTGCTTCAGGATCTCCGGAGGCTCGGCCTCATTCTCCTCGGCATGTTCCGCGACGCCCTGCTTCAGGTACTCCCCGGTGCTCTGGGTGGGGAACAGGACGATCTTCGGCTCCGTCGGGGCGCCGTTGTCGTCGTGGCCGCCGAACCGCACCAGACCGGTGAACGCCGAGCCGGGCGGGGCGAGACGGAAGCTGTCCAGGCTGCCCTTGTGCACCTTGACCGCCCCGTCCGGGACGACCGGCCAGTGCGGCGGCGCGGCTCCGCCACCGTTGTTGGCGATGTACGCGTCGGAGTCCTTGTACCCCGGCCGATGCCCCGCGCGCAGTGCGGCCATGTCCGGTGTCTCGACGAACTCCTCGCCGTTCACCTGCGCGTAGCGGGCCTTGATCTGCTCGATGATGTCGAGCCGGTTCACGCCGAAGTACTTGGTCAGCACCTGGCGCACCAGCGGCTTGTTCCGCAGCGGCAGCCTGCCGTTCGGCACGGTGGAGCGGATGCCCGCGTGCTCGGTCGGCAGCTCGAACTCCATATCGTTCGCTGCCGCGGCGGCGGCCGGCGCCGGGGGCCGGGAACTCAGCATCGGTGGAGGCGGGGGTGGGGGCGGGGGTGGGGCTCCTAGCGGGCTGCGCTGGACACTCACCGCCTGCCCGCTCCCGTGCAGGGCCCGGACCACGGCCTGGTTGCCCACCTCACGTTGCAGCCGCATCAGGTAGGCCGCTCCCGAGGGCGCCGACGCTCCGTCGTGTGCGTGGGAAGCCGCGCCGGGTGACGTGCCGCGCGGGGGACGGAGGACCCGGCCGGGCTCTTCGGCCTTCTCCAGCCGTTCACGGGGATGCATGAGGTTCCCTTCTTCCACAACGACACCTTGGTACCGCTCCCGGCCACCTCGGGGAAGGTCCGGGAGGGCAGACTCGGGGGCAGAGGGCGAGGCCCGCAGAAGCCTTCCGAAGGGGGCGGTAAGGACGGTCCGGTACAGGACGAGGCTGGTCGGCGTCCCGCGGGTGGGCCAGTACGGCCGTCGTTTGCTCGCCGTTCGGCACGGTACTGCGAACGGTGATGGTCCACCTCGCCCGCCGCGCCCGTGTGCTCACCAGCTCCCGGCGCCTGTGCGTGGGGGGGCGGCGTCGCCACGAACTGTGTGAGCATCGGAAAGATCATCGAGGCTGACGCCTTCGACTCGCCGACTGGCGTTTGGACAGGTTGCCGGCCCGGTCCACGCGCACGAAGGAGAACGGCACACCGCGCAGCCGCGGCCGTTGCAGGGTGCTGAGCCGGTGGCAGACGGTCTCGTAGCCGAGACCGAAGTGGTCGGTGAGGCGCTCGATGTCGTAGCGGGCTCCCTCGGCCGCCGCGTGGAAGGCGGAATAGGGCAGGATCAGGGCGGCGGCGAAGTAGTTGGCGATCCCGATACGGGCCAGCGCGTGGGAGGCCGTCCCGGGCGGGAAGTCCTCGCCGGCCAGTCGGTCGAGGTCCTCGCCGTGTTCCGAGCTTGGCAGGGAGCAGTCCACCTGTGTCGTGGCGTCGCCGCTGCCCGGGCGTACGACGACCAGCGTGCCCTCGGGATGCTGCGCCCGTGCGGCGGCGACCTGCTCGGACAGGGGCACGACGCTGCCCCCGGCATGGGCGACGTGGAGTTCCTCGCCGTAGACGAGCGAGTCCAATGGGGCGTGAAGGTGTAGAGCAGCCCGGTGACCGCCGCGACGAGCAGGAATGGCGCCACGAGGACGCCCGCGTAGAAGTGCAGCCGCGCCAGCAGTGGGCCGAGCCCTCACCGCCGTCTTCGGAGTCGTCGGGCATCATCTTCACCTCGTGCTGGGTCGGCGGCGTGCAGGGTATTGCGTGACGTGCGGGACGCATGACGCCTGTCTGCCGGATCTCCGCGACGTCCGTCCCATGGCTGGATTCGGCCACTGTCCTGAACCAGTCGGATGGGAAGGCCGCCCCGTTCCCGAGCAACCGCCGGAATGCGCGGGCGTCTCGAAGACCGCCTTGCTTCCTCGGCGCGCCCGGGGGGGCGATCCTCACGTGGGACGTCCCCACGTCGGTGCTCCCGCGCCCGGCGGCACCGGGCCGCGCAGGGCGAGGACGGCCGATGAGCACACCGCCCCTACCGAGTCCATCCGCGTCAGGGCATGCGGGGGGGAATCGCCTCATTCGGTACGTAGTCGGATGCGGTGGCCGGTCAGTTCCCTGCCGCGAGCTGATCGCGTGAGACGGCGTTCCCTGTGGTGCGGGCTCCCAGGGGAGGCGTGCCGGGGCTGCTAGCTTCGCGCATCTGGTTCGGGCTCGTAGCGCGGGCGGATACGGAGGCAGAGGTGGCGAAGAAGACGCAGGCATCTCCCGAGGAGTCAGCCGGTGCTCCCCCGGTCCGACGTCGCACTCTTCTGGCGTCGGCAGCCCTGGCGGCGGGGACACCGGTCTCGCCGACCGGCCCCGGCCGCACCGGCACGGGGCAGGTGCCGCAGCGGCTCGTCGCGGCACAGCAGGGAGCCGCCGTCCGACTGGTCGCCGTTCCGGCGGAGAACCGCGACATCGGCTGGCTCCGATCGGCTCTCCAGGTCGCCGTGGAGATCGAGTTCTCCACCATCCCTCCATATCTGTGCGGCTGGTGGTCCGTCAAGAACGGCAGGTGCGAGGTCGCGCGACTGATCCGGCGGATCGTCTTCGACGAGATGTACCACCTCGGCATCGTCTGCAATCTGCTGGTGGCTCTGGGCGGACGACCGCGGATCAGGACATCGGCGCCCGTCTACCCGGGCTCGCTGCCCGGTGGGGTGCATCCGTGGGTCACCGTGTATCTGTCCGGCCTGACAAAGCCGCTCGTCCGGGACGTCATGATGGCCATCGAAGCTCCCGCAGCACCGATCACCCAGGACGTGAACGGCCCGCTCAGCATCGGCCGCTTCTACGAGGAACTGCTCGAGGCCTTCCGGAAGGTGGCCCCGGACCTGTCCGTCGCCCGGCAGATGCACGAGCACATCGGCGAGGACACCCTCACCCCGGTCAGAACCGCCGCCGACGTCGAGCGCTCGCTCGAAATCATCAAGGACCAGGGGGAAGGCACCGCGCTCTCCCCTGACAACGGCTCCGGAGACGGCCAGCCGGCGCACTACTACGCCTTCGCCGAGATCTACCACGGTCGGCAGCTGCGCGAGACCGACGGTACATGGCAGTTCACCGGGGACCCGGTGCCGTTTCCCGACACTCGCCCCATGGCCAGGGTGCCGGCGGGCGGCTGGCACCGACCGCCTGCCAGGGCCCGGCGGCACCTGGACGACTTCGACAGCACCTACACCGCCGTTCTGGAAGCACTCGACACGGCATGGGGACGTGGCGACCGGCGAAGTCTGACAGCTGCCGTTCGGCACATGCAGAGGCTGGAGAGGCCCGCCGTGGAACTGATGGAGATCCCGATCAGCGGTACCGAGGAGACCTACGGACCCCAGTTCCGTGCCGGTGGATGCCCCGCCGACCGCCGGAAAGGCCGATGACGAGCAGGACGTCCCGCCGGCCTGATGCCCGGCTCTGCCCATCCGAAGGGACAACAGATCGCCGAACCGTACACGAGCCGCGGCGGCACCGACCGCCGGAACTCAGCGCCGGTACCCGACTCGGCGCCATGTCGGCCAGCGGTACCACGGACAGCTCCCCGGGCAGTCGTGGCCGAGCGGGGCCAGGCGGTCGTCCGTCCAGCCGACGATGTGGCCACCGACGGACTTCGCTGCGGCCAGGACATCGTCCCCCTGGCGTTCCGGCGAGGAGGTGGCCAGCCTCATGCGGGACAGGCGCGGCACGCCTGGCAGGCATGTCCCGCAACCGTCGAAGGGTCGTTCGATCACATTCAGGTCCGCACTGCGCAAGGTCTCTCCGTTTGCTGCATGCAGGGTACGCAGAAATGGCGGCAGCACCCCTGACCGATCTCGCTCAGGCGAGGAAGCTCAGTCGAACCTGATGGTTGACCTTGCTGATGTTGGTGTCGGCGGACCGGCGCAAGCTTGTGAGCATGACTGAGCTTCTTGCGTCGTCTGCCGACGGCAGTCCCATCACCGCTCTCGACGAGGGATCCGGGCCGAACCTGCTGGTGGTCCATCCAGGCGGCGGAGATGCGACGACCTGGGACGGCGTCACCCGCCACCTCACCGACGACTTCCGCGTCGTCAGGATCCGACGACGGATCTACGTTCCCGAAGCGGACATCGCCCTACCCCACTCGATGACCACCGAGGCAGCCGACATTGCCGCCGTCGCGGATCTCCTGGAGCCCCCCGTACTTCTTGTGGGGCATTCCTCGGGCGCCGTCGCCGCGCTGGAAGCCGCGTTGCTGGATCCGTCGGCGTTCGCCGGGCTGTTCCTCTATGAACCACCAGTGCCGACCCGGGAGTTGATTGCCGGGGCAGCGGGATCACGTGCCCGTGCCGCGCTCGACGAGGGTGACCCGGTCGAGGCGATGCGGATCCATATGCGGGACATCGTCCGCATGCCCGCGACCGAGGTCGACGCCATGTTCGCCGACCAGCACATGCGAGCCGCGTTGACTGCGGACGCGGCGGCACAGATCGCAGACGACGAAGCGATCGACGCGCTCGGTGTCGGTATGGATCGCTTCGCGGCTCTCGAGGCACCGACGACCCTGGTCGAGGGCGACCTCAGCCCCTCCCACCTGCGTGAACGTCTGGCCGACCTGGCGGCAACCCTGCCGAATGCGCGCATCGTGACGCTCACCGGCCAGGGACACATCGCCCACCTCACCGCTCCTGAAGCCCTGGCCGACACCATCCGGGACGTGGCGGGACAGGTTCTCCGCTAAGGGCTGCGGAGACTGCCACTTCAGGACCGCGTGCTTCTGGTCGCCACGAGCAAGGATCACCGGGTCCGGCTGGTGGTGGCAGGGGCGCTGGACAGGGGGCAGGACGGGGTGCTCCGGGAACGGTCGGCCGGAGCAGGATGGTCGTGCGAACGCTCCGGATCCTCGACCAGGACACCTGGATGCCCGCCTGCCTACAAGAATCGCCGGACCGGTGCGACAGCGGCTTCCTTGGCGCGCTGGAGTGCTGCCCGCCGTCTCCACCGGGTGAGGTCGATGGCCTCGCTGCGCTTCAGGTCCGCGTCGTAGTCGCGGTCGAGTCCGGCGGTGAACGCCTCGTCCAGGACCGCGAGCATGACCTCCTCGTCGTGGTCCATGGACCGCCGGTTGAAGTTGGTGGATCCGATGAGGGAGGCGACCGAGTCCACGGTGATGATCTTGGTGTGCATCATCGTCGGCTGGTACTGGAAGATGTGCACACCTGCCTCCAGCAGGCGGGTGTAGTGGTGCTGGCCGGCCAGCTGGCAGGCTCGTTGATCGGTGTGCGGGCCGGGGAGGAGGATCTCCACGCGCACCCCGCGTTGAGCGGCCCGGCACAGCAGGTCGACGAAGAAGGCGTCCGGGGCGAAGTAGGCGGTGGCGAGGCGGAATCGTTCCTCGGCGCAGGTGAGCATGACCCGGATGAGGGTCTGCATGTCCTGCCAGCCGAGGCTCGCGGAGCCCCGCACCACCTGCACCACCGACGAACCGGCCTGCTGGTGCTCGGTGAAACGGTCGTGGTCGTCGAAGAGTTCGCTGTGGCACTCGGCCCAGTTCTGCGCGAACGCCGCGGCTATGCCGTCCACGGCCGGTCCGCGCACCTGGACATGGGTGTCACGCCATTCGTCGCTGTTTCGCGCGTCGCCGCACCATTCCTCCGCGATGCCGACGCCGCCTGTGAACGCGGTGTGCTCATCGACGATGAGTGCCTTGCGGTGACAGCGGTGGTTCTGTTTGAACGGTGACAGCCATGCGGGCTTGCGGAACCAGGCGACCTGCACACCGGCGTCGTCCATCAGGTCGAGCAGGTTCCGTTCGATCTGCTGGGCACCGAAGCCGTCGAGCAACAGCCGAACCCGCACGCCCGCGCGGGCGCGGGCGGCGAGTGCGGCGGCGAAGTCGTGGGCGATCTGCCCCCGCCAGTAGACGAACGTCATCATGTCGATCGTGTGCTGAGCCGCGCAGATCGCCTGGAGCATGGCGGGGAAGATCTCATCGCCGTTACGCAGGGGGACGAGGTCGTTGCCCTCGGTCGCGGGGATACCGATCAGTCGCTCCAGACGCCGGCGCAGACGCTGTCCGCGAGCCTGCGCCGCAGGCTCGGCACTGTCGTCAGCCGGTACCGGTACGCGGTCCAGGATCACGCGAATCTCCTGTGGGGGCAAAGAGGGATCTGAGCGTCTGCGGGGCCGCCGAACGACCCCAGAAGGGCAGATGCCCCGTACCTGAGGCCTCACTCCCGGCGTCGGAGCGGTCAGCGCACGGGGACGCCGACGGCAGGTGTCGACCCACCGCGCTGCCGTGGCGTTGGTGGAACCGGATCGCGCGTTCGTCGTGGTCGACGACCCCGAGGCGGATGCACACGGGTCCTGCCCGGGTGGGGAACTCGGTCATGAGGTGGCCACCGAGTCCGTGGCCCTCGTGGCCCTGGACATGGTCGCCCAGCGTGGCCGAGGTGTCGAAGCCGGCACTGCCGACCTGTGCGGAAGGTCCCTGCGTCAGGTGGCGGGGAATCCGTAGCTGTAGCCCTGGGCGTCGAGCTGGTCCAGGAGGCGGGCGAGCGCTTGCACGGTCTGCGAGCGGTCGCCGCCGCCGTCGTGCATCAGGATGACCGCGCCGGGGCGCAGGTTCTGGTTGACGTTGCGCAGGATGCCGTCCACTCCCGGACGCCGCCAGTCGTTGGCGTCGTCGGACCAGCCGAGCGGCCGCAGATCGTGCTGGGCGGCGATGGTGCGGATCGCCGGGGTGAAGTCACCACCGGGGGCGCGGTAGTACCAGAGCTTGGTGCCGGCTCCGGCGGCGTCGGCTATGTCCTGCTGGGCGTCGGCTATCTCGTGCGTGTTGTAGTCGACGGACATCCGGTCCTGCTGCTCGTTGTGGTGCACCGAGTGGTCGCACAGCCGGTGGCCCGCGTCCTTGATCGCCTTGGTGAGGTACGGGAAGCGCTGGGCCTGGGGGCCGATCTCGCAGAAGGTGGCTTTCGCGTGATGCTGCGCGAGGAGCGCCAGTATCTGCGGTGTCCAGGACGGGTCGGGGCCGTCGTCGAAGGTCAGCGCCACGGTCCTGCCGCCGCCCGCCGCGCCGGACGAGACCGACGCCTCGGCGGGCGGCCCGCCGCCGGGCGCCTTGCCGATCGCGGAGTTCCCCGGGGAGGCGGCCGCATCGGGTGCGCCGGCGGAGTCGGACGGGGACAGGGACGCGCTGCTGGAGGGGGCGAGCAGTCCGCCGCCGGGCGGGGTGGGGCTGTCCGACGCCGGTCCCGGTGCGGCCGGCGACGGGGTGGACGTCGGCGGGGACGCGACCGAGGGCGTCACCCGGGCCGTCGTGCTCGTGCCGGCGTGGGGTCCGCATGCCGTGAGGGCGGTTCCCGCCAGCGCCGCCGCGAGCGCGGCGGTGGTCATCACTTTGGCCCTGGGAAATGCCACAATTCTCCCTCCGACGGCACCGCGGCGCGGCGCCTGGATTGGTGATGGTCGCGATGGGGCGCACGGACGGACGAGAAAGGGACCGGCGACCGATGTCGGTCGTGGTGGCCATCGCCTGCCGGCGGGGTCCGGCGGGTGCCCGCTCGGAGGTCCTTGGTTCACCGGCCGCGCCGTGTCACGGCGCGGGCCTCTTCGCCCACTGACGACCCCGCGGGGACTTCGCCGCTTACATCCGTTTTGCGCGTGATGTCGATCCACCGTAAGGGAGCTCCGGCGAAGACCCCAGAGCCCTCGTGGAATCTTGCGCGTGACAAATCTCCCTATCGTGACATAGTTCACATTTGCCCGCGGCGCCTGAACTGTGGGCCTGTACGTGAACGGCAGGGTCGTCACCCTGAACCTGAACGGGAGACTCGGCTTCCACCACCAGCTGTCGACACCAGCCGCCCGGGGAGCCCCCGCTGGAGGCCGTCGGCGGCCAGTAGGCGGACCAGCCTGGATGAACTTACCCAAACGTGCGGCACGTTGTTGCCGCCCTCCGGGCCTGCTGTTTGACTCGGCCGACGACGACAGCCCCGAGAGGAACCCGATGACCACCGACATCGACGTCCTGGTCCTGGGCGGCGCGGGCGTGGACACGATCGTCCACGTCCCCGAACTGCCACTCCCCTTCTCCGACAGCTACATGATCCGGCCCGGCATCACGACCCGCGCGGGGCAGAGCGGCGACTTCGTCGCGCTCGGACTGACCGCGCTCGGACTGCGCACCCATCACCTCGACATGATCGGCGACGACCATGAGGGAGACCTGGTCCGCGCCCTCCACCGTGACCATGGCATTCCCCTCACGGCGATCCCGCAGCCCGCGGGCACCAAGCGCGCGGTCAACCTCGTCGGACCCGACGGGCGGCGGCTGTCCCTCTACGACGACACCCGCGCCCATGAGTCGGACCGGCTGGACGAGGCGTCGGTGCGCGATCTCGCCGCAGCCAGCCGCCACGCGCACGTCGTCATCACCCACCCCTGCGCGCAGGCACTGCCTGTGCTCCGCGAGGCCGACGTCACCCTCTCGACCGATCTGCACGACTGGGACGGGGTCAACCCGTATCACGAGCCGTTCGCCCTGGAGGCGGATGTCGTCTTCCTCTCCACCACCGCCCTGGCCGACCCGGAGCGCACGATGCGCGATATCGCCGCCCGCGGCCGGGCCCGGCTCGTCGTGGCGACCGCAGGCTCCAAGGGCGCCTACCTGCTGGCGGACGGCGAGGTGAAGCGGGTACCGGCGGTCACGCCTCCCGGCCCGGTGGTGGACACCAACGGGGCGGGCGACGCGTTCGCCTCCGGTTTCCTGCTCGGCTGGCTGAACGGCGAGGAACCCGGGCGCTGCGCCCTGTACGGAGCCGTCGCCGGCGCCCATGCCTGCACCGTCGCGTCGACGCGCACCGATGCCGTCACGCGCGGGGAACTCCTCTCCCGAGCCGCAGAGGCGGAGTCGACGAGCGCTCGGCCGCGGACGGCGGAACGTCCGGCCTGTTGACCGACCCGTACGAAGGCTCATGTGGGTGTCGGTGAGGTCGGTGACCGAGGTGAGGTGGGCGAGGCCGCGGGCGAAGACGACCGTCGCGGTCAGGCAGCTCAGCCCGTGCGGCGGACGACGGAGGCTACGACTGGAGCGACGGCGCCTGGACGGCTGTCTGGTGGGGCTTCGCTCCCGCTCGCCCGGCTCGGCGGGTGGCGGAGCGGTCCATCAGGTACTGGATCGTCAGGCAGCCCGCCGTCCAGGCCAGCAGGGTGAGCACCGCGCCCGCGAGGTGCGCGTCGTGGAAGTAGGAGGCGCCGCGCAGTCCCCGGACCGCGGCGGCCGGGGGCATCACGGAGGCCAGGGGGGACAGCCATGCGGGCAGGAACGTGGCCGGGAGGATCCCCCCGGAGGTGGCGTTGCCGAGAATCAGCAGCACGACCGAGGCGACCGGCATGCCGATGGGCCCGAACAAGCGCAGCAGCACGCCCGCGACCGCGGCGGACGCCCATGCCAGCATGCCCACCAGCAGGGTGACGACGGCGAACGACGTGGGGATCGCGGCGAACGCGGTATGCGAGATCAGGGCCACCGTCACTCCCGAGGCGGCGGAGAAGACCAGCATCGATATGACGCGAGCGGCCAGGCGCAGGCGTGGGGCGATCTGGTAGGAGGACACGGCGAAGAGGAATCCCGCGAGCACGACGCCGAAGGAGGCGTAGAAGATCGACAATCCGCGGGAGTCTCCTGCTGCCAGGGGCCGGACGTCCTGCACGGGCACCGTCTTCCCCTCACCCTCCGCCGTCGCCACCGCCGCGACGAGGCTGGAGACGGTCGACGGCCCTTGGGCGCCCGCCACGACGAGGCGCGTGCCGCGGCTGTCGGCCACCAGGGCAGCCGGGACCTTGTCGTGGGTCACGGCTTGCCGGGCGGCCTCCGCGTTCGCGTAGCGGTAGAAGGTGTATCCGTCGGGGGCCGCGTTGTTGAGGGCGAGTTCTGTACGGGCGGCCACCCTGTCGGAAGCGGCGATACCGAGGGGCTGGTGCCGCGCCGACGGTGCGTGAAACGCGGCGAGATAGACGGCGACGAACACCGTGCCGATGGCCAGCGCGGTGACCACGGGCACGAGCATCGCCTTACGGGCTCCGGCGGCAGCGGCAAGCACGGTGCCGGGGAGACCGGGCTCGGTGTCGATCAGCGCATGCTGGGCGCGCCTGCTGCGGCCGGCTGCAAGGTCCTGGTCCGGGTCATGCGCAGGGGACGAAGGCGGTGCGTCGAGCGGGAGGGAGGTGGGGTGGTGCATGAGGGTGAGAACTTTCTGAGGTGGTAAGAGGGTCGAGTGGGCGGGGTTCTTCCCCAGGACGGCGGCTCTTCGGGCAATGTGGGAAGGAACGTCGGCGGCCTAGGCAGTCGGTCGGCTGCCGAACGGAACGCGTGAGGGCCGAGCCCGCCGGTTGCGGGTGCCGGTCGGCTAGAACATCCCGCCATCGGCCTGGAGGGTGCGGCCGGTCATGTAGGCGGCGTCATCGCTGGCGAGGAACGCGTACGCGGCTGCGATCTCGACGGGGTCCGCGAGGCGCCGCAGCGCGACCTGCACGTCGAGCCACTCGGACATGGCCTGCTTCCCGGCCAGCTGGGGATGCTGGTAGCTCGCTCCGTGCTCGGCGGCCATGTCGGTGGCCGTGCCGCCGGGGGCGATGGCGTTGATGGTGATCCCGCGCCGGCCGAGTTCGGCCGAGAGGTTGAGGACCATTGCTTCCACGGCGGCCTTGGACGCGGCGTACAGGGTGTGTCCGAAGAACGCCCTGGACGCGCTGACCGAGGAGGTGAGCACGATCCTGCCGCCCGCTCGCATGTGGGCGGCGGCATGCTGGGCCGCGAAGAGCTGGCCGCGGGTGTTGACGGCGAAGACGCGGTCGAAGTCGGCCGGGGTGATGTTCTCCAGTGCGTCGAAGTGCTCCACGCCCGCACAGGAGGCCAGGATGTCGAGCTGCCCGAACTCGGCGACCGCCCGGTCGATCAGGGTCCTTGTCTGGTCGGGGTCGGCCACGTCCGCCCGCAGCGCCATCGCCTTGCGGCCCTGGTCCACCAGTGACCGGACCAGTGCGTCGGCGGCTTGTTCGTTGCCGCGGTAGCCGATGACGACGGCCGCTCCCTCGGCCGCCAGGCGAGTGACGACCGCTGCTCCGATGCCCCGGCTGCCTCCCGTCACCACCGCGACCTTGCCCGCGAAACGCTTGTCGCCCGCTGTCGTCATGGGGGTTCTTCCTTTCGTCGCACGTCCGGTCGACCCATGGCGCCCACCAGACCGAGTGGCCGGCGCGCCGTGTCACCGGCACCGCGACCCTAGCACTCAAGTGCAGGAAATCCTTCACTTAAACTGAGGACGTACCCTCGTCACACCGCAGACGATGAGATCAACAGAGGTGGAGACGGTGACTGCCAGTACTCCGAGCGGACCGCCGGCCCCGCGGCTGCGGGCGGACGCCGCGCGCAACCGCGCCCAGATCCTGGCCGCCGCTCGCGCCGCCTTCCGCGAGTCGGGGACCGCTGTGCCCCTGGACGAGATCGCTCGCCGGGCAGGAGTGAACATCGCCACCCTCTACCGGCGCTTCGCCGACCGCGACGCCCTCATCACCCAGGTCGTCGTGGACGGCTTCAGCCTCGTACTCGACACCGCCCGGGCAGCCGCCGAGGCGGCGCGAACCGATCCGCTCGCAGCCGTGGAATCCTTCCTGCAGGGCATGATCGACAACCGCGAGCAGCTGTCCCTGCCGCTGATCGGGGGGCCCATGACGAACGACCCTCACGCCCGTGACCTGCAACAGCACATCGCCGTCACACTGGAAGAGATCCTGTCCGCAGGCCGCAGCCGCACGGTGATCCGGCGTGACATCACCGCGGTGGATCTGATCGCCACCGCCGCGCTGATCTGCCGCCCCTTGCCCCACCTCCCGCCGGACCAGGCCGCCACGCTCGCCACGCGACACCTCTGCGTGTTCCTCGACGGCCTCCGCCCCGAGCACACCCGCGACCTGCCATCACCGCCTACTCACGCAGAGATGACGGCTCATCTCATCGGCTGAGGACTCCCCACGGAATGGCTCTTCGGGGTCGGCTGCTCGTCGGTGGCGTGGGGCAGCGTGGGGCGATGGACTTCGATCAGCCTCTGCCTCGCGAGCTGAAATCCGGTTGTTCACCGCTCTGGTGGCACAGGCCGACGCAGACGAGGACTTCAACTGGGCCGTCTCGGTCGACTCCACGATCGTACGGGCGTACCAGCACCCGACCAGGGCCCGTAGGGTCCCAGGCTGGCGAACCCGGCGATCACGCCATCGGCCGCTCCCGCGGCGGCTCCAGCAGACGCGCCGACCACCGCATCAGTAGCGGAGGCGGGCTTCGGACTCGTCGATGCGCAGCATGCAGTTCTTGGGGACCTGCAACGAAGGCTGCTGGCCGTTAACCGGGATCAGTTTGAGCTCCAGGTACCGGTCGACTGCAACCAACTGCCCGCTTCTGCCCTCTTCCTTGTCGACAGATGGCTGCGCTCGACCGGCCCAGCCATCTCCGACCGGGGGAGAACCGTTGTTCCGCAACGCAGTTCGGGCTGTGGGCGTCGTCGGGCTTGCCGTGGCGCCCGTGCTGGGAGGGGCGGCGGGGGTGTCGGCCGCCGAGGGCACGGGCCCGGCTCCGGGCGGCAGCCCGTCTGCGACGGTCCGCCTGGACTACTACGTGGCTCAGAACCTCCCTCTGGAGGCGGGTGACGCCATCTCGTTCAGTCTTGAGGGCATGCCACCGGGATGGGACAAGGTCGAGGTCACCTCCCCGGCCCTGCAGGAGCCGATCCCCCTCACTCCCCTGAAGAAGGGGTCGACGCAGTCGGTCCAGATGGACGCGCCGGGAACAGACCACCGCGTCCGCTCGGGCCTGCGCGCGGGCACCTATCCGGTAACCGCGACGAGCCACGGCCGTACCGTCGCTACCGCACAACTCAAGGTCCTCGCCGAGAACACCGCGCAGATCTACCGGTTCGTCATCGGTCCAAGGAACGCGCCCCCCGGCAACGGCACACCCGCCTCCCTCCGCCCGGGCAGTGACGTCCGGGTGGTCCTCACCGACCTGCGAGCCGCACCAGGGGAGAATTCCCTCACCGTCACGTCGCCCATTTTCAAGGTTCCGTTGACCATCAAGACGGACAGCCCGGACAACCCCGGCTGCAAGTGCGACGACGCGGGCACGGTCTACGCGGGCCACGCACGACTGCGAGGCGACGTACCCAAAGGCCGCTACACCGTGACCGTGGTCAGCCACCACGGGCAGCAGACCACGAAGCAGCACGTCACGATCGCCGCGCAGCCGGTCGCGGACGGCGGAGCCCCGTCCTGGGCGGTCACCGGTGGCGCCGCGGCCGGGGGGCTGGCCCTGGCCTCCGGCGGCGCGATCGCGGTGCGGCACCGCCGCTCACGGAAGGCCGCGCCCGCAGCGTAGCGGCGAACCCGGCAGCCGCAGACCGCCTCTCGGGCGGGGCGAGCGGGCGCCGGTGGGCGCGCCGAACAGTGCTCCCCCGGCCTTTTCGGTTCTTCCTTCATCTTTCCTTCGCTGCCTCCGGCCGCTTTCGGTCCGGAGGGAGTTCGTCCATGACTCAGAAAGCATTCCTTGCCTACCTCACACAGACGAATATCGCGCCTCGTGGTCCTCGCCGCCGGAACCGCCCTGCTCCTGACCGGAGAGGGAAGCCTCGCCCAGGCGCAGGCCAAGGTTCCGGCCGCCACAGCGGCGCCCCGCCTGTCCCCGGCGACGGTGCCGTCCGTCAGACCGTCCGCTGGAACCTCAGCCGGACCGTCCGGTGAACCAGGGCCCCCGCGCTCTGCCAACCCCTCGACCGGCACCGGCACCGGGGAGCCCTCGGCCTCACCTTCGGCGAGCGCGAGCGGGCCCCCCGCGACCGAGACCGGCGGCGGCGACTTCTCGGACGAGGACGCCATCCGCTTCTGGACGCCTGAACGCATGGCCTCGGCCACCGACCCGGCACAGCCCGCGCAGCAGGGGGACCCGAGTGCCAAGGCCTCAGTACGGCGGGCTGCTCCGGCCGGACCCTCGGTAGCGGCCGACATGCCGACGGCGGAGCACTTCCTCGGCCTGAAGTCCGTCGGGACGATCTTCACCTACGACACGGATCCGACCACCCAGCGGATGCACGCGCACAAGTGCTCCGCCAGCGTGGTGGAGAGCCCCGGGCACAATCTGGTCCTGACCGCCGGGCACTGCGACGGCGGCAAAGCCGTCTTCGTCCCCATGTACGCCGCCGAGTACACGCTGGACAAGCAGACGTTCGGGTTCTACCGGGTCTCCACATGGTTCACCGACAACCGGTACGTGCACGAGAGCAAGCAGCCCGTCTCCGACCTGGACTTCTCCTTCGGCCGGCTCGAGCCTTCGAAGAGCGGCAAGCAGGCGCAGGACGTAGTGGGCGCGAACACGCTGGCGCGGACACCCGGTTACCTGAACAAGGTCACGATGGTGGGCTACCCCTCCAGCCACGACGCCGAGGACCATCCGGTGCGGTGCCCCACGCAGACGGAGGCGCTGCCCGGTTTCTACCAGATCCAGGCCAAGTGCCATGGCATGTGGGGCGGTACCTCCGGCGGCCCCTGGTTCTCCCACGTGGACTGGGCGAAGGGCACCGGCGAGATCATCGGCAATGTCGGCGGCTACAACGGCGGCGGCAACGACGCGAACGTGGACTGGCTCACCTACAGCCCCATGCACGGCGACTGGTTCTTCCGCCTGTACGACGAGGCGAAGAACAACCACGTCCCCCAGCACGGCAGAACCTACGACCAGCCGCCGCTGCCGTACTCCATGGGCGGCGGTGAGACCTGGTCCCATGCCAAGCTCCTGGCCTCGGGCGAGTACACCGGTGACGGCAAGGGCGACCTGATCGTGGTCTGGACCGACGGCGAGGTCACCCTGTACACCGGCGACGGCAACGGCGGCTTCGTCGGCGAGCGCCGACTGGCCGCGCGTCACAGCAGCTTCCAGAACGCCAAGTCCCTCACCGGTGGGGACTTCGCCGGCGGCACCGGCTCGGACCTCCTCGTGGTGTTCGACTCCGGCGAGGTCCGGCTCCTCCCCGACGTCGGCACCAAGGGCGTGGACGGCGGGACCAGACTGGCCGACGCCGGATCCGTCTGGAGCCACGCCGACCAGATCGTCGGGGGCAGCTTCGGCACCGCGAAGTACGTCAGCGACCTGCTGGTGCGCTGGAGCGATGGCGAGGTCACCGACTACACCGCCGTCGGCGACAAGGGCTTCGGCACCGAACACCAGTTGGCGAAGCGGGAGAGCGCCTGGAAGGACGCCACCCTGGTAACCGCGGGCGACTTCACCGGCGGCAACAACTGGGACACCCTGGTGCGCTGGTCCGACGGACGCGTCTCCCAGTTCCAGGAGACCGGCCCCGGCGGCGTCGGCAACGAGGTCCACATGGCTTCGGCCGGCAGCATCTGGTCCCATGACTCGGTGATGACCGCGGGCAGCTACGACTCCAACGGCTGGCCGGACGACCTGGTCGTCCGCTGGTCGGACGGCGAGACCACCATGTACAACCACACCGGCGCCGCCTTCGGCACCGAGCACATGCTCGTCGCCCCGAAGTAGCCGTCCCTGCACCTTCCCCCACAGCCATGGCGGATCCGGGCGACCCGAATGAAGGAGGCCCGGATCCGCCTGCCGGGTACTGCGCCCTGCGGCGCCAGGGACCGTTGAACGAACCTCGTCTACGAGGGCCCGCGCGGTGACCGTTTCCAGCCCCCCGATCGGCCCTGCACTCCCGGATCTGCCGCGACAGGACAAGGAATTCTCCGCGACCGATCTGACGTCCTGTTGCAAAGCTGCCCGCGTTCTGCCCCGGGTTAGGAGGAGAGGCCCCGGCTGTAGTCCTCGCGCGGCAACGCGAAGTCGTCCGGGCGATCCCGACGGAGCTCTTCGTAGCGTTCGGCGACGACTTCCAGCGCCTCGTGGAGGGTGCAGGCGCGTGTCTCACGGATCGCCTTGATGGCGAAGATGATCCGATGGTTGAGGATGTCGCGATCGACACTCTCGGGCAGCTGCTCCATAAGTCCGACAGGGTATCGCCTGAATTCGGGGCCAGCGGGCTGTGAGCCCCGTCGGGCAGCATCCCAGACTTCGTCGAACTCTTGCGAGGTCAGCTGATCAGGTTCGCAGTTCTCCCCCTGCGAGACAGGCTTCCTCGTCCCAGCAAGTGATCGCCTGCCACAGGCGCCACATGCCATCGGGCCAGCGGTGCTCGGGAGCAGAAGGGCGGCGGCCTCGATGGTGTGGCTGAAGCCCCAGCAGTGGCAGTGGAACCGCATCTCCTGTTCCAGCAGGAAGCGGGCGAAGCCGGTCCCGGGGCAGGCCAGCCTCGTCGTGGGCCACTTCGAGCTGCGGGAGGGCCCAGCGCTCGGGGCCCTCTGTCCACGGTCGAGCCCGAGGGCGTCTTCCTTGGGCGTGTGGGCGGCCGTTTCGTCAGGGACGGCGATCTCCCTGCTGGCGGGGTGTGCGGGCTTGCGTCTGAGACAAAGCGATGCGGCGCCGGGCCAGGTCGACATCAATGATCTTCACGGTAAGTGGGTCACCAACCCCGACGACGCCTTCGGTCGATTCATCCAACTCGCTGCTGTGCACGAGTCCTTCGAATCCGTCCTCTCGGCCTTCGATCCGTACGAAGACGCCGAATGACACGATCTTGGTGACCGGTCCGGTGACCACCTGCCCGATCCGCTGCGCCACCTGCGGCCACGGGTCTTCCTGCGCTGCTCGGAGCGACAGCGGAACTCGTTCACAGACCATGTCGACGTCGAGGACCTGGGCGGTGATTTCCTGGCCGACGCTGACGACGTCGGACGGGTGGTTGATCGGCCGCCAGGACAGCTCCGGAATGTTGATCATCGCGGTGAAACCGCCGATGTCCACGAAAGTGACGCCGAAGCCGGCGACAGCCGTCACCGTGCCGGTGACGACTTGGCCGCCCCGCAGGGTTTTCAGGAACGTCCAGTCCCGGTCGCTGGGCGTCGGCTCGGTCTGCCAGCGTGCACGGAGGACACCGTCGCTGTCGGGCAGCACGGCGGTGAACAGCGGCTTCCGCTCATCAGTGGTCAGGGATAGGACGCCCACGGCACGCGCACCTGCGACCTGGGGCCTCACTGCCTCGAACTGGGTCTCGTCCGCGACCAGGCTGTTTATCCGCCCATCCCTGTCCTCCCAGACGACCTCCGCCAGTCCCTCCTTGGGCAGGGAAGGCATGGCCGCGTCGGCGTCGGTGAGCACGTCCGGCCAGACCGCCAGCTGTGCGCGAGGAGTCAGCTGGGAGCGCACCGCCTCGATGTTGTCGCGGGTGAGGCGGTGCCAGCGGGAGGCGTTCGCGGCATACGTCCCCTCCAGGAACGTGGCGCGGCAGGCGCTCACCGCCCAGCGCAAGCAGGCCCAGAAATCGGCGTCGGCCGGACGCTGTATCCGCAGTGGCTCGTCGGGGGCGAACTCGTACGGAGAAGCGTCCAGACGTTCCGGGAACAGTCCGAGCGAGCGGGTGGGGGCGAGCGCCGCTTCGCAGGGCAGGTTGCTGCCGATGTAGAGGTACTGGTCCCAGCCGACGTGCACACTGAATGCTTCCTCCACCTCCAGACGGCACCAGGCGCCGTTGTCGCGGAGCATGGCCCGGACGAGTTCCAGGCTGGCGGCGACCGTCACCAGCGCACCGTCGTGGAACCCGGTGAGGCCAGCTGGGAAGAGGTCCGCCAGGCTGTGGTCGGCGGCCGGCGGTTCCGTGCCGAAGTGGGCGCAGCCGCCGATCTGCGGCTCGCGAATGGCCAGCTGGTCGACACCGGTCTCTTCGGCGAAGGCTGCGAGGGCCTGCAGATAGGCGGCTTCGATGAGTCCGTGGTCGCTGGTCGCGGGCTCGGCGCCCACGTAGCGGCCGTACTGATCGCGGTCGGCAGGGTTGTACTTGGTGACCTGGTAGACGTAGGGCAGCACGTCACTGCCCCGCAGAGGGCGAAGCCGCCGATGCCTTCTGGTGGCATTCGAGGATGCGGTAGGCGGTGGCGCGGCTGGCGGAGAAGAGCTCGGCACGATCGGCGATGGTGTGCTCGCCGGACTGGTGCGGCTGAACCAGATGGGCTTGCTGGCGGGCGGTGAGCTTGGGCTGCTTGCCTTGGGGCTTGCCCTTGGCCCGCGGCTCTGCCGTGCCTTCGCGGGTACGCATGCGCAGTAGGTCGACCTCGGACTCGACGAAAATGTCAGGATGTTGAAGAAAATCCTACCCATCGGGTCGGCAGGGTCGTTAAGGTTTCCGCCCAGCGAAGAGCTTGACGCGCGGGCGGTGAGCGAGCCGCCGACGTCGCGGGCACCGGGAATCGGGCGTGCGAGGCGATCGGGCTTCGGGACGACGAGCCAGTGCGACAGCACCAGTGCCTCGTCACTCGTGAGCTTGATCGGCACCTGGCCATCACTCATGCACACCCCTACAGCTCGGCCCTTCCCTCGACCACCCGAACCCACTGGCCTTCGACCTTGACCGACCGCATGGGCCCCCCGGCTCGGTCACAGCCCCTTTCTCCCGGCCGTCGCCGCTTGTGCCCAAGCTTCCAGCCCTACGAGGACGCCAGGTCCAACATCGTCCCGGCCAGAACTCCATTGATCGCGCCAATCCGACCGCCGTACACTTCCAAAGTTTTGGGGCTCAACGGGGGACGGGGGAACGGGCGTGCGTATGGGCAGTACGAACGGTACGGCGGATGGCGAATCCGCCTTGGTTTCCGCAGTCCGGGCCGGAGACACTGCCCTGGCGAAACGCCTCTTACACGAAAACTGCGATCTCGCTGGGCTGAACGCCGCGTTCGGGCTGGCGGTTCGGATGCACGCAGGGACCCTCGCCCAGCTGCTGCTCCAGTACGGTGCGGATCCCGGTCAGTGCGGACCGGACGAATTGCTGTCGCTGCGCGAGGCGGTCGATTCGGGTTCGCCCGCCTTGGTTGAGGCGCTCCTCGACCACAGGTTCCGGGACAGATACTCGGCGTCCGAGCTCTCGGAGGTGCGGTCTCTCGCATTCCACCGGCACGAGGTGGGGCTCGAAGCCGAGCTGCGGCGCAGAACAGGTTCTCAGGACGCCCTCATCTGCGCTCCGGTCGAGGACGACGAGTTCACCAGCGTCAACGAGTTCACCCTCGGCGGGATAACCGTCAAGGACGGCCATGGGGCGATCCTCACTCACCTGGAAGAGCTGCTCGACGTTCGCCCCGAGTTCGAGGTGTTGATGGCCCGTGCGCTGGATCACGGCCAGGGCCACGCCACGTGGGCAAGGTCCACCATCCGGCTGGCTTGCCGGGCCGAACAGGCGATCTGGTCGGCAGCCGCGGCGCTGCGTACCCACTCGTCACCGTCCCGCAGGCTGTTCGGTGCCGAGGTGATGCGGCTGACGCACCTCTTCGACACCGGCGACGAGAACGCATTCGCGGGCCCTGCACTGGACATCTTCACGAAGTGGTCGGCGGAGGAGACGGACCTCACCGTCCTCATCGAGGTGCTGACAGCGCTCGGTGAGCATGCCGATCCACGCGCCTACGCGGCGCTCCTGCCCTACACCGGCCACTCTGACCCTCGGATACGGGGCACGGTGGCGCGCGGACTCAGCTCCGGGTCTGAGCCGTCGGCCTACTCAGCTGAGGTGCGTGACGCCCTGATGGTGCTGATGACGGACATCGACACGGCCGTCCGGCGGGACGCTTGCCTCACCGTCGGAGACGGTAGGGACCGTGATCCCGTCCTCGCGGATGCCCTGGCTGCTCGGCTGGACGACGTGGACCGCCAAGTCCAGGTCGCCGCCGTATACGGGCTCGCCATGCACGAGGACGAGCGCTGTGTGGAAGCTGCGCGATGTCTTGGCCCCCCGCAGCCCGGAACCCACTCCGAGGAACGCTGCCTCGAAGCAGCGTGGCGCTACGAGTGGCGCCGGGACGGCCTCTGATGCACCTGCCCTGGCTTTCAGGTTCTCAGCACCGAGACACCGCGTAGATCAGCGTGCCCGCGTCGGAGCCGCTGGACGCGGGCTTGCTCGTGGTGGCCATGCGGTCGTCGGAGTCGTATGTGGTCCGCGTCGTGATCGCCTTGGCGCAAGGCCGTCGGGGGCGGGACAGCAGCGGCTGCGGCGGCGCGTCGCGGGATCGGTCACTTCGCGCTGTAGTACAGCTGGAGAAAGTCCTCCATCGCCGCGTCGACACCCTCACGGTCACCGGTGGCGAGCAAGTCGAGCAGCAGACCGCGGACCGTCGCCAGTCCCAGCCGGGCGCGGTTGCGAGCCGCGGCCGGATCCGCCCCCGTGGCGGCCTCGGCAGCCGCGAGCGGTTCCAGCCAGTCGTTCACGAGCCCTTCGAGGACGGGGGCGGCCTCGGGCCGGCCCCGCAGCGCCTGTGCGTAGATTTCGAAGAAGAGCCGCTCCTGACCCGCCAGTCGGGGGTCTGTCAGCTGCTGCCAGAGCAGACGAGCGGCATCGATGGGCGGTAGACCGGGCTGCAGGCGCAGCCGGGACAGCAGGGCGCGTTGGCGTTCCTCCGCTGTCCGGACGATCTCGACGAGCAGGTGTTCCTTGGAGCCGAAATAGTGGATGAGCATGCGGTGGCTGACGCCGATCGCGGCGCCCAGTGCGCGCAGGCTCAGGTCTGCGAAGCCGTGTACCGCGACGTGGTCGACAGCCGCGTTCACCAACCGAGTACGCCGGTCGCCGTCCTCGCCAGGCCTCGTCTCGCCCTTGGCACCTGGGCCGACCGCATCCGTCACTTCACGAGTGTACCCATGGGCACATGCCCTATGTACCGTGTGGTACATGCAGCCTGTGACAGTGTCGATCGACGTACCGCAGTCGCCCGAGCAGGTCTACGACTTCCTCGATGTCATCGCGCACCACGAGCGATTCACCGACCACTATCTGACCGGATGGCGCTACAGCGGCCCCGGTCACGGCATCGGATCACGCGCCACCGTCACGGCCGCGCTGGGCGGCACCAGGACCGACGTCGCCATTGAGGTCGTCGAGGCGGACCCACCGCGGCGCATCGTCGAACGGAACGTCAGCGCGGCCGGCCGGCGCCTGGCACACGGGACCTACACCATCGAACAGCTGGGACCCGGCGGGAGCCGCGTGTCGTTCACGTACGCCTGGGCCCGTGCCCCGCTCGCCGACCGCCTGCTGGCACCCGCCGTCCGAGCCGCCATACGGCGAGCCAACCACACGGTCATGCGGCGCCTGGCCGTCGAGTTGGCCCGCCACACCTCCAGTGCCGGATCCTGACGGACGTGCATGCCGGGTCCGTCAGGAGAGCCTGGGGTGGGACTGTGGGACTGCGGGACCACCGGAAGTCGAGGAGAGCTACGGCCTCGGCAAGGTCGGCATGCGCGGGCTCGCGGGTGCGGGCGGCGACGAGGAACATCGAACGACCGGTCAGGGCCCGGGCGAGGCGTGCGGGATCGTCGGGCAGGCGGCGGGCGGGCTCCACTCCCCCGCCGCGCCTGCTGGCAAGGGTCCGACGAGCCTCGACTGGTTGGCCGAGATCTTCGACGAGTAGGTGCCGGCGCTCTGGTGCTGTGCTGGCCTCTTCACGGAACCCGCAGTCGAGGCACGGGTCACGCTGACTCGGACGAGCCAGGCGAGACAGCGTGCACTCGAGGTCTCCACGTCTCGATCGGGCCGGTTCTGAGCAGCGGAGTTGTCTGACCCGGCCAAGTGCCGCGTTCCGTCGCAGCGGTTGTGACCGGGTGCTTCAGCCGGCCGGGCTGGGCGTCGCGCTCGGCCGAAAGCCGTGTGTACGAGCCGCGGCTACAGGAGGGCCAGGTGCGGCTCGACGCCGGCCCAGTCGCAGCTGGCGTCCCACAGGCGCCCGGCAACGGCGGGATCGGTCATGTGGGCCCGTACGGACTCCGTCCGCGGTGTTCCGCGCAGGCCGAAGGCCTTGGGCCCCCACAGCTGTCCTCCTCGCACCTGCGGGTCCAGGACGGCACGGATGATCGGCCATGCCCCGCGGTCCTTGCCCTGGAGGAGCAGACCGGCGGGCAGGCCGCGCAACCGTGTGCCGAGGGTTGCCGCGTGCACCCCCGCACGGTCCGGGGTCAGGGAGTCCAGGGCGCCGCCGGGGTGGGCCACGACGCTGAGCACGGTGCTGCCGCGGGCGCGCAGGCGGCGGTCGAGCTCGAAGGCGAAGGACATCTGCGCCAGCTTCGACCGGCCGTAGGCGCGTCCGGGGCGGTAGTCCCGGGCTGTCTGGAGGTCGTCCGGGTCCAGCCGCTCGGAGCGCGCCGCGAAGCTCCCCACCGTCACGATCCGGGCGGCGGGCGCCGAGGACAGCAGGGGCGCCAGCTCCCGGGTCAGCGCGACGTGCCCGAGGTGGTTGACGGCGAACATCAGCTCGTGACCGCGACTTGTCGGCGGCGGACGGCAGCAGGTGGACGTCCCACGACGGGCTCAGGGGTGCGGAAGACATGACAACAGGCTCCAGGGGTTCAGGGGCAGTGCGCAGGCGGCGATGCCGACCCGGGCAATGACACGGCATGCGGCCCACAGATCGCCGACAGTTCCCCTTCACCGCCGACAGACCTCCGACACGTTGGAGGCGGCCACGCTGCGCTCACGGGTGAGCGTCAGGTGATCCCCCTCACCCCACTCGTCGGTCGGGGCGGCGAACGGCGCCCGACCCGAGAGGAATCCGGCCGCGTCCCCACCGGTCTGCTCGGCCGCTTGGACGGCAGCGGCCCGTCTTCGGAACCCTTCAGGGCGTGGCGGCCGTTCTCAGTCCGTGCGCGGGACCGCCGGTGACGGGACCGGACCGCGCGACGCCGAGTGCGTGAAGGTGCGGCGGTAGGCGGTGGGGGTGGTGTCCAGCGTCCGCCGGAAGTGCAGCCGCAGGTTGGCCGCCGTGCCCAGCCCGCAGTCCCGCGCCACCTGATCCACGGAGAGGTCCGTGGTCTCCAGCAGTTCCCGCGCCCTGCCGATGCGGGCGTTGAGCACCCACTGCAACGGGGTCGTGCCCGTCTCCTCGGTGAACCGGCGCATGAAGGTGCGCTGCGACAGGCCCGCGTGCCGAGCCAGCACGCGCAGTGTGAGCGGTTCCCCGAGCCGGTGCAGAGCCCACCCACGAGTACCGGACAGCGACGCCTCACCGGCCACCGCGACGGGAGCCGGCACGTACTGGGCCTGCCCACCGTCCCGGTGCGGGGCCGCGACCAGACCGCGGGCGATCCGGTTGGCCACCTCCGCGCCGAGGTCGCGGCGCACGATGTGCAGGCACAGGTCGATGCCGCAGCACACCCCGGCCGAGGTGAGCACGTCGCCCTCGTCGACGTAGAGCACGTCGCGGTCGACCGTGACGGCCGGGAAGTCCCGCTCGAACTCGTCGATGTGCTTCCAGTGGGTCGTGGCGTGCAGCCCGTCCAGGACGCCCGCCGCGGCCAGCGCGAAGGCGCCCGTGCAGATCGACACCACACGCCGGCCGCGGTCGCGGGCTTCGGCCAGTGTGTCGAGCACGGCGTCCGGCAACGAGAGGGCCGGTTCGAATCCCGGCACGATCACGGTGTCGGCGCTGCGCACCTGCTCCAGGCCTCCGTCGGCGATCAGTGCGAACCCGGCGGAGGTGGCCACTTTCGTGTCCAGCGCGCACAGGGTCATCTCGTAGGGGGTTTCCGGCCGGGTGGTGAAGATCTGCGTCGGGATCGCCAGGTCGAGCGGGGTGACCCCGTCCAACGCCAGGACCGCGACTCGATGAGCTGCCATGGCAAGATCCTAACGAACTAAGGAAATATTGCCTCTCGCCAGGTCAGGGCGGTCACGGCCAGGCTGAGGACATGACCGGACCTACTCGCGAGGCGATCGCCGACCCGATCGCGCTGCCCAGCACACCCCTTGTCGCCGCCGTCACGAACCTCATCCGACCGGTGGAGACGCCGTCCGTCTTCAACCACAGCATCCGCAGCTACCTGTTCGCCCGGCTGGTCGCCGACCGCCTCGGCCTGGCCGCCGGCCACGACTACCAGGACGACCTGCTGTTCGCCGCGTGCGCGATGCACGACCTCGGACTGGCGTCGGACGGCCCGCACCGGCAGCGGTTCGAGGTCGAAGGCGCCGACCGGGCCGCCGAATTCCTCATCCGACAAGGGACGTCCACGGCCGACGCCGACCAGGTCTGGCAGGCCATCGCCCTGCACACCTCCCCGGGCATCGCGGAACGCCGCGGCACGCTGTGCGTGCTCGTGCGCGAAGGCGTCGCCCTCGACTTCGGCGGCCCCGCGAGCGCCGACCACCTCGACACGGTCACCGATGAGCAGGCCGACGCCCTGCACGCCGCCTACCCGCGGCTGGACATGGTCCGCTCACTGACCGACGCGATCGTCGCGCAGGCCGCGAAGGACCCGAAGAACGCACCCCGGTACACGACCCCCGGCGAACTCCTGCGCGAACGCCAGACCTTCGGCCGGACCCGGCTGGAGCACACCGGCCGTTCGTCCCGCTGGGGCGACTGACTCCGCCGACTCCACGACCCGTCAACAAAGAAGAGGAAGCACCACCATGACCGTCCACACCGTCGAGGTTCCCGAGAACAACCCGGTCTTCGGGGAGACCACCAGCGCCTTCGCAAGCTTCGGCTATTCCGCCGCGGTGCGTGCGCACGGCCTCCTGTTCGTCGCCGGGACGATCGGTCGCCGCGCCGACGGAACCATCCCGGACACCATCGAGGAGCAGACCGAGATCGCCATCCGGAAGATCGAGGAGATCCTCCGGTTGGAGGACCTCGACCTGTCCGCCCTCGTCGACGTCACCAGCTACCACGTCGACATCCGCCAGCACCTGCCCGGCTTCGTCAAGGCCAAGCAGGGCCTCGTCGAGGCGCCCTACCCGACCTGGACGATCATCGGGGTCAGCGGCCTCGCCAGCCCGGGGCTCCTCGTGGAGATCCGCGCGACCGCCGCGTATCCCGACGCATCACGCTAGACCGACCGCCGCTCCTGGCCCCCCTCCCCCGGGCCCAGGAGCACGTCATGCTCGGCGTGCCGGCCGCGGTCGGCTGAGGACGCCCGCGTGGGAGAGCCTCCGCACGAAACCCGGCCGGCCGCTGCCGAGGACGCGGAACCTGCCCCGTCGAAGCCGCTCCTGGAACTGATGTCCGCGCTGGAGCGGCCGCGGAGAACGCCGATACGCCGGCCCCACGGTCGGGCCTGCGGTCGACCCGACTCGGCTGTCGGAGCCGGGCCGTCGCCGATGGACTGGTCCTCGGGCGCGGAGGCGATGCCGGGATGTGTGCGTACTCGTCTACGGCGGTCCGGTCGTCCCCGCACGAAGGTGCCGATCGCCCAGACGGGCAGTCTTTGTGTGCGACCCGTGACTCATGGTGATCATCCTTTGTGGGTTCGTTGCTGTCCGGTGCGAGCCTCCTCCGCGCCGGCCGGCGCCCGCCATCCGTCGGAACCCCCTTCCCAGAGGTGACGCGAGTTGTTCCGAAACGACAGACTTCAGCTGTCCCTCCGGCGGCGGCGCGGCCATGTGCGCGTGTGGGCGATGGCCGCGAGCGTGGCCCTGGCATCGGGTGCGGTGGCGGGCGAGGCGTATGCGGGCGGTTCGGAAGACGGCCGTGCGATGAACCCCGTGCGTGATGCCTCGGCCGGCTCCACCCACCACCCGTGCGCCGCCCCGCAGGGCAAGCACGGCCGCGGCCACGACCACTGCCCGAAGCCCACGGGGCGTACCGGACCCACCGGGCCTACCGGGCCCACGGGACCTGCTGGTTCCAACGGTGCTGCGGGTGCCACCGGCTCAACCGGGCCAACAGGTGCCGATGGTTCTGCCGGTGCTTCTGGGCCCACTGGACCTGCCGGGTCTACCGGGCCTACCGGGCCTACCGGTGCAGGCGGTTCTACCGGGGCCTCTGGACCCACCGGTCCCACCGGTCCCACCGGTGCCGACGGCCGGACGGGGGCGACCGGTCCGCAGGGAGACACCGGACCGCAAGGGCCCGGGGCCGTGCACGGTCTTCAGGACTTCACCACCGACGGGACCTTCGTCGTGCCCGCCGGACTGACCGGGATCTTCGTCCAGGCATGGGGTGCAGGGGGCGGTGGAGCCGGCGCGGGCGGCGGCGGCGAGATCGGCGGTGGCGGCGGAGGAGGCGGTGGCTTCGCCTGGTGTCAGTTGACAGTGACACCCGGTCAGACGATTTCCGTGACGATCGGGCAGGGCGGGAGTGGCGGGTCGGCCGACATGGACGGGACCGTCGGGGGCAACACCCTGGTGACTGCTTTGCCCAGCGGATCGGCGCTGGCCACCGGCGGCCTCGGCGCCATCAGCGGCGTCGGTGCTCCAGGAGGTGTTGGGGTGTGCACTCCCGCCGGCGGCGCGGTCCGTCAGGGCCCCACCGGTAAGAATGGCGGCCCGCTTCCCGGCGCAGGGGCCAGTCCCGCGGTCGACGGCATCGTCGCGCCCGGGCCGACGGGGGCGGCACAGGGCGGAGGCGGCGGTGTCGGCGCGACGCCGGGCGGTGCCGGCGGCAACGGATACGCCGTCTTCTGGTGGTAGCCGTCGTCCGCCCCCGGGGACGGACCGGCACACCGTCTGGCGTGCGCCAAGTGGATTCCGGGCCCGCTGTACTTATCGTGCCTTCGGAGCGCGGCCAGGTCCGGCGTTCCTCGCCGTCGCCGTGGCCGACGCTCCGCCTTGCCCGCCCCCGTTCCCCGTTCCTCGTCAGCAGGGGCAGGGTCGTGGTCGCCTCGGTGAGCCGCTACCGGGTTGACCCAGGTCCTCAAAGGTGACTGCGGAGGCCCTGCGGGGCGGGGCGGCCTCGCAGGGCGATCCTCAGAGAGCGACCGGTTCTTGAGGATGCTGCCGGTGCTCAGACGGCCCGGTGGTCGGTAAGGAGGTCATCGGGTCGGGGCTGGAGTGGCTCATCAGCCCTTCTCGGTGAACATGTTGATGAGGCCCTGGGCTGTGTTGTCGCCGGAGTCGATCCGGTGGACCTCGGCGCCTTCGAAGGTGGCGACCTCGGTGCTGCGGGGGAACATGGCCTGCTCGTACTCGGTGATCGCGGCCTCGATGTCATCGAGGTGGGCGGCGAGGGCCTGGCCGAGTTCGGCGCCGTCGAGCATGGCCAGGTTGGCGCCTTCTCCGTTCGGGGCTGCGAGGTGGGCGGCGTCGCCGAGCAGGGTCACCCCCGGCACCCGGTCCCAGCGGTGCTCCACCGGCAGGGCGTAGTGGGGGCGCGTGACGGGGGCGTGCATGGTGGCTCCTTCGGGATCAGGCCGCCCGGTCGACTCCGGTCGGCCGTCCCTGGAAAGGTGCCAGCCCCTGTCGACGAGCCACCGACATCCGCCCGACAGCCCCGACAGTGTTCCGACATGGCGTCGACACCGCGGATCAGCCGCGGCTCGGTGCCTCACGGTGTCCGCGCGCCCAGGGTGGCATCAGGGACTGGCGAACTGGGTGCCGTTCGTCGACACCTCCCTCATCGTCGCGAGTCCGTCGGCGTACCTCGTGTGTGACAGCGAACCGCAGATCGATCGGCGCCTCGCCTCCGTCGGCTTGAAGCCACGGGACGCCCCGAAGACAGTCGGCATCCTGGAGTGGGGCGGACGGGCCCCGTAATCTTCGAGCGCCTGGGAGTGTCGAACCGGACGAAGGAGATAGGTTGTTACGTCTTCACGCGGTGAGCAAGCGCTATGGCCGTGGCGACTGGATCCTGCGAGACGTGGACGTGGAGGCCCCGGCCGGTGAGGTCGTGGCGTTCGAAGGCGGGAACGGATCGGGGAAGTCGACGCTCCTGCGGATCGCGGTGGGCGTGTCCCGGGCGACCCGCGGCACCGTGGCCGCCCGGCCGCCCGTCGTCGGGTACGTCCCGGACCGGTTCTCCCCCGACGAACGCATGTCGGCCGTGGCGTACCTGACGCACCTGGGCCGTATCCGCGGGCTGACCAGTTCGGTGGCCTCGGCGCGGGCCGGACGACTGCTGGACCGGCTCGCCCTGGTGGGCTCCAGGCACGCCCCTCTGCGGAGCCTGTCGAAGGGCAACGGGCAGAAGGTCGCGCTGGCCCAGGCCCTCCTGGTGGAACCCGGGCTGCTCGTCCTGGACGAGCCGTGGTCCGGGCTGGACGCCGACGCCCACGGCGTGCTCGCCGAGATCATGGCCGAGGTCGCGGCATCCGGCGGCACCGTCGTGTTCACCGACCACCGCGCGTCGGTCACCCGGGCCCACGCCACCCGGACATACACGGTCGGCAAGGGCCGCGTGTCGCTGCGGGGACCGGAGCCGCGGGCCACCGAGCAGGAGCCCACGTCCTACGTCGTCCTGACCGCGCGCTCGGAACACGGCCGCGAACCGCAGGACCTCGACTGGGAGCTACTGGACGGCGTGGTGACGGTGAGCCGGAACGTCACGGGCGTCGGAGTGCGCGTGGGACGGAAGTCCACCGATGCTCTGCTGCTCACGGCGCTCCAGGACGGCTGGTCCGTCGAACGCGTCACCGGAACGACCACGGACCACCACCAGGCGTCGAACGCCGCGACGAACGCAGACATGCGGTGATCGCGCTCATCCGCTACACCTTCGCCACCATGCTGCACACGCAGCGCTACCTCGCCCCGCTGCTCCTGTTCACGGGCCTGCTGGGCGTGTTGACCGTCAACGGCAGCGGCCCACTGCCCCCCGCCTACGCCTCCTCCGCCGGCGCGCTGTTCGTCTGCTCGACCTGGCTGACGATCGTCCTGATGAGCCTGGACGCCCCTTCGCAGCGGGCGGTCCTCGTCGTCACCGCGGGCGGACGGTCGCTCACGGTCCTGCTCGCGACGATCGGCACGGCCCTGCTGAGCTGTCTCGTCCTGATGGTGTTCGGATTGTTCTTCCCGTTGTGGACGGGCGACCACGTGGTCAGCACGACCGATCTCCTGCTGGGCGTCGAGGCGCAGCTCACCTGTGCCCTCGTCGGCATCGCCATCGGCGTGCTGTGCTCGCGACTGGTCTTCAAACGGCAGGGACACGCGCTGGTAGTAGCCCTGGCACTGGAGATGGCAGCTCTTTTCACCAAGGGCATGCCTCCGGTCAACCGCCTGTTCGTGCTGATGGCCACGACTCCCGACGCGGCGAAACTGCTTGCCCCCGCCGGCATCATGCTGGCGATCTCCGCGGTGGTCCTTGCCGTGTTCATCGCCGCCACGCAGCTCGTCGCCGGGCGCAGGGAGTAGCCGGTCGGACCGCCGCCGGACCGGGCGGTGCCCACGGTGGTGGTTGGCTCGGCGACCGTGGGTCGAGGCGCACATGCTCATCGTGTGGCTGTCGTCCGGGACGACGACGGTCACGGCCGCCAGGTGAAGAGTCGATCCTTCCCACCATCTCCTTTCGGCGGGAGGACGCCGGACGTGGGTGTCAGTTCCTGTCAGGCAGCAGGAAAGCGCGGCGTTCCTCTGTGGTCAGGTGCCGGAACACCCGCCGGCGGGCGCGGCGCACCAGGCCGTCGATGTCGTGATCGGCCACCGCCCAGACGCGTACGGTGTGGTCGCGGGAGGCGGTTGCCAGCCGTGAGCCGTCCGGGTGCCAGGCGAGGCCGCTCACCCGGTCGGTGTGGACGCCGAGCACCGCGGTCTGGGTGGCGCTGTCCGGGTCCCAGAGCCGGACCGTGCGGTCCTGGGACACGGACGCGATACGGGTGCCGTCGGGTGACCAGGCAACGTCCTGGACCCGCTCCTCGTGGCCGGTCATCACGGCGAGTTCGGTACCGTCGAAGGGGTCCACAGGCGGATCGTGCGGTCGCGGGAGCCGGTGACGAGGCGGCGTCCGTCGGGTGACCAGTGGACCTTCCAGACGTAGTCCAGGTGACCGCGCAGGGTGGTGACGGCGGTGCCGTCGGCGGTGTCCCAGACGATGGCGGTGCGGTCCGTGCTGGACGTGGCGAGATAGCGGCCCTCCGGTGACCAGGCCGTACCGGCGACCCAGTCCCCGTGGCCCCGCAGGATGTGGGCGGTCGCACCGGTGGCCGCGTCCCAGACGCGGGCTGTGCCGTCGCGGGACGCGGTGGCGATGCGCGTGCCGTCCGGGGACCAGGAGACGTGGGACAGCTCCTCGGTGTGTCCGGCCAGGTCGACGTCGTCGTCGCGGCCGTCCCTGCGCCATACCAGGGCCGCGCCGTCCCGCAGGGCGATGGCCAGACGGGTGCCGTCGGGGGACCAGGCCGCGTCGGACACCTCACCGCCGTGCCACCGGCCAGTGGTAAGGCCGGTGGCGAAGTCCCGGACGCTCAGGGAGCCGTCCTGGTGGACGGAGGCGAGGGACGTCCCGTCGGGCGACCAGGCGACGCGGAGGACCGGGCCCTCACCGTCGCTGAAGACGCTGGTGGTCGCGGTGACGTTCCACACGGCTGCGGTCCGGTCGCGGGAGGCGGTCGCCAGTCGTTGCCCGTCGGGAGACCAGGCGATGCCGTAGACGGTGTCGGAGTGCCCGGTGAGCCGGACCTCGCCTGCGGTCCCGTCAAGGCTCCAGACCCAGGCCGTGCGGTCCGCGTCACCGCCGGCGAGGCGCCTGCCGTCCGGTGACCAGGCCAGGGAGTTGACGACCTCCGGGCTCTCCAGCGTCTGCCGCACCTGCCAGCCGGCGGTGTCCCAGATCCGTATGGTTCGGTCGCCGGAGGCCGAAGCGAGCCGGCGGCCGTCGGGCGACCACCGGACCGACTCGACGTTGTTCCGGTGGTCGGTGAGCACGGTGACGAGGGCTGCGGTGGTCGTGTCCCAGACCCGTACCGTGCCGTCTTCTCCGCCACTGGCCACGCGTCTCCCGTCAGGTGACCATGTAGCGCTCCACACCATGCGCTCGTGGCCGCGCAGGACCGCGGACCCGGTGTAGGTGTCGGCGTCCCAGATCCGCACGGCGCAGTCGCTGCCGACCGACACGAGGCGGCTGCCGTCAGGTGACCAGGCGACACCGCCGACGCCCTCCTCCCGGTCGCCGGTCCCCACGGTGTGGCGCAGGACGGCCAGTTCGGCCCAGGTGTCGCAGGACCAGATCCGCACGGTGGCGTCCCTGCAGCCGGCCGCGAGCCTGCGTCCGTCGGGGGACCAGGCCACCCCCTGTATCCATGCGCCGTCTCCCGCGAGCACCACCGGTGGGTCGTCGCGGTCCGGACGCCACACCCGTACGGTGCCGTCGTCGCTGGACACGGCCAGTCGCAGCCCGTCCGGCGACCACGCCACCCCGGACGCGCCGCGTTCGAAGCCGCGCAGCACGGCGCGCAGCCGTGAGGCGCACAGGGCCGTGTGCAGGGCCTGGACGGCGCCAGGTGTGGCCGCGTACTCCTCGACCGCCGCAAGGGTGGCGAGCACGGCGGTCTCCGGCTCCGTGTCGAGGCTGTCGAGGGCGCGGACGGCGACCGCGTCCGCGGCGCGTCGCATCGTCGCCCGGTCCTCCCGCAGCGACCGGTCCACGAACTCCTCGACCAGTGGCGTCGCACCGACCGTCCGCGAGGACCGCGTCAGCCACTGCCGGGCCACCGCCAGCCGCTCCCCGGTGAGGAGGTAGGCGTCCTGGTGCTCCGCGTGGTCCCAGTCCTGCGCCCAGCGTTCCAGCTCGGTGCGGCGGCGCAGGTCCTCGGTACGGGCGACGACCGCTTGGCGCAGAGGCGCCCACTGGCGGAACAGCGCCTCGTGGGCCACGTCCAGGACGTCACCGTCGCCGGTGAGCAGGCGTCCGGCGACGAAAGCGTCGGCGACCTCTCGTTCCCGCGGGGTGAGGTCGGCACGGCGGACCCGGCGGCGAGTGGCCTCGTTGCGGTCGATGGTGACGAACCGCAGCAGAGTGGGGATCACGGGTGCGTCCGCCAGCTCGCCGGTGATCTGGTCCGCTCGCTCGGACAGGGCGCCGGCGACGCCGCCGAGGGCGCGGTACGCCTGCTCGGTCACCGTCCCGCCGGACCCTCCGGCGCGCAGGTACAGCTCGTGGAGGGTGTGGGCGAGCAGCGGGAGCGCGTCGCCTCCGCCGCATTCGTCGACCATGCGGGCCACGACGCCGGGTGCGAAGGTCAGCCCGGCCTGCTCGGCGGGCCTTTCGATGACCTCGTACAGCGCGTCCCGGGCGAGCGCACCGACGACGGCCGGGTTACGTACCAGCTCGGCGAATCCGGACTCCAGGAACCCGGTGAGGAAGTCCGAGCGCAAGGTGGCCACCATCCACAGCCGCGAGTCACGCCGCAGTGCGTCGGATATCGCGGTGAGGAACGCGTCCCGCTCCTCACGACCGGACAGGGTGAGCAGCTCCTCCAGTTGGTCGATCACCAGCAACGCCGGTCGATCGCTGGGCAGTCGGGTGAGTAGCCGATGTAACGCGCCGACCGGGTCCACGCCGGGCGAGAACGGTGCCGCGACCGTCCAGCGCCCTCGCCGCCGGGCCAGCGCCGGCAGCAGTCCGGCCCGCACCAACGACGACTTTCCGCTCCCCGACGGCCCGACCACGGTCACGAACCGCTGCGCCCGTCCCGGCACCGCCGGATGCAGCCGCCCGACCAGCTCGGCGATCTCCCGGTCCCGCCCGAAGAAGACGGCCGCGTCGTCCTCCGTGAAGGCTTCCAGCCCCGGGTACGGCGGCTGGGCGCTGTCCCACACCCGGCGCGTGGGCGTCGGCCGATCGAGGAGGTGCAACGCGATCTGGCCCCCGACCAGCAGCACCAGCGCGACGCCGATCAGCGGCACCGACCAGTCCCGCAACAGCCGCAGCGCCAGCGGCACATGGTCCGACTGGCCGGTCGCGTAGTTCGTCGCGATGCCCAACAGGGTCCCGACCAGCATGAGCAGGACATCGAGCACGAGCTTGACGGGGCGGCGATCCATAGATCGACAACCTAGCCGCAGCGAGACGTGGATGGGCAGATCCTCCTCACAGCCGGGGCCGCAGCGCCCTGCTCGCGGCTCTCGCCGAGGGAGGTGTCCATGACGGAGTCCTGCTCTTCCGCAGAGAGCCCCCGGTACAGGGAGCCGCGTCCATGAACGCCGGTCCGGGCCGCTCGAAGGCGACCGGATACAGTGCGCGGGACGGCAGCCTGGTCAGAGAGGCGCAGCGTGACCGACACGGACAACACCCGACCCGCCGACAGCGAAGTGCGAGCGCCGCGGAGCCGACTGCACCGCCTGATGCGGTACATCCCTCTGATCGCCCCCGTCCTGCTGTGGGCCGTGCCCTGCTGGGTGCTCCTGTACACCGGCCAGCACTGGCCCCTGCCCGTCACGCTCGCCGGCACCGCCCTGTTCGCCCTCGGGCTCGTCGGTATGCCGTTCGCGATGGCGCGCGGTCACGGTCGGCGCCAGCAGGACAGGGCGGCGATCGTCGGTGACACCCTGCTGGGCAGCAGCTGGGTCCTGTTCACCTGGTCCGTCCTGCTCGGCGTCCTGTTGCGGCTCGCCCTGACCCTGGCCGGTGTCGGCGACGGGCAGGACCGGGCTCGGATCGTCACGTGGGCCGTCCTCGGCACGACGGCCGTACTCCTCGCCTGGGGGTACGCGGAGGCCCGCCGCGTGCCGCGCGTGCGTCGCCTCGACGTGGAACTCCCGCGACTGGGTGCCGGGTTGGACGGTCTCCGCGTCGTCCTCATCACCGACACCCACTACGGCCCGCTCGATCGCGCGCGCTGGTCGGCGCGGGTGTGCGAGAGGGTGAACGCTCTGGAGGCCGACCTGGTCTGCCACACCGGCGACATCGCGGACGGCACGGCCGAACGCCGCCGCGCCCAGGCCGTCCCGCTCGGTACCGTCCGGGCCACCCGGGCCCGTGTCTACGTCACCGGCAACCACGAGTACTACAGCGAGGCCCAGGGCTGGGTCGACCTCATGGACGAGCTGGGCTGGGAGCCGCTGCGCAACCGCCATCTGCTGCTCGAACGCGGAGGCGACACCCTCGTGGTCGCCGGCGTGGACGACGTCACAGCCGAGTCCTCCGGTCTGGCGGGCCACCGTGCCCATCTCGCCGGCGCCCTGAACGGCGCGGACCCCGACCTGCCCGTCCTGCTGCTGGCGCACCAGCCCAAGTTCGTCGACCGGGCGGCAGCCGGCGGCGTCGACCTCCAGCTCTCCGGCCACACCCACGGCGGCCAGATCTGGCCCTTCCACCACCTGGTCCGCATCGACCAGCCCGCCGTCGCCGGCCTCAGCCGCCACGACGACCGCACCCTCCTCTACACCAGCCGCGGAACCGGTTTCTGGGGCCCGCCGTTCCGGGTCTTCGCCCCCAGTGAGATCACTCTGCTCGTGCTCCGCTCCCCGCATCGGCCCACCCCGCGACAGCACTGAGGCCGGCCGGCACATCCGCTGGCGATTCCTGTGGATCGCCGCGTCAGGACAACGGGTTGGTGCCTTCGATGACCTGCCACCCGGAGACCGGGGTGCCCGACTTCAGGTGGTGAACGCCCTCACCTCGGAGCGTCACGAAGGCGGTGAGGCCGGTGTCGAGTTCGGTCACTCGATGACGGTGGACGACGGCGTGCGTCAGCGTCAGGTCCATCGCCTGTACCGAACCGTCGAGCCGCTGGAAGCGGGCACCGCGACGGACCGGTCCCCGCAGACAGCGCACACTGACCGTGGCCTGTTCCAGGGACGCGACGACGACCCGGTCGATCTGCGGTTCCACGCCACCGCAACGGCTGCCGGGGCCAGGGCTCCCGCTCACGCGTCCGCCCCCTCACGCTCGACCAGGACGCCGTTCTCGAACGGTACATCCGCGCGGGCGGCCTCAACCGTCAACTCGACCACGCCTCAGCTCTCTCGCGCCTCGTCGAGGGTGAGCTCTCCATCGGGCGCCAGGGTGAACCGGAGGCCGATCATCAGGTTCGTGGCGCCGGCCGGGGTGCCATAGGCCCTCAACGTGAAGTCCTCCGCCTTGCCGTAGTTCCCCTCCGCCTCGGCAGCGTCGCTCCAGGAGTTGACCCGCACCCACACCGTCCATCCGTACGACTCCCGCTTCTCCCGCCACGGCCCCCAACTGTCCTGCGGCAACAGCCCCGCACCCCGGCCCGAGAACAGGTACCAACCGACAAGTCCGAGCAGGGCAACGACGGACACGGCCGTGAGCCGCGGTGCGGTGGACCGGCGGCCAACACGGATGACGGGCAAGGGGGTTCCTCTCGTTCACGTCGAGCTCTGCCGGAGGGGAAGACGGTTCTCCGCCGGGCCGCGCTCCGATTCCCCACTGGTCGGCCGACAGTGACCGTCAGGACGAGGTGCGGCACCGGGCCCACGCTTTTCATGGCTTCCCGCCGCGGCCCCCGCCGACATGGGGTGTCGGCGGGGGCGCGGGCGGGGCGGCTTCGCCGTCAGCGGGCACTCGTGGTGGCGATGTCGACGATGTGGTTGTACCGCTCCACCAGGACGAAGAGTCTGGTCTTCCGCGTCGTCTCCCCGCTGCCGAAGGTCAAGGTGGCCATGACCTCACGGCTGTTGCCCACGGCGCCGTTGTCGGTCACCGTCCATGCCGTCGGCACGTTCTGGGCTCGAAGGACGCCGTCCGCGCCGTTCTGCTGCTCCCAGGCAGCCAACCGCTTGGCGAAGTCGGACGTCAGGTAGTGCTTGCGGAGCGCCGTGGCCAGCGTGACGTCCGGGTCCGTGTAGTCGCCCTTCGCGTCGATGTAGGCCCCGTAGAAGTCGGCGACCCGGGTCACCGCTTGGCCGTTCGTGCCGCTGACCGACTGCGCTGCGGCAGTGGGCGCCTTCGCGGGGGCGGGGACGGAGGCCTGGGCCGACACACCCAGCCCGAGGGCCAGCACGATGCCGGCGGTGACGGCCGCGACGCGGCCCGGACGGTGCTGCGTGGGGGACTTCATGTTCATGTGCGTCTTCCTCTTCTGGTTCCGTACGGGCATCCGTCCCGTGTCCTCGCGGACCCCCGGGTGGGGACCACTGCACCTGGGGTCTCTGGACACAGGGGTGCCCAGGTGGTGAGGCGCAGGGTGGATGTCGTTGCCAGGCTGCGGCCGGGGCCGTCGTTCTGCCTCGGCCGGTGCGACACCCTGAGCTTCGGGGGCAGCGGGGCTTCGCACAACCGCAGTCGGCCCACCCACGGCGGTGGAACCATCCCACCCACTGTGAGCTGCGGAAACAGGCGGTGCTGGGATGCCCTGGGATGCTGTCCCGGGTTCGCTCGGCCTTGAGTTGCCCCGTGCGCCTTGCGAGGGGGTGGGCGAGCTGCGAGGCTCCCCTCATGCCGGTCTTGGTCAGGGCTGCGGCGCGGGGGGACGTGCCCGCCCTTGTTCGCCTGCGTCTCGCGAACGCCGAGAGGCATGTCCAACTCGATCCGGCCATCTACCGCGTGCCCGACGTCGAGGCCGTGCGCAAGCACTTCGAGGAGGTGCTTGCTGCCGAGGCCACCGTGCTGGTCCTGGTCGCCGAGAGGGTGGGCGAGGTGGTGGGCATGGTGGAGGTGGTCCTGCTGGCGGATCCCCCGGAACATCAGATCCTGGCGCCCCGGCGTGCGGCCGAGATCCACACCGTCGTCCTGGACGGGCATCGCGGCGAGGGCGTCGGGGCGGCCTTGCTGGCAGCGGCGGAGAAGGCCGCCGCGGAGCGCGGTGTGGTGATCCTCTATGCCGGCATCTTCACAGCGAACAGGGAAGCCGTTCGCTTCTACTCCTCGGCCGGGTTCGGGCCGCGCGGGACCCTGCTGAGCAAGGAGCAAGGCGCGACTTCGGCGGGCTGACGCGCCTTCGGCCGGCGGGCAGGCCCGTGCGGTCGGCCATGGCTCGGTAGGCGTCCGGTGTCCGGTCGAGGGCGAAGGTCTGGTCGAAGAGGCGGCCGCCGGGGGCGGCGTCGCCGATCGCTTCCGCGCACGCACACGGCCGCCGTGCGCACCACCGCGTCGGACGGATCGACGCTCTTCGGGTCGGGTCGGTCCTCGACGCGGACGTCACAGGCTCCGTACGTCTCTGAAGAGTCAGAACACGGATCCCGGTTGCGGGCCTAGGAGTCCTAGGCTAAAACTAATGCACCTAGGAAAGTGGGGTGCGCATGGTGCGGGCAGGGCTGACGGCCGAGCGGGTGGTGATCGCGGGCGCCGAGTTGGCGGACGAGGTCGGCTTCGATCGGCTGACCATGTCTCAGGTGGCGCGGCGGCTCGGGGTGAAGGATGCGAGTCTCTACGCGCATGTACGCGGTCTTGAGGATCTGCGAGGGCGGATCGCGCTGTTGGCCTCGGACGAGAAGACGATCCGTATCGCCGACGCGACGGCCGGGCGGGCGGGCAAGGACGCGCTGGTCGCGTTCGCGGACGCGTGGCGTGACTACGCCCGCCGGTACCCGGGCCGCTATACGGCGACGCAGATCCCGATCGCGATCGATCCCGTGCTGGCCGCCGACGCGCCGGGGCCCCGACGTGCGGTCGAGCTGGCGTACGGCATGCTGCGCGGCTACGGACTGGCCGAACCCGATCTGACCGATGCGGTCCGCCTGCTGCGCAGCACGTTCCACGGGTTCGTCGCCCTGGAGGCGGCAGGCGGCTTCGCGCACAGGCGCCCGGCGCAGGATTCCTGGGTCCGTACCCTCGACGCCCTGCACACCCTTCTGGAGCACTGGCCCTCGTCCGAGGAGGGAGGCCGGGCATGACCGAGCCGACCGTCGGATCCTTGCGTGTGAACGGCGCGACCCTGCACTACGAGGTGCGCGGCCAGGGCCCGCTCCTGCTGTTGGTCCCGGGAGGAACGGGCGGCGCGGCCTCCCTGGCCGCGGTGGCCGGCGACCTGGCCGACACGCACACCGTGGCGACCTACGACCCACGCGGCATGTCCCGCAGCGTGCTGGACGATCCCGAGGCCGAGCAGACGGTCGAGGAGCACGCCGAGGACGCGTTGCGGCTGCTGAACGTGTTGTCACCCGATGAGCCCGGCCGGGTGTTCGGCGCCAGTTCGGGGGCGATCACCGCCCTGCATCTGCTGATCGCCCACCCGGAACGCCTGGCGCGTGTCGTCGTGCACGAGCCGCCGGTGGTGGAGGTCCTCCCGGACGCCTCCGCGCACCGCGCGCTCCTCGCACGCGTGCGGGACGCGTTCCGCGAAGAGGGGCCGGCGCCGGCGATGGCCGTGTTCGCCGCAGGGCTGCGGAAGGACGGTGGCATCGCCGAGCCCCGAGCTGAGGTCGTACTCCCGCCGGAAGCGGCGGCACGGGCCGAGCAGACCAGGGGCGATCTGCCGTACTTCGTCGGACGCATCGTGCCGAGCTTCATGGCCTACTCCCCCGACGTCGACCGGCTCACGGCCGTGTCGGACCGGCTCGTGCTCGCCTGCGGGCAGGACTCGCGCGGCGAGCTTCCCTACCGTCCGGCGGCGTTCCTGGCCGAGCGGCTCGGCCAGGAACTCCTTCACTTCCCCGGCGGGCACATCGGCCTGACCACGCACCCCACCGCGTTCGCCGAACTCCTGCGCAAGGCCTTCCACTCCTGAGGGCTGTCCCGGGGGCGGCAACCGGAGCGAGCGCCCCCCCCGGGGGGGATGTCAGGGCTCGACGGAGTCCGCCGAGGAGCGGTCCCAGGCGATGCGCGCCGCGTGGTCCATCAACTCCACCAGGTCCGGGGCGGTGGAGTCCTGGTCGAGATGGCGGTACTCCGTGCTGAGGGTGATCGCGAGCCGTTCCGGAAGGCCGAGGCCCGGATAGCGATCCTCCTCGATCAGGGTGCGCGCCGCTTCGACGGCGGTCCGACCCTGACGGTGCATCACATGTGCCTGGTGCGCCAGGTCGTCGAGGTAGGTGGCGTGGGTCCGGAGGTCGATCGGGGTCATCACCGGGCCGTGGCCGGGCACGATCCACTCCGGGTCGAGGGCCAGGATCCGTTCGCAGGCCGCGGAGACGCGCTCCAGGGGGCCGGCCCAGTGCGAGGGGTGGTCCCCCGCGAAGACGATGTCGCCGGCGAAGACCACGCGCCGCTCGGGCAGATGGACGATGAGGTCGCCGACGGTGTGGGCCGGACCGACCTCGTGCAGCTCGACGGGCACCTGGCCGACCGTCAGATCCAAGCGTCCGGTGAACATCGTGGTGGGTGGGAGAACCCGTACGTCCGAGAAGTCGAACCTGCCGAAGTGCTCCCGGAGGTACCGGCCGAGCGGCTGGTCGGGGTCGGAGTCGTGGATGAGGGCCCGCAGATGCTCGGGGCGCGGCTCCAGGCACTGGTGCGCGAGGGTGGCGTGGGTGGAGATGATCTCGGCGCCGGGAAGCTGCTGAAGCCCCCAGGTGTGGTCGCCGTTGGCGTGGGTGACGGCGACCCGGTCCAGCACGATGTCCGAGCCCGCGGCCGCACGGGCGGCCGCGAGGAAGTCGTCGGTCAGGGCGGGCGTGTAGGGCGTGTCGATGACGAGGCCCTGTCCCCCGGAGACGACGAGGCCGCAGTTGGCCAGACCCCATGCCGCCTCACGGCCGGGCTGCCAGGCGAAGACGCCGGGCGCGATCTGCTTCAGGTCAGTGATTGCCATGACCATGCATTGTGCGCGACGCGGGCCGCTCGGAAGAAGTCACTTCGCCGGGACGCCCCCGTGGGCATGGCCGACGAGATCCGGTCGTGCCTGGGTCGGTTCGGAGGCGACGAGCAGACAGAGAGCCACGGAGGGCCACAGGCGGGGCCACCGAGCGAACTGCCTCGGGTGGTGGTGCCCCGGGGCGGGGACGCAGCCGGAGCACCGTCGTCCGGCCCGGGCCGCACATGTGCGGCACACGGCCCGCATCGGGTGATGTGACCTGAATCGGCCCCCCACGACGGGAACGTCGTTTTTCTCCGCGAAGGTGAGGGAATGCCTGCAGGATGATCGCACCCACCCGGCTGACAGGCAGCGGGGCGGCATCCCTGACCGGTGGTCCCGGTCTGCCGGGTGCGCGATCCGAGCGACGGCGAACAGCGGGCGGGAGTGGGCAGGGTGGCGCATCCGAGTCGGCGGGGCTTTCTGCGGGGTGGCACCGCCGCGAGCATCGGCCTGGCCCTCGCCGATACACCGGCAGGGGCCCGGGCGGCGGTCCCCGCGCGGGGCGATGCCGGGCCGGGACGCAGCGCCGACCTCGGGGGCGTGCGCGCGGCCACGGTGCAGTGGATGAGCCGTGTCCCGGGCGCGACGGACCTGCGCGACCTGTCGATTCCGGGAACGCACGAGACGTGCGCCCGGTTCAGCGCGGGCAGCGCCGGTTTCGCACAGTGTCAGAACCGGGACCTGCACTGGCAGTTACGGGCCGGGGTGCGCTACATCGACATCCGCTGCCGCGTGTACGGAGACATCTTCACCCTCCACCACGGCGCCTACCACCAGGACATGGTCTTCGGGGACGTCCTGCATGCCTGCCGGGACTTCCTGGCCACGTATCCGACGGAGACCGTCCTGATGCGGATGCAGCAGGAGTACTCCGGCGACGCGGCGGCGTACCGGAGGATCTTCGCGAACTATCTCGACGCGAAGGGATGGCGCCCGTGGTTCCACATCAGCCCTTCCTTCCCGACCCTGGACCAGGCACGGGGAAAGATCGCGCTGATGTCCGGATGGCCCTACCTGGACGAGGGGCTGCGCTTTTCGGACGAGAGCCTGTTCTCGGTCCAGGACGACTACAAGGCCCCACCGACCGGGCGCAAGCAGCGGGCCGTGGACGAGCAACTGCGTGCCGCCTAGTGGAAGTCCCACGGGCGCCGGATGTACGTCAACCACCCCAGCGCGACCGGGGCCGGCAGTACGGTGTGGACACCCTGGGCGTATGCGAGGGAGATGAACCCCTGGACGCGGAGGCTCCTGGAAGGCGACTACTTCTACAGGACGCACCGCGCCGGCATCGTGGCCATGGACTACGTCGACAGCCCCGACGGCGACTGGGACGCGGGCGACATCGACATGACCGCGTCGGTGACCGCATGAACCCCTTCAGCCGGCCCGCGCTGCGGACGGGAACGTCGTACGTGATCTGGAACAAGGCGACCGGCAAGGCGCTGGACGGGGGCACGGCGCAGGCGTCCGTCGTCCAGTGGACGTACACCGGACTGCCGCAGCAGCGGTGGACCCTGGAGGAGGGGTACGCCGGCGGCGTGTACCGGCTGCGGTGTGAGCGCAGCGGACAGTTCCTCACCTGCCGTTCCGGCTCGGGTGCCACGCAGGAGACCACGGATCACCACTTCTGGCGGATCGAGCCCGCCCAGGACGGCGCGTTCCTGCTCCACCAGGACTACGCGGGCTCCTTTCTGCACACGCCGGACGCGAACAAGGACAGTGGCAGACAGCCGCGGCTCGGGGGGGAGCAGCTCCTGCGACCAGAGCCACTGGTACTTCGACGAGCGTGTCCAGGTGCGGTAGACGCCCCTCCCCGAAGAGAACACCATCACCGGATCCCGAAGGAGTCGCCACGTGACAGGACCGACGACCGCCCGTAGCCGGGTCTCCCGAAGCCTCGCCCCCGGGGCCCCGCGCAGACAGGGGCGGCGCCGAGGGGGCACGGTGCCGCTCGCGACCCTGGTGATCGCTCTCTTCGCGGTCCTGTTCGCCTCGGTCACCCCGGCGGCCGCGACCGGGGGTGCGCCCGCGCGCCGCGAGAGGCCGGCCGCGGCAGGTGAACTGCACGCGGTCGCCACCGGGCTGCGGGCGTGCGACAGCAGTCGGCGACCGGTCGTCATGGTGCACGGGTTCACCGGGGACCGAGGGGTCTGGTCGACCATGACCCAGAAGTTCGAGGAGGACGGCTACTGCAAGGTCTACTACTACGACTACCCGTCGGGGCCGGGCCCGTTCGTGCACACGTTGGAGGAACTCGCCTCCGGCTTCGGGTGGGCGGTACGCGAGGCCCTGGGCGGCCGGTCCGTCGATGTCGTCGCCCACTCCATGGGCAGTCTGATCACCCGTCAGGCGATCAGGTACGACTTCAACGGATCGGGGGAGCACGTGCCCGCGCTGGGTTCGCAGGTGGCCCACTGGGTGTCTCTCGCGGGCCCGAACCACGGAGCGAAGAACGAGTGGCTCAACGCCTTGTGCGGCACCATGACGTGCGGGCCGCAACTGACCGGCATGAAGCGGAACTCGGCCTTCCTCGCCAAGCTCAACTCCGGCACCGAGGCGCCAGGGCCCACGCAGTACCTGACCTACCGCACTCCCGGCGATGAGCAGGTCGACGAGGACAGTGTGCCGCTGACGGGGAACGCCGAGAACCGGCGGATCGACCTGCGGCATGCCAGGGGACCCTCCACGATCCACAACAGGTTCATGGGGAACAGCGAGGTCATCAGCGGCGTCCTCGCCTTCTTCAAGCACGGCCCGACCTCGGACATCGAGCAGTACAAGCCGTACAGGATCGCCGCCGAGCACAGCGGGAAGATGATGGACGTCCGGGATGCCGCCGGTGCCCGCGGAACCCCGGTCCAGCAGTACCAGGCCAACGGTACGAACGCCCAGGTCTGGGAGTTCTTCCAGGGATACGCGCCCGGTGTGTACAACATCCGGTCCGGTGTGGACTTCTGCCTCAAGGAGCAGGACGCGCAGGCCGTCCTGGGCGACTGCAGCGGCGGCCACACCTACTGGCAGGCCGTGCCCGCCGGCGACGGCTCCTTCTACCTGAGGAACGACTTCAGCGGCACCTACCTGGACGTCCCCGGCCACTCCCACGCGAACTCGGTGCAGCTCATCACCTACCGCTTCACGGGCGGCACCAACCAGAGATGGCGACTGTCCCCGGCCTGACCGGCCCGGGAGCCGCCTGCGCGAGGCCGGACCTCCGCCCGGCCTCGCGCACCGCCCGGCATCCCGCGGGCGGACGGGTCAGCGCAGTCCGGCGAAGAGATCGTTCTCGGGCACGGCCGCGCCGGTGGCGTCCTGGACACGTACGAACGTCTCCATGCCCATGAACTCACCGAACCTCTCCTTGCCCATCCTGAGGAAGAAGATGTTCTCGCCCTGGCTGGCGTGCGCGGCCAGCGCGTCGAACTTCTGACCACTGAAGGCGGTGGTGTCCACCCACGTGGTGATCTCGTCGTCGGGGAGCCCGATCTCGGCCAGCGCGGCGGCCTCGGCCGGATCCGGCTCCGGCATGTCCTCCTGGAACTCGCGCATGATCTCGCCGAACCGCCGGATCATCGAGCGGGGCATGGTCGTCCAGTACACCTTCGGTGTCAGCTCGGTCATCTCCAGCGCCGCCATCGTGATGCGGTGGGCCTGGATGTGGTCGGGGTGGCCGTAGAAGCCGTTCTCGTCGTAGGTGACGACCACATCGGGGCGGTAGTGCCGCATGAGCTCCGCGAGACGGGCGGCGCCCTCCGCCACGGGGGTCTGCCAGAAGGCTCCCGGGGCGTCGTTGCTCGGCCAGCCCGTCATCCCGGAGTCGGCGTAGTCCAGCATCTCCAGTTCGCTGATCTTCAGGACCTCGCAGCTCGCCTCGAGTTCCTGACGGCGCATCGCGGCCACGGCCGCCGGATCGTGCCCCGGATCGCCCGGCTTGACGCCGCCCGGTCCGTCACCGCAACCGCCGTCGGTACACGTCACCAGAACCGTACGGATTCCTTCCGCCGCGTACTGCGCGAGGATCCCCCCGGTACCGGTGGCCTCGTCGTCGGGATGGGCGTGCACCGCCATGAGCGTCAAGGGCCGGTCGGTCATTGAAACAGTCCTCCTGCACAGATATGTCTTGGTCGGAGTGCGCGGCGGTCGTACCGCGATCCCGGGGCCCGGAACCTGTCGGCGCGGACGACCTCGCGGTCTCCGTGTTCCCCGCATGTGCGGTGCCGGTCCCCCGGTCGATGCAACAGCGTCGGCCGGACCGGCTGTTCCCGCCGCGGCCGTCGACCTTCCACGCGTCGCGTTGCGATGCGGTGAAGGTGGCGGTACGACGCCCGGAGGACAGTGCCGGATCCCACACCGGCCGGAAGGTCCACGTGCCGGGGAGGACCGGGCGCCGCGCGGCCTGGGAGCGCGCTCGGCCGGCAGCGGGGCCGCGTCCAGGCCGGGAGGCTTCTGAGGCTCGTCCCGCCGTCTCCTCCTACTCGCCGTTGTCGACGTCGGTGACGGTGCCGTCCTTGATGTAGCGGGCGAGGTTGAGATCCGGTGCGTCGAACCTCTCGCGGACCCCCTCCCCCCACAGCACGGACTGGGTGCCCTCGTGCTTGACCAGGCCGGGGTTGACGCCGAGCTTGAAGCCGCCGGGCAGCGGCTCTCCCTGGCGGTACGGCAGGAAGTCCAGCGGGCTCTCGCCGTCGGCCGCGTACACGACGCAGTCGGAGAGGATCGCGACCGGGTACCGCCCGGTGAACGCCGCGTGCTTGACGATCTTGCGGTGCAGGTTGATCCGGGTGCGGGAGATGACCGCCGCGCGGATGTCCGGCCGCCACGTGGGCCGGGACAGGGCGCGCCACGGCTCGCCCGGCCGCCAGCCCTCACCGCGCGGGCGCTCGCGGAGCTTGCCCAGACCGCCCTTCACGGTCGCCTTGACGGCCGAGAGGACGATCGCCAGCTCCGGGTCGCGGGATCTGTGGTCGCCCATCGCCGTCAGGAAGTCGGCCGGCGGCAGGTCGGCGTCGACGCCCAGGTCGGCCATCGTGGCGAGGTAGGCGTCCCGGAGTCGGTTGTACCAGCCGTCGAGGTAGCGGCCGTTCTCGCGCCGCACCCACGCCTCCAGGGGGCGCACCTCGTAGCCGAGTTCCACCGCGTACGCCACGGTGGGCGTCGCGTACCAGGCCGGCCCCTCGGGGTGCTCGCCCTTCGGCGTGAACGGGCTGGGCAGCAGGGAACCGTCCAGCTGCGTCCACTCCTTGCCGACCTTCACCCTCGACAGGTCGACGTGGCTGAGGTCGACCAGCCACGAACCGGGCAGCTTCGGGTCGAACACCGGCGCCTCGACGTGGGTGGGCGCGCCGAGGCCGACGACGAGGCCGTTGGCGCCGGCCGCGAAGGCCATGTTCACGTCGATACCGACCAGATGCCGCAGGGTGCACTCGTCGTCGGTCATCGGCCGCGCCCAGTCGTACGCCTCCTCGAACAGCTTCTCCGCCGGGCCGCGCACATGGAAGCGCGGAAGATCCTTGAGCAGCGGGTGTCCGTCCGGGGCCTCGCACGGCGCGCAGTCCACCGGGTCCGTGCCGAGCGAGCCGGGGTTGTGCTCGGAGTGCCGCCGGCCCTCGGAGTCGGGCTCGGAGGCGCGGGTCGCCGGGTGCAGCGCGGTCATGAGTTCCAGGCCGGTGACGGCGGTCGATCCGCGCGGCGTCATCACCCGGGACGCGTACACGCCCAGGACACGGGCGAGTTCGGCCGGCGGGAGCTGCCCGGCGTCACCCCAGTGCCGGGTGTCCAGCGCGTTCCACGACGGGACGCACAGCTGCACGCAGGCCCGCTCCGAGCCGGTGGCGGGGCGGTAGATCCGCGCCCACGGTCCGAGGCCGCGCTTGGTCAGCTTCCACTCCGCGCGGGCGAGTTGCCTGACGACCTTGTGTCCCTCCGGCAGGCGCCCGGCGAGCCGCTCCTCCTCCGTGAGGGTGACGGGCAGGCCGTAGCGCTCCAGGGCGGCCTCGGTGAGCACGAGCAGCGGGTCGGCGTTCCTGCCCGGCCCGGTGAGCTTCGGCTGGCCCAGCCTTGCCTCGCGCAGCGTCCAGTCCACCAGGGCCGGGAGCGACGTGGCGGGCACGTCCAGGACCAGGCCGCCGACGCAGTACGCCAGCGCCTGGCCGCCGTCGACGTCGACGACCGCGAGCGGGCCGTTCTCGAAGCGCGGGTCGGTGCCGTCGGCGGGGGTGCCGGGCGGGGCCGTCCTCCGCGCGCCGGGACGACTCGACGTGGAGGACGGCCTGGTGGTGTGCGCCGGGCGGGCCGGGGCGACGGGGGCGGGAGCAGGGGGCGGGGTGTTCTCGGTCGCCGTCGCGGCCGAGGCCTCGACGGGGCGCTCGGTGGGCGGAGTTCCCGCCGGCGCCGGGTCGGGCGCGCCGGTGCGCGCGGCGGGCACCGGGGTGGTCGGCTCCTCCGGCGGGGGGTACAGCTCCGCGAGCTGCCGCAACAGTCGTGCGTACGCCTCTCGTTCCGGGCCGCGCGGCTCGGTCGGCTTCTTCAGCGACTCCCAGCCGGACACCGTGGCCCTGCGCACCTTCAGCGCGCCGGCGACGTCGTCCAGCGTCAGGCCGTGCGCGGTGCGCAGCCGCTTGCGCTCCTCCACCGACGGCAGCGAGGAGCGGGACGCGATCAGCGCGTCGACCGCGTCGAACAGCTCGGACATGACACACCTCCTGGTCCACAACCTACCGCACGGACCGTACAACTCACGTACGTTCACCGTACGGATTGCGTACGGTGGTGCGGTTTTCGCGTGGCCGGTCAGGGGGGAGTCGCCAGGAGTGCGACGCATGGTCCCGGTCCGATCGGGCAGATATGACGGGTCCACGCCAACCTCATCCCGGAAGGCTGTCACGTGAAGCGCACGTCCTGGGCTTTCTTATCGGCTCTGACCATCTTGCCGCTGGCGTTGTCCAGCTCCGTCGCCGTCGCGGGGCCGCCCGCCCCCGGCGGCACGACGGACACCGCCTGCACCTACACGTCCGCGGTACCGGCCGACCACTTCAAGGGCATCCCCGTCTTCGACGCGAAGAAGGCCGCGAAGCCGTACAGCGCGACGCTGCGGACGAGTCAGGGCGCGGTCACCTTCAAGGCGCTGACCGACAAGGCCCCGTGCACCACCTTCTCGTTCCGGTTCCTGGCCTCGCACGACTACTTCGACCGCAGCCACTGCCACCGGCTCACCACACAGCGGATCTTCGTACTGCAGTGCGGCGACCCGACCGGCACCGGGAGCGGCGGCCCCGGATACTCGTTCCCGGACGAGAACCTTCAGGGCGCCACCTACCCCGCCGGAACGGTCGCCATGGCCAACGCCGGCCCGAACACCAACGGCAGCCAGTTCTTCTTCGTCTGGAAGGACACCAAGCTCTCGCCCAACTACACGCCCTTCGGCCAGGTCACGCGCGGGCTCGATGTCCTGCAGAAGATCGCGGCGGCCGGCGAGGACGACCAGAACAACCCCGGCGACGGCTTCCCGAACCTGCCGGTGAACATCCGGCACGTCACCATCACCACACGCTGACCGGTCGGCGGGGAACGGGACGCCCGGCGCCCTGGTTCCCCGCCACCGCATTCCGTCGGGCTCCCGCATTGCCCGCGCCGAAGCCCGCCATTCTTCGAGCGAATGGAAGAGCCCCCTCCACACACTTCCTCAAGCGAAGCTCAACTGTCGCGCATTCACATCGGCTTCACTTGCATCACAAGATCACCATCGGGTACTAATGGTGATGCCGCGCCGCTCCCTGACCAGGAGCTGCTCAACGTGTTCATGGGGGAATCCGAGTCGCCACCGAATCCCGGCGTATTGCCTGCCGGCGTCGCGACCAGAATACGTGACGCGCTTTCTCCCACCGCCTTGCTCCGGAATTCCTCAGGGGCAAGGCCGCGTCGCACCCCATGAGCGGCACCAAATAAGAGACACAAGGAAAACAATAAAATGAGAATGCATATATCTCGGACGCGTTCGGCGTCGCACACGCACGGGGGCGTTCTGCGTGGCGCCGCCATCGCGGCCACCGTCGCGATGGCCCTGGGAGCCGCGGCTCCCCTCGCGGAGGCGTCGGAGGCGCAGAACAGCGCGTCGTCGGTGTCCCAGCCTGCCGCGGCTGCCGCCGCGGCGGCGAAGGCGGCCTCGGAGTCGTCGGACATGAAGTTCACCGCCGCCGAAGTGCGCGACCTCGTCAAGCAGATGAAGGCCGACGGCGCGAGCCCCGCCGAGACCGAGCAGTTCGAGCTCTACGCCGCGTCCCTGGAGTCCGGCGCGCACCCTGGCAGTTCGTTCCTCGGCATGGGCACGATCGTGCGGAAGCTGATCATCGCCGCCTTCCGGCACGGCGGCACATGGCTCGGCAAGGTGCTCAAGCACGTCCACCCCAAGTCGGCCAAGTACGCGGGCAAGTACGGCGGCAAGATCGCCGACGCGATCGAGAGCGTGGAGGGCTGGGGAGAGCACGCCCTGGTCATCGCCCTGGTCAGGGCCGGAGTGCCCACGGACGTGGCGAAGGATCTCGCGATGGCCATCATGCTGGTCGCGTTCTGAGCCCTGCACCTGGACAGGGGGCATGGCCGTGCGCTCGCGGCCATGCCCCCTCCTCCCCCCGTCCACAGCCGAAGCCCCAGCGGAGTCCCGATGGAGAAGCAGCCCGCACCCGCGGACGACACCGACGACGAGCCGAAGAGCCTCGGTGACAGACTCCTGGCCGGGGCCGTCATCGGCGGCCTGGTCCTGCTCGCGGTCGCAGCCGTGGCTCTCTTCTTCCTCCTCGTGCTGCTCGGCACCGCCGCACTCTTCCCGCAGGCCATCGAGTTCGAGGGCAAGGCGCCCGTGGCCTGGGCCCTGGTGCTCCTCGCACCGTGCGCCTGCATCGCCATGGCCGTCGCCGTGCCCCTGCGGCATCTGACGCGTGCCGCGCTCCAGCCTTCACCCCGCGTCGGCAACGCCCTGGACGCGGCGTGCAGTTGGCTGGCCTGCTTCCTCACCGGCCTGATGCTGCTGGCATGGACCCCTGGGGTGCATGCCCACTCGATGATCCCGGCGGTCGTGGTCGCGACGGCCTGCGCCCTGCTGGGGCCGGCGGCCGAGCGGTTCCGCACCGGGCGCGGCGACCGGGAGGCGCGAGGCGGCTGACACGGGCGGCGGCACGAACCGGCACCTGCGTCATCGCACAGGTTCGGTTATGTTGATAAGGCACTTGGTCACGGGGGGTAACAAGCCGTAGTCCACCGGGGACACTCCATGACCGGCCTGACCGTCATCCTGCTGCTCGTGGTCCTGGCCACCGCGGTGGCGACCGGTGCCCGGCGCTGGAGTCTGCCCGCCCCGTCGCTCCTGGTGATAGCCGGCCTGCTCGTCGGGCTGATGCCCTGGGTTCCCGAGGTCCGCCTGCCACCGCATGTGATCAACGTACTGGTGCTGCCACCCCTGCTGTTCGCCGCGGCCGGCGAGATCTCCGTCCGCGACCTGCGCACCGTGTGGCGGCCCGTGACCGCTCTCGTCTTCGGTCTGGTCCTCGCCTCGGCCGTCGCCGTCGGGTTCGTCGCCCGGGCGATCACCCCGCTCAGCGCGGCCACCGCGTTCATCCTCGGCGCCGTCCTGGCCAGCACCGACCCCGTGGCGGTCACCGCGCTGGGCCGACGCCTGTCCCTTCCCCCACGCGTGCAGGCCATGGTGCAGGCGGAGAGCCTGTTCAACGACGCCACGTCCCTGGTCCTGTACAAGGTCGCCGTCGCCACCGCAGTGACCGGCAGCGCCATCACGGTGACCGGGACCATCGAGCAGTTCCTGCTCCTCGCGGGCGGCGGAGCCCTCATCGGCGCCGCGGTCGCCGCGGTGGTGACGCTCGTTCGCCGCCGCACCAGGGACCCCACGCTGGAGACCGTCATCGCCCTGGTCACTCCGTACGCGTCGTACGTCATCGCCGAGCAGTCCCACACCTCCGGCGTGACCGCCGTCATCGTGTCCGGAGTCGTCCTCGGCAGCACCGGTCACAAACTCGGCAACGCCCCCATGCGCCTTCAGGTCCACGCCCTCTACGACACCCTGACCTTCCTGCTGGAGAGCGTCGTCTTCGCGCTCATCGGCCTGGAGCTGCCCTCGGCCGTCCGCCATCTCGCACACGACGAACGCGGCTGGCCGCTGTGGGTGCCGGTGATCGCCTTCACCGTCATGGCGATCCGCCTGCTGTGGGTCTTCCCCCTGTCCGCCCTCCTCCACTTCCGGCACGGCCGGGGCGACAGCCGACTGTCCTGGCGGGTACCCGCCGTCCTGTCCTGGGCAGGCACCCGGGGCGTCATGCCGCTGGCCGCCGCCCTCTCCATCCCCCTGACCACCGACACGGGAGCGCCGCTGCCGCACCGGGCGCTCGTCCTCACCCTCACCACCGGGACCATCGCGCTCACCGTGATCTTCCAGGGATTCACCCTCGCTCCGGTCGTCCGACGCTCCGGCATCGCCCTGGAACCCGAGCACACGGCCCGTGAGGAGGCCCGCACCCGCCGCCACATCGCCCACGCCGCTCTCGAGGAGCTCAAGCAGCTCGGCGACCTGGACCAGCTCGCCGAGCTGGGTTCCGCCGCCGAGACCGCTCTGAAACAGGCGCGCCGCCATCTGGAGGCGCGTATCCACCAGGCCGAGGACGCCCACCACAACGATCCGGACGCCCGCCCCGCCGACGCCTACCGCGAGATACGTCGCACGCTCATCGCGATCGAGGCGGCCGAACTCCAGCGCCTCTACGAGAGGAACAAGATCAGCGACGGCACCCGGCGCCGGGTCCAGCGAGAACTCGACCTCGAGGACGCCAGCCTTCGCGCCCGCGGCTGATGGCGGGACCCTGCGGAGAGGGGGACGGGAGCGGCTTTCGCCGGATCCCCTTCGCCCTACTCGGCGCGGCGGGGCTTGTGGCGGGCCACGCGCAGGCGGGCCTCGGTGGGCATGGCGGGCGAGCGGGTGGACTGTAGGGCGGTGCGCAACGGGCCTTCGCACAGGGCGCCGAGGGCGGTGGCAGGTGTCCCCTCGGGAGTGAGGACGAGGGTGACGTGGGCGCGGGGACGGGCGCTTCGGCCGGTGATGCGGACGGTCGCCCGTTGGACGCCCGGCAGCGTGCCGGCCTCGGTGGCGATGGCGTCGCCGAGCGCCCGGGCGCGCAGTTCGACGCCGTCCTGCGGGGGGTCGCCGCCGACGGGTAGCCCGTCGGCGGTCCGCCGGGGCAGCTGGGCGAGCAGCCACCACAGGGCGAGCGCGAGGAAGAGGGCGAGGGCGGCGACGACCGCGGGCCACCACCACCAGCCCTGGTCGCTCCAGCGGGCCCGGTCGGCCGAGCTGAGCAGGACGTCGTCCGCGGTGGTCAGCGGCCAGCCGGTGGGCGGTGCCAGATGGTGGGTCGCGTACAGGTCGAGTCCGGCGGCGCCGATCAGCAGCCCGCCGCCGAGCAGCACCAGTCCGGTGAGGGCCAGCAGGGTCCGGTTGACCATGGGGCGCGGTGTCATGAGGGGGCTCCGGGTGCTGAGTGCCGGTCAGGCGGCTTCCCGCCGCGTGCGGACGACGATGCGAGGGGGGTGGGAGAGGGCGAAGCGGTCGCGTGCCTCGGCGAGGACGGCGACGAGGTCGGTCTTCACCTGCCGGGGATCGCGGAAGCGGACGTCCGCGCGGACCTTGACGCGGTGGCGGCGCACCCGGACGTGAGCCTTGCTCACCCCGGGGACCCGCAGGGCGGCATCGCGCAGCAGGACGGCGGCAGCGTCGCGGTCCAAGGCGGCTCGCAGCCGGGGTACGGGTTCCTCGGCGGGTGTGCGCAGGGGCAGTCGGCGGCGCAGGCCCGGGCTCAGGGCCAGGACGATCAGCCAGAGGCCGACGGCCGCGGCCACGGCGGCTCCGGTGAGCATCCACACGTCGTCCACCGGGCGGTCGGCCAGTTCGTGGGCCAGGGTTCTGCGCCAGCCCGCCGCAGGGCGTCCCACCCGTACGGCCACGACGTCCACCAGTGCGGCGCCCGACGCGAGGACGATCACGGCGGCGACCAGCCCGGCCGGAACGCGCCGCGCGGACCACGGGCGGTGGTGGCAGCGCCATGTGCCGGGGTCGCCGGCCGCCATCTCCGGTGCGGGCGCGTCCCGTTGGGGCGGTGCGGGTCGGGCAGCCTCGGCCGCCGGGGGCGGAGGCGGAGCCGGGTCCCGGTGTGCCGTCGGTGGGGGGTTCGGGGCGGGAGAACCCGGGGCGGGTGTCATTCCGGTCCTCCTTCGTGTCGCCGGGCGGGTGGGCCGGCGGGCTCAGCGGACCCGTCCCCGGTTCACGCCGGAGAGCGGAACCAGGCGCCTGACGACGAGGGTCACTTCTCCTACGCGCAGGCCGGTCAGTCGGGTGACGCGCTCGGCGACGTCGTGTCGTATCCGCTCGCAGACGAGAGGGATGTCGGCGGGATAGGGCAGGTCGAGGGCCAGATGCAGGCGCACCGAACCCATGTGGGTGGCCGCGGACGCGCTCGGGGCCGCCGGGCGGTCCCGGCCGGGCGGCAGGGCGGCGCGGCGGGACTGGACCGTGTGTGCGGCCCGGGCGGCGATCCGTGCCACCACCTTGTCGGGGATGACGGTGGCGCCTCGTTCGGCGGGGGGCGGCAGACGGAGGGCCCGTACCGCGGGTGGGTCACCGCCCGTGGCGACGTCCGGGCCGGTCCCGGTGTTCACCGGTGCCTCCACAAGCGCGCGTCGAGGTCGCCCTGAAGGGCGAGACCGACGGTCAGACCCACCGCGCCCAGCACCAGGACCAGGAGGAACGCCCAGAAACCGCCGAAGTAGCCGGCGAAGGCCAGGGCCATGCCGGCCGCCATTCCCGTCGTAGCCGTGTTCATCACTCACTCACCACCCACTCAGCTCGGGAGCGCCGCCCGGCGCCTTCCGCTGCCGCCGGGCCACCCGGCGTGTGCGGCCGGTCACTGCACGCGGCTCCCGTCGTCATCGAACTCCTCCTCGTCGTCGGGGAGGTGGACGTCGTCGACGGTGACGTTGACCTCGACGACCTCCAGTCCGGTCATCCGCTCCACGGCGCCGATGACATCGGTGCGCACGTCGCGGGCCACCTCGACGATGGGTACGCCGTACTCGACGACGACGTCCAGGTCCAGGGCGGCCTGGCTCTCGCCCACCTCGACCTTCACCCCCTGGGTGACGCTGCCGCCCGCACCGGGGACGCGTTCGCGCATCGCGCCGATGGCACGGGCCATGCCGGCCCCGAGGTTGTGGATACCCGGTACCTCGCGGGCGGCCACGCCTGCGATCTTGGCCACCACGCCGTCGGTGATGGTGGTCCTCCCCCGTGTCTGCGAGGGTGCTTCGGCCCCGGTACGGCCCTTCAGCGCGCTCACGCCGGTGTCGGGCCGGCTGCCCAAGCCGATGCCGGTGGTGTTCTCGGTCATGGCGGTCGCCTCGATCGTTCGGTCGGTCCGTCGGTCCGGGCACCGCGCGGTGCCCGTCACATACGTTGGACACCGCGGACGTCCGGCCTCTCACACCCCTGCGGCGTGACGTGCGTCACATCTTCGCGGTCGGGGTACTCGCCTGCCTGGAGCGTCGTGCAGGAGCGGAATGGAGCGAACCGGACACCCGCGGCTGGACGACCTGCCGGACACGCTGCTGACCGCGCGGGCCGCCGAGGGGGACGACGACGCCTTCGCGATGCTCGTCCGGCGCCACAGCCGCTCCCTGCTCGGCCTGGCCCGTTGTCTGCTCGGCAACTCCCAGGACGCCGAGGAGGCCGTTCAGGACGCCTTCGTCAGCGCGTGGCGGCGCCTGCCCGAGTACCGGCACGCCGCGGAGTTCCACACCTGGATGCACCGCATCACCGTGAACCGCTGCCTGACCATGCGCCGGCGCCGGTTGCCGCCCCTCCCCCTGGATGCCGTCGCCGAACCCGCGACGGGCGACGGATGGAACTCCCCCGCCGGGGCCGCGGAGGAGGACGCGGAGGCCGCCGCCCTGACGCGCGCGCTCGGCGAGATGGACGCCGGACAGCGGGTCTGCTGGATCCTGCGGGAACTGCAGGGGCTGCCCTACCGGGAGATCGCCGTCGTGACGGGGACCAGCGAGCAGACGGTGCGAGGCAGACTGTACAGGGGGCGCCGTTTTCTGAAGGAGGCGATGGCCTCATGGCGCTAGCCGACTCCCACCGGCGGTCGTCCGGACCGCCGGGACCTCGTGGATCTCCCGATCGGCCGACGCATCCCGGAGCGGTGCCGCTCGCGGACGACGAGGTGCTGCCGTGCGGCCGGCTGCTCAGCCGGACATGGGAACAGGCGCGGGACGGGGTGGCGGCCGTGGACGCGCACTCCGCGTCATGTCCGCACTGCCGCGAGGCCGTCGAAGGGCTGGCCGCGTTGAACGCGGCCACGCGGGCGCTGCGCGCCGAGGACCCTCCCGGCCTGCAGGCACTCGCCGACCGCGTCATGCGCATCGTCAGGGCGGAGGTCCGGCTCGGACGGCTGCTGCCGCTCGCCGACACGGTCCGGGACCTGCGGATCGCCGAGAGTGCCGCGGCGAGGGTTCTGCGGCAGGCCGCGGACACGGTGGGGGGCGCGCGGGCCGCGACGTGTCGCCTCGTGCCGGAAGGCGGTATCGAGGTGCGGGTGGCCATGACCGTGGCCGCCGCTCTGGACCGCCCGCTGCCCGACACGGTCGACCAGGTACGCCGATCGATCTTCGACGCCGCCCGGCAGGCCCTGGGGCTGGCCGTGACCGCTGTCGACGTGATCGTGGTCGACGTGCTGGAACCGTCCGTGCAGTCGGACCGGGCCGGCACCGGACCAACCGCGGGCGGCGGTTCGTGATGGCTGACGTCAGCACGCGCCCGCCCGCCGCCACGGTCGCCGAGGCGGCTCTCGCGGTGCCCGGTGTGGCCGGCCTGCAGCCCCGGCTCGCCCACCGTCTCGCGGCCGCCGCCTCGCCCGCGCTCCCCCAGTCTGCGGCTCATCCCCTGCCGCCCGCGTCCGGCGTCCGCGTGGACAGGACACCGGACGGCACGGGCTGGCACGTCGAGGTGCGCTGTGTGCTGACGGAGGGTCACAGAGCGGTGGACACCGCCCGTCACGTCCACGACCGGGTGCGAAGCGCCGTCGTCTCGCACCTGACCGCTCACGACGAGCCGGGCACGGTGACCGTGACCGTCACGGTCACCCGGGTCGCCACCCGGGCCTCCGGGTGAGCGCAGGGCACGCTGCCGGGCCGTGCGGCGGCTTGATCGATTCGGGCAGCTCGGTCGCGTGCCTCCCATGCCTTCGGTGGCTCGTGCTCGCGCCGCTGCCGCTATTCCGGGCCGGGGTTGCCACTGGACGCGGCGCGTCGGTGGCGGTAGGTGGCCGCCCGGGCCTTGCCGCCGCAGGCGGTGCTGGAGCACCAGCGACGGAGCCCCGGGCGGCTGGTGTCGACGAAGAGCAGACCGCACTGCGGGCCGACGCACTCTCGGATGCGGTCGATGCCGGTGCTCGTGAACAAGTCGATGGCCTCGCGGGCGACCGTGCTGAGAGCGGACTGCTGCGCTCGGGTGGGGGGCAGGGTGAGCCTGCCGGTTCCAGCGCGCAGGACCGGGATCAGGGGTGGGAGCGCGGCGGCGGCGTTGACCGCGGTCTCGTCGTCGGCGGCCGGCGGGTGAGCGGCGATCAGCGCCTGGGCGATGCGGTGGACCGCCTCGCGCAGCACGCGTGCCGCCTCCAGTCCGGCGGCCGTGACCGCGGGCGGTTCGTCGAGCAGGCCGGCCTCGACATACCAGCGCGCCAGGTCAGCCGGCTCGCGCAGCCGCTCGTGGTTGCCTCGCCATCGCTCTCCCACGGTGGCGACGAAGGCCAGGCACAGCCGGCCGGAACGGAAGTCGAACCGCAACTCCTCGGCGGGGACGTCCCCGCTGCCACTCGCCTCACCCTTCACGTCACGATCATAACTCGTGACATGACTCGAGTCGGAACGCACCCGAGTCCTCCTGGACCCGCGTCCGGGAGAACACCTGCGCGCCCTGAGGGCCGCCTCGCTGCTCGGCCTCGGCGGTGATCGGCCGCTGGTCTTCCGTGACCGTCTCCCCGGGACCGAGCAGCCCCAGACCGACGACGAGTCGCGTGCGCCGATGTAGATCGGGGGTTGAGGAACATCTGTGTCAGATCGTGCGCTAAGCCTTCGTCGGCCCTGGTGGGGGGCTGACGGAGCGTCGGTTCCGAGACGGGACTGAAGTCTTCCCGCAGATAACACCCCAATATCTGCGGTAGCTTGATCCGTCATCTGCGGTGACGTTCTCCGGCCGCTACGTGAAGCGGCGCTGTTATCTGTGGCAGGGGGGATGCGGTGCCCACCGTCGTGCAGATGCCGACCGGGAAGGCGTTGACCGTCTGTGCGGCGGCGGACGTGTTTCTCGACTCGCTCGGCAACCCGAACACGGTCCGGAACTACGGGATCGGGGTGGGCAAGACCGCCGAACGGCTCGGTAACGCCCGGCCGCTGGCGTCGGTCGCGGACGACGAGATCGGCGAGGCCCTGGAACTGCTGTGGGGCACCGCGGCGGTCAACACCTGGAACTCCCGCCGGGCAGGGGTGCTGTCCTGGCTCGGCTGGTGCCGGGAGCGCGGCTACGAGGGACCGATGGTCCCGGCCTGGGCGCAGCGGCTGGCGGTGCCGGACTCCGAGACCCCGGCCCGCTCGAAGATGGCGGTCGACCGGCTGGTCGCGCGGCGCGAGGTGCACCTGCGGGAGAAGACGCTGTGGCGGATGCTCTACGAGACCGCCGGGCGGTCCGAGGAGATCCTGGGCGTCAATATCGAGGAGCTGGACTTCGCCGGACGCCGCTGCCCGGTCAAGGCGAAAGGTGCCCGGACCAAGGCCCGCCGCCGCGGCCAGGCCCGCGAGGACTACGTGCTGGAGACCCTGTACTGGGACGCCGGCACCGCCCGGCTCCTGCCCCGCCTGCTGCGCGGCCGCACCCGCGGGCCGGTCTTCGTCACCCACCGGAAGCCCGGTCCCGGCAAGGTCGTCAGCCCGCGCGACGTCTGCCCGGACACCGGGTTCGCCCGGCTGTCGTACGGGCAGGCCCGCGCCCTGCTCGATGACCACACGGTCGTACGCGGACCCGGCACGGGCTGGGATCTGCACGAGTACCGCCACTCCTCGCTGACCCACCTCGGCGAGCAGGGCGCCTCCCTGTTGATGCTGATGGCGAAGTCGAGGCACAAGAAGCCGGAGAACGTCCGGCGCTACTTCAAGCCGTCCTCGGACGCAATCGCCGAGCTCACCAGCCTGCTCGCCCCCGGCGACAGCCGACGCTGACCTGCGCGGCCGTGTCGTGGTGTGGCTGCACAGGTAGCCGGTCTGGCCACGGCCAGGCCGCTATCGTCACCAGATGCCTGAAGCTCCTGAGAAGTTCGACACTGCAATGACCACCTGGCAGGAATGGCAGGACGCCCCCTGGGGCCGCCTGCGGTACGCAATCGCCGAGGTGAACCTGGCCCGTCATCTGGACGGCCTTAACGACGGGCCATTGCGCATACTCGACCTTGCTGGTGGCGACGGCGGTGACGCCATGCGCCTCGCAGCCCGCGGACACCACGTCACCATCGTCGATTACGCCCCTGCCATGCTCTCCGCCGCGACCGAGCGAGCCACGGGGGGCGGCCTGACTGAGCTGATCACCTGCGTGCAGGCCGATGTGGCTGCTCTGCCCGCCGACCTCGTTACCGGGCAGTTCGACGTAGTGCTGTGCCACAACCTCCTTCAGTACGTGGATGACGTGGCGGGCACGCTTGCCACGGCCCTCGCCCCGCTGAAGGACGGCGGCCTGTTCTCCGTGATGGCGATAAACCGGCATTCGGCGGCCTTGAACATCACTGTTCGCCAGATGGATCCAGCCGCCGCACTGGCCGCGCTCGTCACCGACCAGGCCCGAACCCAGATGTTCAACTCAGCGCTGACACTGCATACGGCCGAGGAGATCATCTCCGTGCTGCACGGCCTCGGCTGCCAGGACGTGCAGCACTACGGCATCCGCAGCTTCTGCGACTACATCACCGACGACGCGCGCAAGTACGACCCGGCGTTCTACGCCGACCTCGAACAACTGGAACTCGCCACCACCGCGCGCCCGCCCTACATGCACACTGCGCGACTCTTCCAACTGACGGCGCGGAAACGGAGCAGCTGACCGGTCCCGGGCGGCGGGCGCGTACGGTCGCGCCCGCCTCCTGGTCTCCTACTCCTCCGCGGCATCCGGGGCGCGCAACGGCCGAAGGCTCCCCGGCAGGTCAGGCAGGGAAAAGGAGTAGCGGCCAAGCATGTTGATGTGGTGGCGGACGAAGGCCGAGAGGCGGGCAACGTCCTCGCCGCGGACGTCGAAGCCGTCGTTGCGGAGCTGGATGACGGCGGCGTCCATGTATCGGGTGGTGAACAACACCAGGGCGTTGAGGACGAGTCCCAGCGCGCCGATGACCTGTCGACCGAACTACCGGGGCGTGAGCCGACGAGCAGCCGGAGATCTACGCACGGTGACGGAATCAAGCACCAGGCCGGTCAGCTCGCCTCGGAAGCCGTGCCACACCACCGTCCTGATGTGCTGTCATCACGAGCTGTTGGAGACCACCACGGCTCGTGGAGGATCAGGTGCAAGAGAGCATGCAGTTACGGGACGTCACGGCGGTCACAGTGCCGAGGGTCGGCCGGGTCGAGGAGACCGACGATCCGTCGCTGCCGTATCGGCTGCTCGTCCGGGACGGGGTTGAGGTGGCGGCGGTCAGCGAGTTTCTGCTCGACATGCTCGCCGACGACGACAGCCCGGCCTCGCTCCGCTCGTACGCGTACGAGCTGCTGGCCTGGTTCCGGTTCCTGTGGGCTGTCGACGTGCCGTGGGACCGGGCCGGCCGGGCGGAGGCCCGGGACTTCGCACTGTGGCTGAAGATGGTCAAGAAACCGCCGCGACCCCGGCGGCCGGACGCCCCGGTGCCCGGGTCGATCAACCCGGTGACCGGCAAGCAGTACGCGGGCGGGAAATACGCGCCCCGCACCCGGAGACACGCGCGGGCAGTCGTCCGCAGCTTCTACGAGTACCAGCGCGACGTGCACGGACGTCCGCTGCTCAACCCGTTCCCAAAGACAAAGCGCGCCGAGGACGAGCACCTCAACGCCCACCACAACCCGATGCACGCCTTCAAGCACCCTGGCGGCCGGGCCCCCGACCAGCCCAAGGAGCCCCGGCGAACCCCGCGCGGCATCCCCGACCAGGCGTTCAACGAACTGTTCGCGGCCCTGCCCTCGCACCGCGACCGCGCGCTGGTCGCCTTCTACATCTCGGCCGGCCCCCGCGCCTCGGAACTCCTCGGCGTCAGCCGGGACCGGGTCAGCCCCGCTGACCAGACGATCGGCGTCATCCGCAAGGGCTACCGGGCCCTGCAATGGATCCCCGCCTCCAGCGATGCGTTCGTATGGCTGCGTCTCTACCATCAGCAGATCCGCCCGCAGGCTCTCGACGGGCCGGAGGAGCCGCTGTGGTGGACCCTGCGGCGCCCGATCAGGCCGTTGAGCTACGACGCGGCACGCATGGTGTTCACCCGGGCCAACGAGACCCTGGGAGCGAACTGGACCCTGCATGACCTGCGGCACAGCGCGGCCAAACGCATGGTGCGCGACCCCAAGCTCTCGCTCACCGACGTCCAATGGGTCCTTGGCCATCTCCATATCAGCACCACGGAGCAGTACCTCGAACCTGCTGAGGACGAGGTCGTGGCTCACGTGCTGGCCCACCACGCCCGGCAGGCTGCGGAGCCCGTCAAACCGGTGATGCCCGCCCCGGGCTACCGTTCCGAGGTCCTCCAGACACTACTCGGGACGGCCGCCCTCGGTGGAGGCCCGGTATGACTACCGCGACCGTGACTGCCCGGCCCTCCGCCACCGCCCGTCACGCCCCCCTTGCCTCCCGGCCAGGAGAAACGCGAAGCGCCAGCCACCTGGTGGCAGACGGAGGAACTGCGCGAACGGGTGCTGGAGCGCACACTCGCGCTGCCGTTCACCGCGGACAGCGACGCCAACCTGCGCACACGGCACCGGGGTCTGATCAAGCTGCTGGACTGGCTGGAGGACCAGCCCGGCCGCACCTGGCAGGAGCGCTGGATGGCCAGCGGAGCCAAGGAAGCAGGCCGGGAGTGGACGCGGCTGCCGATGCAGTGGCTTGCCGAGCACCAGCGGGCACGCAAGTACGACCGCGCCGATCTGTGCTGTGGCATGATCCCGCTGCTGGGCGGACAAGTCGTACGCCCCGCCTTCCGGTGGCTACTGCGGCAGCGTCCTTCGCAGCTGCTGGCACACATCCGCAGCGTCACCGATCCCGACGGGTTCGCGGCGCTCAAGGACCAGTACGCGGCCACCGGCCACGCGGGATCCAACGACTGCAACAACGCACTCAACCGCGTCACCTGAATCGTGGTCTCCAAGGGCGGGACCGTCCGCGACGTCACCATCGGCGACTGCGCCGAGCTGCAGCACGCCATCGGCGAGCATCAGACCAACGGCTACCACGGCAAGCACCTCTTCTACGCGCTCCTCGCGGGCCTCGGCGTCTTCGGCCCCGACGCCCCAGCACGGCTGAAGGCGGTGATGCTGCCGGGGCAGTTGACACCGGCAGACCTGGTCGACCGGCAGGGCATCACCTGCACCGCGATACGGGACCTCCTTGTCGACTACCTCGCCGAACGCGCGGTGGACGTCGACTACACCACGCTAGAGGACATGGCCCGCACCCTGGCCGGACTTTTCTGGCGTGACCTGGAGAAACACCACCCGGGCATCGACTCGCTGCGGCTGGACGCAGACATCGTCACCGCCTGGCGGGAGCGCGTCCGCATGGTCCGTGACCGGCACGGCACCCCCATCCGGCCGCGGGTCAACGCACACACCGTGTTCAGCTGGGTCCGCACGTTCTACCAAGATCTCACCCGCTGGGCCGCCGACGAACCGATGCGCTGGGGCCCGTGGGTGGCGCCCTGCCCGGTCCGCGACAGCGACACCGACCACAGGAAGAACCGCGCCCGCCGCAAGGCGGCCATGGACCAGCGCACCCGCACCCTGCTGCCCGCACTTCCGGCCCTGGTCAAAGCCGTCGAGCGCCAGCTCAAGGACGCCCAGACCTGTCTCGCCACCGGGCGGGAGATCCCGGCCGGAGCTCCGTTCACCACTCCGGCGGGCGAGAACCTCCTCCGCTGCGCCGGAGCGTCCTCCCGCGTCTACGCCGACGACCCCGCCACCGGCCGGCGCCGGGACCTGACCGTGGAAGAAGAACGCGCCTTCTGGGCCTGGGCCATCGTCGAAGTCCTTCGCCACACCGGCGTGCGTATCGAGGAAGCACTCGAACTCACCCACCACAGCTTCGTCGCCTACCAGCTGCCCACCACCGGCGAGATCGTGCCCATGCTCCAGGTCGCCCCGTCCAAGCTCGACCAGGAGCGGCTGCTGCTGGTCTCACCAGAACTCGGCGAGGTGCTCACCGCGATCATCCATCGCGTCCGGCGCAGGCAGCAGGCCACCCCTGGTCTCCGCCTACGACAGTTTGGAACGGCTCTGGAGTGCACCGATGCCGTTTCTCTTTCAGCGCCTCTGCGGCCCAGAAGACCGGGCGATCCCGCGCAACTACATCTACACCTGCCTCAACGACGCCCTCGCCGCCAGCGGGCTGACCGGGCCCGGCGATGAGCAGCTGCGATACACACCGCACAACTTCCGGAGAATCTTCGTGACCGACGCCCTCCGCTCCGGCCTGCCCCCGCACATCGCCACCCGCATCTGCGGCCACCGGACGGTCGACACGACTCTCGGCTATGCCGCGATCTATCCCGAGGACGTCATCAACCACCACCGGTCCTTCATCGCCCGCCGCCGGTCACTGCGACCCGGGGAGGAGTACCGCAAACCCACCGCGCAGGAGTGGCAGGACTTCCTGGCCCACTTCGAGCTGCGGAAGGTCGCCCTCGGCGTCTGCGCACGCGACTTCGGCACCCCCTGCGTCCACGAACACGCCTGCATCCGCTGCCCCGTCCTGCGGCCCGATCCCGAGCAGATGCCCCGCTTGGAGGAAATCCACGCGAACCTGCTCGACCGGCTCCAGGAGGCCAAGGAACAGGGCTGGCTCGGCGAGGTCGCCGCGATCGAGGCCAGCCTCGCCGCCGCCGAGCAGAAGCTCGCCGCCATGCGCGACCTCGCGGCCCGGCACACCACCGTCCACCTGGGCATGCCCGATCTCCGTGGCTTCGTCGCGCGCATCGACTCCGAGCAGCGAAACGAGGATGCGAAGCGGCAGTCCTGAGCATTACAACGAGGGGATGACCGTCTTCCTCTGTTCCAAGTGCGGCACCGCGATCACGCCGGAGCTGGCCGAACTTGCCGCCATCCCTGACGTCTCAGACGACGAGCGCGACAGGGACAAGGAAACACGCCGGGCACCTTCCACCGTTCCGCGGGGCCACTACGCGATCGATCCCGAGCCCTGGGGACCTCCCTACGTCGCGCAGGACGATCAGGAGGACCCGAAGCCAGCTCAGTCGCGCGGACCGGTGGTCTGCCGTGAAGAAGGTTTCGTCATCTCGGCCGGCAGCCGACACACAGTGCTGGTGCATCCTGATGACGCCGCCGGCCTTCAGCCACTGCCCAACTGGGAGAACAGCAACGGGTGCTGCGGACCGACAGGCGACGAGGGACTCAACCGAGCCTGCCCCTGCGGCGCTCCGGTCGCGACCCTCGCAGCCGACTGCTTCGGGCCCTTCGAACTGCACCTCGACCCCGTCCGGACCTACGCGCTCTCCCAGTAGGACCGCAAAGCGCGCGGACGGCGTGCTGCCGGCGTACGGACTTTTTGTCCCCAGTTGCGTACGGACGAACGTCCCCAGCTCTGGCCGCGGGTGGCGGCAGCACGGCAGAGGATCTCGGTTGAGATCGATGCCCCGACCAGGGACACTCGCGCGATGAGCCGCAGCACATGGTCTGAACCGATCGAGCGAGGGTGGGACGAGCCCTGGTATCGGGTCCGTATGAAGGGTTTCGAGGCGTCGTTCCTGCCCAGCGAGGGCGAGGACTTGGACGAGGTTTGCAACGTCGATGTCTTCGTGACTCTGGAGGATGGGTCTCGTTGGACCGCGACCGTGTTCACCGTCGCGGAAGTCGAGCGCCTGATGAAACTCTGGGCAGGGACCGACGAGGCCCTCGGGGGACGGTACTTCTGGGTCTCGGACGGCCTGATCGTCAGGGATCCGGGCATCGACAGCATGACTGACGTGATCGCCGGACTGATCGAGAGCAGCGAATTCTCCGAGAGCTTTCAGCTGGTGATCAACAACTGATCAAGTGTTCGGCCGCCGGAAGCGACGTGACCTGACCAACTGCGATCAGGACACCGGGTCCTCGCCCGGCGGGATGAAGGCGTCAGCGCCATCGGCATCCTCGACATACCCCTGAGCATCGACCGTGATGGCCGTCGCTCGCCCCTGCGACGTGATGAGCCAGGCCAGCAGCTGTTCCGTCAGCGGCGTTCCCCCTGGTCCCTCGTCCTTCCAGTGCACCCGCCACCCTCCGCCAGGCACCGCGGCCACGACCTGATCAGCTCGCTCCAGGTGGGAGAAGTCTCGTAGCCCGTCACCGGACGCAGGGCACCCTGCTTGGGATCGACGACCAGGGCCGTTCCGGTCGCCTGGTCCCAGCCCTCCACACGCACCATGCGGCCGATCTCGGTGTCGGTGCCATTGAAGATCGCGGTCCAGCCGGTCTGATTGAAATAGCGAAGAGACACCGCGCCATCATCTCGAACCACGACGCCCGCGCTTCACAGGTCTCCATCCTCTGCACGTTCATCCGTACGCGGCTCTACACATAGGCGAGTACGCCGACACGTGCACGACACCCCCGACGAAACCCGTCCACCCAAGTTCTTCACGACTACTTTCCGTGGTGAACGACGGCGAGCAGGCGGCCCTGCCACCGGGCTGGGCTAGTTCGGATAAGACCAGCTCGGGGCGCTCGGCCTGGTCCTCAACGCCATCGTGCTGTGGACGACGAAGTACATCGACGCCGCCGTCGCCCAGCTCCGCGCCGAGGGCCACGAGATCCGGGACGAGGACATCGCCCGACTGTTCCCGCTCAAGCATCGCAACCTGAACTTGCTCGGCCGCTATAGCTTCACCGCTCAGGTCCCGGCCGCCGGCGCCTTGCGCCCGCTGCGCGACCCGGACACACCGGAGCTGGACGAGGACGACGACGGGGGCGAGCCGGACTAGTCATGGTTGACCAGAGCGGTGTCGAGTTTGCCAGCCCTCGCTACCGTCAGCCGCTTTACGTGCGGTTTGGTGTGTTGCTGGCGCGTATGCGCCGATTACGCCCTCAACCGGCTTGTGGTGCGTCGTAGGAGAACTTGTACCCGGCGAAGTCCGCGACGTGGACGTACCCGATGCGCTGGTAGAGGGCGTTGCTGGTGGGGTTGTCCGGGTCTGTGAACAGGACGACGTCCGCCGCTCCTGCGGCCAGCGCTGCCCGACTCGCCTCGGCCGTTACGGCGCCCGCGTAGCCACGGCCCCGGAGGTGGGCCGGGGTGTAGACGGGGTCGATCCGGACCATGCCGCCGATGAGTGAGGTCGCGGCTGCCATCGAGACGGGCGTGCCGTCCGGGGTCTCCCAGAAGGTGAAGTGTCGGTCGCCGAGGCGCGAGTCGTCCCAGGAGCCGGCGTCGATCAGGTCGATGGAGGACTGCTCCTTGACGTCGACGCAGAACTCACGGCACCAGCGTACGACGTGTTCGCGGTCTGTCCCGCCCGTGAGGCGGCCCCGGCCCTTCGGGTGCGGCTGCGGCGGGGTGAGTGTGCCGAGACGGTAGAGATGCGTCCGCCAATAGAGTGCTGGCGCCGCGCCTGTGTGGCGCTGCCAGGAGTCGGCGAATGCGGTGGCGGTGTCACGGTCCGCGATGACGTTGGCGGGCAAGGGCCCGAGGACCGCCAGACGGGCGGCGAGGGCGTCGGCCTGCTCGACAGAGAGGGGGTGAGGCCCAGGCGGCCGCGTGAAGTGAGAGAGAAAACCGCCTGGACCTCGCCTCCGGACTCCAGCCGGCCAAAGACGGAGGTGACGGGGCCGTGCGCGTCCGGCCTGCGTATCCGCAGTTTCTCGATGTCCGTCAGCGGAGTGTTGTGCAGGGCGGGGCGCGAGCACAGGAAGTCCCCGGCTCGGGCGAGGAAGTCGTCAACGTCTTGGGTGAGGTGCCAGTCATCCGGAAGCATGCTTCATGATCCCGAATCTCCTCGACTCGGGGAACGGTTGCTCGATGCCTTTCAGTCACGTGACTAGCTGCCTCTGATCGGCCGCGGGCTCTTGTCAGCAAACGATCGTTTGACGACAGGCGGGCGGCGCGTCCAATGAACCCGTGCAATCCGGGGGTTCACGGCGGCGCGAATCCAATCAGATCCGATGGTGATTGCTGACAGGGTTTGACGACAGATAGGGTCCGATCCTCCGTACGGAAGGGGCCCTCGGTGGCGAACCTGGTCTACAAGCGGGTCTCGACCGACCAGCAGTCCACCGCCCGCCAAAACCTCGTCCTGGCCGAGGCCGGGATCGAGGACCCGGTCGTCTTCGAGGAGGACCCGGGTACCTCCAGCCGCCTCCACCCCCTCCAGCGTCCGAAGTTCGGCAAGCTGCTCACCTACGCGCGGCCGGGCGACACCGTGCACATCTCCGAGATGTTCCGCCTCGTGCGCGGCAACCAGCACATCCTCGACGTGCTCGACGTCCTCCACCGCGACCGTCTCGCCCTGCGCATCCACGACGGCGCGTTCTCCGCCATGGACCTCACCGCCCGCCACCCGCGCACCGGCGAGCTGCTGTCCACCGTGAAGTTCATGGTGCAGAACCTCGCCGCCGCCGGCGAACTCCAGCGCGACCTCCAGCGCGAGCTGACCTACGACGGTCTGCGCGCCGCCGAGGCCAAGGGCAACAAGGGCGGGCGCCGCCCCGCCATCACGGCCGCGCAGACCAGCGACGTGCGCACGGCGTACCTGGAAGGCCGCTCCATCGCCGCCCTCGCCTGCGACCACCGGGTCAGCCGCGGCGCCAACCGGACCGCCGTCGCCGGCCTCCTGCCCGATCATGCCGCCAGCGAGGAAGACGCGCCCGCCCCGGAGCTGCCGGTCACGCTCGACATGCCGGGCAAGGTCGCCGACTACCTCCGCACCATCGAGCTGGAGCCCGCCGAGCGGGCCGCGCTCGACCAGGGGACGAACGTAAGACGCGGCCAGGGCTACACCCTGCGTGTCAGCGCCGTACCCGCGGTGCACCACCAGCTCCTCGCCCGGTGCCAGGCGCTCGACGGCGCCCAGGGCACCCCAGCGGTACCAGCTCAGCGCAAGGCCCGCCGCGAGTACGAGAACCGGGTCAGCGCGCTCACACCCTGACCATGATCGTTCTCAGCGCCAACCGCTGTACCGATGTTCCCCGAGGCCGACCTCGCGGTAGGTGCCGTCCAGCAGCTTCGCGCGAGGATCGCCCCACTTGGAGGAGTTCTTAGCGAACCCCTCCCGCCGACGCAGCATCCGGTGCATCTGCTCCAGGACGCAGAACGCGTACGCCTTCCAGTCCACCGTGCCCGGCTCCAAGTGCGGCGCGAACAGCACCAGACGCCGCCAGGAGCCCGTGAGCAAGCCCGTGTCGATCTCGGCGGGCCCGACCTTCTTGCGCCCCATCAGGTCCGGCAGCGACTTCAACGCCTTCAGGACCGGCAGGCCCTCCGGGGGTCCGCGTGCGGGCCCCGAAAGTCGTAGGTGCACACCCGGCTGCGTCCGAACAGGTTGAGCCACACCAGGGTCCAGCCCCGCGGGGCGGCATGTTGAACGCCGCGTACTGGGCTGCCTGTTGATCCGACAGGAACTCGACCGACACCAGATCCTCCGAAGATCGACAACATCGACCCGCGAAGGCTGCGCCGTACGATCAGCCCAGGTCAAAGCGCCAATCGAGGCCGCGAGGGCTTAGCGCACGATCTGACATGGATGTTCCTCAACCCCCAGATCACCGCCGCCGACGAACCCGACCTGGCGCAAGGCGACGAGGACGTCGCCCTACGGAACGGCCCCGATCCAGCACGGCTGTTCGCCCGCTTCCACGCATGGCTGTCCGCCCCCGCGAGGGACGCCTGCGTCCGGCTGCTCGGCCCGGTGCCGCCGACGAGGGGCCGGGGCTGTGGGTCCGCGCCCTGGACCACCTGGTGCTGACCGTGGCCGACGTGGAGCGGACCGTCGCCTTCTGCAGTCGTGTCCTGGGCATGCGGCCGGTGACCTTCGGAGAGGGCCGCCGCGCGCTGGCCTTCGGCGCAAGCAAGATCAACCTTCACCCGGCGGGCGGCGAACTCCTTCCCCGCGCGGCCCGCCCCACCACCGGCAGCGCGGACCTGTGCCTGGTCACCTCCCAGGCGCAACGCCAGATCTCCTCGACCACCTCGCGTCCTGCCGCGTGGCCGTCGAGGAGGGCCCCGTACCGCGCACCGGCGCGCTCGGCCCGGTCACCCGTACCTACGTGCGCGACCCCGACGGGAATCTGATCGAGATCAGCACCTGCAGCCCTCAGTAGGCGGTTGCCGCGTTCGTCTCGGACCAGCGCCGCTCGGCATCGGAACGAGGTGGCGGCGGCACGATCCCGTTGATCATCCAGAGTTCGCTGCTGGTCTCGTCGATGTGGAACTCCCAGTGCAGACCTGCGTGTTGCGCAAGGTGGGGTTCGAGCATGCCCCTGACCCACCGAGCGGTGCGACGACGGGTCTCCTCGTCGGGATTGCGTCGGGCGATGTGGTCGACCGCGATGCGAACCCCGAGGGTGGCGGGCTGTCCGCCGATGTGGAAGTCGTCGGGACCCACCTCGTGGAACAGGACGACCACATAGAACCGAGGGAGTCCGATCTTCTCGTAGTGATCCGTGATGTCCGAGGCCAGCCGGCGCTTCTGCGCGGCCCCGAAGACCCCTGGCGTGTGATGGATGTTCCACATGGGCACGGCAGTTGCGCCTCCTCGTGCGGTGCGGTGGGGTTTCGTCCGGCAGGACAACCGCAGCGCCGCTCCACCGGGACCTGAGTGATCATCTCGCCGACAAGAGGCAACCACACCCCGCCTGGGTAACGCAAGCGTTAGTTATGTGAGCGTTAGTCAGTTATGCTGGCCGCATGGCGATGAGGTTCGAGGAGCGACTGAGCGACCGCGACGGATGGTCCATCGGTGACGGATGCTCCGCGGCCCGCGTGCTGGACCTCCTCAGCACGAAGACGGTGTTCCTGATGGTCCGCGAGCTGTTCTACGGCACCACCAGGTTCGACGACTTCGTGGAGCGCGCCGGGGTCTCCGCGCCGGCCGCGTCGCGCGCCCTCAAACAGCTGAAGGCGGCGCACGTCGCCGAGACCGTCACCTATCACGCGCCGGGCAGCCGCGCCCGGGAGGAGTACCGACTGACCGGCGCCGGCAAGGACTTGCTGCCGGTGTTTCTGGCTCTGATGCAGTGGGGCGACACGCACCTGCAGGACGGCCGGCCGCCTCTGGTGTTCGTCGAAGCCGATACAGGCCGCGAGCTCAGGGTGCGGGTCACCCCGGACACCGTGCGGGAGTCGACGTCCGACGACATCGAGATTCGGGTGAACCCGGCCTGGCGCGGCGGGCCGACGAGCCGGTAGCCGGGCGGAGTTCGGCGCACCCGCGCACCGACAGCGCTCCACCGTGCGGTGCGCGGGCGGCCCGCACACCGGCCTTGCGCCACCCTCACGTCACGGATATAACTCGTGACGTGAGCGAGATTCGAGACGAACCCGCATCCGTTGACCATGCATCCGTCGACCATTCAGCCGTCGTGGAGTACCTGCGCAGCCGCGGCGCACAGGACGTGACGCACCCCGGCGGGACGCTGCTGGAGCATCTGGTCCGCGTGAGCCGGACCCTGGCGGGCTGGGGCGCGGACGCCGACGTACAACGCGCGGGCATGTGTCATGCGGCCTACGGAACCGACGGATTCGCCGAATCCCTCATGAGCCTGGCCGAGCGCGCGGTCCTGGCCGACCTGATCGGTGAACGGGCCGAGGCCCTGGTGTACCTGTACGGCAGCTGCGATCGGGCCGCGACGTATCCCCGACTGGGAGCGCCGTCCCCCCGGCCTGCCTTCCGCGACCGGTTCACGCGGCGTGACGTCGAACCGTGTGCCGAGGATCTGCGCGCCTTCCTGGAGATCACCGCCGCCAACGAGCTCGACGTGTTCGAGCACGACGAGGATCTGGCCGCCCGGTACGGCCCGGGCCTGTTCCGGCTGGTGCGGTCGGTTCGCGGGCTGGTGTCGCCGGACGCGTGGCACGCGGTGCGCTCGCGCCTGGGCGAACCGCTTTTCGTCCTGGTGCACAGCCCCTCCGTGGGGCCTTCGACATGGACCGGTGTGGCCGAGCGGCTGACCGCGGCCGGGCATGCCGTCCGGGTGCCGTCGCTGACGGACGTGGGCAAGGGTGAGCCGCCGTTCTGGCCACGTGTGGCGGCGGCCGTCCGGGAGGCCGTCGCCGACGTCCCGGAGAACCGGCCGCTGGTGCTGGTGGCGCACAGCAACGCGGGGCTGTTCGTCCCGGAGGTGCGGGTGGCGCTGCCCCACCCGGTGGTGGCCTCGGTCTTCGTGGACGCGGCGCTGCCCGCCCGCAGCGGTGCGACCTCGGTGGCGGGCCCGGAACTGCTCGACTTCCTGCGGCCGTTGGCGGTCGACGGGGTGCTCCCGCGGTGGACCGACTGGTGGGACGAGGCCGATGTGTCGCCCATGTTCGCCGACGCGGCCACGCGGCGGACCATCGTGGACGAGCAGCCCCGGCTGCCGCTGTCGTACTACGAGCAGGCCGTTCCGGTGCCGCCCGGTTGGGACGACCACCCTTGCGCGTACGTCCTGTTCGGGCCGCCCTACGAGCACCAGGCCGAGGAGGCGCGGGCCCGCGGCTGGCAGGTGGCTCACCTACCGGGCGAGCACCTGCACCAGAGCGTCGACCCGGCGGCCACGGCCGCGCTGATCGCTTCGCTGACGCTCGGAAGCGAAGAGCGTGTCCCGCGTGGCCGTGATCACGCGTGACCCGCCTGCCGGTCGATTGTTACTCTTTCCGTTCATGCGAGCCCTCTTCCCAGGATCCTTCGACCCGGTCACGCAAGGGCACCAGGACGTTCTGCGGCGCGCTGCCCTCCTGTTCGACGAGGTCGTCGTGTGCGTGATGTCCAACGCGAGCAAGACCGGCCGCCTCCCCGTCGCGGAGCGCCTGGACCGACTCCATGCCGTGGCAGCCGACTTGGGCAACGTCACGGTCGACTCCCACACCGGCGGTCTGCTGGTCGACTACTGCCGCAGCGCGGGAATCGACGTCGTCGTCCGTGGGGTCCGCGGCGTTCGCGACCTGGAGCACGAGATGCCGATGGCCCGCATGAACCACGGATTGGCCGGAGTCGAGACGTTCTTCATCGCCGCGGACCCCGCCCTGGCCCACATCTCCTCCACTCTCGTCACCGAGATGGGTCGCTAGGCCACGGTCTCAGCCGTGCGCGTCCGCCGGCGGCGTGTCGGGGAGCGTGAAGGCGATGCGGGTTCCGGGCTCGGCGGTGGGCTCCACGCGGATGGTGCCGCCGTGGTGTTCGACGATCTTCTTGCACATGGCCAGGCCGATGCCGCTGCCGGGGTAGCGGTCCTTGGTGTGCAGGCGCTGGAAGATGACGAAGACGCGGTCGGCGTACTCCGGTTCGATGCCGATGCCGTTGTCGGTGACGGTGAACTGCCACAGACCGTCTCCCTGGCGTACGCCGATGTGGATCTCGGGAGTGCGCTCGGGTGCGCGGAACTTGATGGCGTTGGAGATGAGGTTCTGCCAGAGCATCCCGAGTTGGGTGGTGTCCCCGGCGACGGTGGGAAGGTCCTCGCGGGTGATGCGGGCGCCGGCCTCCTCGATGGAGATGCTGAGGGTGTCGAGGGTCTTGTCGAGGACCGTGTGGAGATCGACGGGGTCGAGGGCGTTGTGGACGCGGCCGATGCGGGAGAAGGCGAGCAGGTCGTTGATGAGGACCTGCATGCGGTTGGCGCCGTCGACGGCGTAGGAGATGTACTGGTCGGCGCGGTCGTCGAGCTGTCCTCGGTAGCGGCGCTGGAGCAGTTGGGTGAAGCTGGAGACCTTGCGCAGCGGCTCCTGGAGGTCGTGGGAGGCGATGTAGGCGAACTGCTCCAGCTCCTCGTTGGACCGCTTGAGGTCGACCGCCTGCTCGTCCAGCAGCTGACGGCGCTGCTCGCTGAGGGCGAGTTCGTCGGCCAGGCGGCGGCGCATGGACTCGATGTCCGTTCCCAGGGTGCGCAGGTCGGCCGGCCCTGAGGCGGTGATCCGATGGGCGAAGTCCCCGCGTGTCACGCGCCCGGCGTCGGCACTGAGCCGCGTCAGCGGACCGGTGACCCCGCGGCGCAGCCCTTCGGACACCACCGCGGCCAGCAGTATGATCACCGCCGCGATGGCGATGAAGATCCAGTCGCGCAGCTTCTGAGCGCGCTCGAGGTCGCCCACCGCGTTCCTGCGGGCGTCCAGGAGGTGGCTCTGCTGGGTGGTCATCGCCTGCCGAAGACGGTCGAAGTCGGCCTTGCCCCGTGCCGACCGGTCGCCCGCCGACGGGACCGGGGCACCTGGTCGGGCCGCGGCGATGGGAGCGGCGATCCGCCGCTGCCAGGCACCGGCCCGGTCGAGGACCGTGTGCAGGTCGGCCAGGGCGGGGCGGTCGCCGACGAGGAGTCGACCGAGCCGGTCCGCGGCCGCCTTCTCGTCCTTCACCCCTTGCTGATAGGGCTGGAGGAACTGCTTCTGACCGGTCAGGCCGTAACCGCGGATTCCGGTCTCCTGGTTCACCAGGGCCGTCTCCAGGCGCACGGAGTTGGTCAGGGCGGGTGAGCGGGTGTCGACCAGGTCACTGGTGATCGTGGCGGACCGGGCCATGGCCCAGGCGCCCAGACCGCCGAGGAGGGCCAGCACGGCGAAGGCGACCGTGACACCGACACGCAGCCACCGCCGCGTCGTCCAGTTCGCCGCCGCGCGTGGGCGCGCGGTGCGCTGCCCCCTCCGTCCGATCATCACGGACCCCCGCCCCTTCACTCGATCCCCCCGGCACGTACACGGCGAGCACACTCTAGCGCGGCGACAACACGTGTTGTCACCCGTGGGCGCCAGCCCCTACAGTGAGCGCATGCCAGGCATCCATTTCTCCTTGCGGATGACCGATGACGAGATCTCGGAGATCACCCTCCGCGAGGTCGACGAACTCGTCGCACGACTCCTCCCCGAGGTGTTCGAGCCCGCGCGCGGGTCGGTGGGTCACACCCCCGAGCAGGCGCGGGCCCTGGCACACCTGCATCTGCTCACCTACGTCCAGCAGGCCGTCGACGAGCTGGAGGCTCAGGCCGCTCACCAGGCCGCCGACGCCGGTGCGGGCTATCCGCAGATCGGCCGAGCCTCCAACATGACCCGCCAGGGAGCGCGCCGCCGTTGGCCAGGCCTGCTCAATCACTCCGAACCCGAATCCGGGAGCACCCGATGATGATCGCCCCTGCCCGTGCCTACGACGTCCTGCTCGTGGAGGACGACGAGGCCGACGCCCTGCTCATCGAGGACGCGCTCCTGACCCGCGGTGCCCGCAACCTGGTCAAGGTCCACGACGGCGTCCTCGGTCTCGCCTATCTCCGGGACCGGGCCAACCCCCGCCCGGACCTGATCGTCCTGGACCTCAACATGCCCCGCATGAACGGCCGTGAACTGCTCGCGGTCATCAAGGACGACGAGGACCTGCGCACCATCCCGGTCGTGGTCCTGACCACGTCGTCGGCTCCCGACGACGTCGTCGGCGCCTACCGCAGGCACGCCAACGCCTACGTCACCAAGCCCGTGAATCTCGACGACTTCGAACGCGCCGTGCAGAGCATCGACGCCTTCTACCTGGAGACCGTGACCCCGCTCCCCCGCGGTTGACGGAAGCGGGGCGGAACGATGTCTCGGGCCTGGCCCGGGACATCGTCGGTGGCTCAGTGCTGCCGAGCCGGCGCGCCGGCGGGCGCGCGTCGTGAGGCGCTGCGGTAGGTGGAGACGCCCAGGGCGAGCATCCAGTAGCTGAACAGCGCGCCGGCCAGGGCGGTGGTGCCCCAGCCGTTCGCCGCGTAGAAGTGCGCGGGGACGTTGCCGAAGAACAGGGACGGCACGAAGGACAGGTTGACTCCGGCCAGCACGAAGGCCGACCGGCCGGTCCAGCGTGGTAGCAGGTGCGTGCGGGAGATCGCGTAGCCCACGGCGCTCAGGAAGAGCGCGAGCATCAGGCGGCCGATCGTCCCGTAGAGGATGTAGGTACCGCCGACCGTGACGGTCGGGTCGATCGGGTGGTCCGCGGCGATGACGGCGCCTGCTTCCAGACCGCTGGAGACCAGGGTGATCGTCGCGTAGACCAGTCCGGTGGCGAACGCCGTCGTGCCGACCCACTCGTAGGCGGGGTTCGACCGCTTGACCAGTTCACGAAAGGCCGTCACGAACACGACGAGCAGCGCCAGCCCGAGGATTCCGATCAGCAGTCTGGTCAGGACGTTCCAGTCCGGCGGCGGGCCGGAGTAGAGGAAATACAGAGGCACTTCGACGATGAAGGCGGCGGCGACGGCGATGCCGGCAAGGCCCGTCCAACGCCTGACCACGGTCTCGTTCACAGGGTTTCCCGGCTTCCGTGTGGTGGTGCCCCGTGCTCGCTCATGGCGTTCCAGAACGGGCAGTGGTGGCGGGAGCGTGACGTGTGGGTGGGAGCGATGTGGTCCGGCGCCAGGGACAGCACCGTCTGCCGGGGCCAGTGCCGCGACGTCGGAGCGTTCGGGTCGGCGGTGCGGGCGAAGCGGGTCCAGTAGTCGATCATGGCGTCGGCCAGGCGGTGCTGGGCCCCGGTCAGGGCGCGGGGGCGGCCGCCGAGGTCGAAGAGGTAGGGCAGTTCGCTCGCGTGGGGTGCGCCGAGCGGGAACGGCGAGGTGCCGGGAGTGAGCGGCGGGGCGTGTTCGTCGGCGAACTCGTAGCGCCACACGGGCGTCCGGGTGGCGAGCAGGGCCTCGGTGCGCGCTGTCGGGCAGGCGAAGTCCGCGTCGCCGATCACGGCCCCGAACACCGGTCCCCCGTCGGTGCGGTGCACCGGGTACGCGCGGACGATCGCCCGCGCCTGCCCGGGGGAAGGGAAGAAGGACCTCGCGATGTCGGGCCAGGTGTCGGGAGTGACCGGGTGGCCGGCCAGGACGAACCCGGCGGCCCAGCCGTCGCCCTCGTCGTGGTTGTGTCCGATGAGCACAGGGACGCGGCGCAGGCGGCCGGCGGTGAGCGCCGCGGCGGGGTCGACGGCCAGCAACGGGGTTCCGTAGGAGGGGTGTTGATCGCCGTCCTGAGCCGCGAGCAGACGGGAGACACCCACGCGCCGCAGGCAGGCCGCGGCGTCGCGGGCGGAGCCGCAGCCGACCCGTGCCGCGAGGTCCTCACCTTGGGCGCGCGCCGTGGACAGGGGCACGGAGGACGGTGCGAACGGCCGGTCGGGGCTGCCGGTGCACGGTCCGCTCTCGATGATCGCCCGGTCGAAGAGCCCCCCGGCCGCGGGTGAGGCGAGCTGGGCGCAGACGCTGTAGCCGCCCGCCGACTCGCCCGCCAGTGTCACGTCGTGCGCGTCGCCGCCGAAGGCGCCGATCTCGGCCCGGACCCAGCGCAGCGCCGCCTGCTGGTCGGCCAGGCCGAAGGTGCCGGAGCCGGGCAGCCCGCTGTGCGCGAGGAATCCGAGAGCCCCGAGGCGGTAGTCGACGGTGACGACCACGACGTTCCCGCGGGTGGCCATGCGGTGGGCGTCGTAGGAGCTGCCCGCTCCGGTGGTGAAGCCGCCGCCGTGCAGCCACACGATCACCGGCCGGGGACGTGCCGGTCCCGCGTCGTCGGGCGTCGTGATGTTCACATGAAGACAGTCCTCGTCGGTGCTGCCACCGGGTACCTCGCCGGCCGGCTGCGGGCAGGCGCTTCGGGGGCGGGTCGCCTCCCATGTCCCGGACCAGGCGGACGCGGGGCGGGGTGGCGCCCAGCGCAGGCTCCCGACCGGGGGCTTCGCGTACGGGATGCCGTCGAAGGTGCGGTAGCCGTCGTGTGCGGTCCCCCGCACCGGGCCGTCATGGGTGCGTACCGTCGTGGGGGCGGGCCGGGCGACGTCGGGCGGTGGCGCGACGGACCAGGCCGTCGCGAGCGCGACGGTCAGGGCGCAGCCGAGAGTGGTCAGGATGCGGTGCATGCGCGTCGTCTCCCCTGCGGTCAGCTGCCGCCCATGCCGCCCTGGGCGGCGATCATGGTCGTCGGCAGCGCCCGTACGGCTTTCTCCAGGCCTGGCGCGAGGACCGCGAGCTGGGACGTGCAGGCGTCGATGCGGTCCCGCAGGATCTTTCGATCCTGCCGCGACACGATCGGGCGGATGCGGCCCGCCGCCGCCAGCGCCACCAAGGCGGCGTCGGCGGGGATCTCCCGCACCGGGAGGTGCCCGCGCAGCGCCGCAGACACCCGGGCGCGGGGTGCGGTGGCCGCAGCGCGGTCCGCGACCGCCAGCCGCGCTGCGCCGAAGCGGGTGGGCGGCGACGTCGGGGCGAGGACTCCCGCCGCCGTGAGCCGGTCCTCCACCTCCCCCAAGGTCCGCTTGCGGTGGCGGCGCAGGAGGTGCTTCCAGGAACCCCCGGCGGACGCGTCGCGCAGAACGCCGTCCAGGACGGGGTTGCCGGTCGGTTCCGTGCCGGACACGAGGACCGTGCCGTGGTCCTCCCTGAGCCGACCGCGCGACGCGAGGTCGATCAGCGCCGCGGCACGAACCAGCAGCTCCGTCCGAGAGCGGTCATAGGGGCCTTCGACCGCGTCGTCGTAGGCGAGCAGATACATGAGGCAGGCCAGGTCGTCGATCACACCTCGACGCTACGGGCGGGCGCCCCGGCCGCGGATCGGCCGCGGGAACGAAGCGGCGCCGGGAGCACGGGAGGACCGCGGCCCCGCCTCATCCTCGGGAAGGAGGTGGTCGTCAGGGGCGGTGCGGCTGGACGAGGCCGTGGTCGTAGGCGGCGACGACGGCCTGGACGCGGTCGCGCAGGCCCAGCTTGCGGAGCACCGCGGTGACATGGTTCTTGACGGTGGCTTCCGACAGGCGCAGCCGTTCGGCGATCTCCGCGTTCGACAGTGCCTGCCCGATCAGGGTGAGCACCTCCCGCTCCCGGGGGGACAGGTCGCGCAGCGAGGGCGGTGGCAGCGGATCGGGCGTGGTGCGCAGGAACCGGTCGAGGACACGGCTCAGGACGATCGGCGCGAGCAGCGCGTCACCACGCGCGGTGACGCGGATCGCGTCGACGAGTTCGGCGGGACGCATGTCCTTCAGCAGGAAGCCACTCGCCCCGGCCCGCAGGGCGGCGACGACGTGGGCGTCCACGTCCCAGGTGGTCAGGACGAGCACCCGGGCCCGGCTCCCGCACTCCACGATCCGCCGGGTGGCTTCGATGCCGTCCAGGACGGGCATGCGCACGTCCATCAGGACCACGTCGGGCGCCAGTTCCCGCGTCAGCCGCACCGCCTCCTGCCCGTCGGAGGCCTCACCGACCACCTCGAGGTCGCTCCGGGCGTCGATGATCATACGGAATCCGGTACGGACCATGGCCTGGTCGTCGGCCACCACCACACGCAGCGTCATGAGGCGCGCTCCAGCGGAAGCCGCGCCGCCACCTCGAACCCGCCTCCGGGCAGCGGACCGGTACGCAAGGTGCCCCCCACCAGCCCTACGCGCTCCCTCATCCCCACCAGGCCTCGCCCCGCTGTCGCCCCAGCCGACCGGTTCGGCGGGGTACGCCCGTTGTCCACCACGGTGACCTCCACGCATCCCCCGTCCGCTGTCAGCCGTACACCCACCTCGTCGGCACCGGTCGCGTGGCGCAGTGTGTTGGTGAGCGCCTCCTGAATGATCCGGTACGCCGTCAGGTCCACCGCGGCGGGCAGCCCGTCGGTGGTCCCCTCGCGATGTACGTGCACGGTCATCCCGGTCGCGCGCACGGTCTCGGCCAGTTCGTCGAGCCGTGCGAGCGAGGGTCTCGGTTCGTGCGGCTCCCCCGCCGGTGCCTCCACCGCGTCGGGCCGGAACGCCCGCAGCAGGAGGCGCAGTTCGCCGAGTGCCGAGCGGGCGCCTGTCTCGATGGCCCGTAGTGCCAGCCGGGCCTGTTCGGGCTGCTCGGTGAACACGTCGTCGGCGGCTCCCGCCTGGATGACCATCACGGACAAGGTGTGCGCCACGACATCGTGGACCTCGCGCGCGATCCGCGCGCGCTCCTGCATCACGGCCCGGTGCGCCTCCGCCCTGGCCCGTGCCTGCTGCGCCCTGCGCCACTGCCCCGCCGTCCACGACAGGACCACCGTCAGCAGATAGACCGTCAGGCCCGGCGTGCCTCCCGCCGTGAACGCCAGGGGCGCCGGCAGGCACATCGCCGCGAGGGCCCGCGTCGACACCCGCCGTGGTCGGACGGCCGACAGCACACACAGGGTGACCTGCGCCGCGAGCAGGGCGCCGGTCAAGGTCACCTCGGGCAGCAGTGCCCACACCGCCAGCCCCGATGCCGTGTTCGCCGCCAGTACGGCGACCGGGGCGCGCGCCTGCCACCTCAGGGCACAGGCCTGAGCGAGGACCAGCGCCACGGCCGCGGGCAGTCGCCCGCCGTGCTCCGCGCCGGCGACGAGCACCGAGGTGCCGGGGACGGCGAGGACCAGAGCGGCCGACCCCCACCACAGGCGCCGGGCCGCCCGGGGCGACAGCTCGCCCCGCGCTTCCCCGACGAACGCGTCGCCCTGCTGTCCGTCGCTGCCCCGGTCCACGACCCGACCCTACCCAGTGGCGTGGGCCGAGTCGCTCAGCACGTGGCGGGTCCGGGCTTGTCCTGAGGGTGGTCCTGACGCTCTTTCGCCAGTTCCTGGTTGAGCGTGTGGAGGAACGCGGCCACCGCCCCGAGCTGCTCGGGGGTGAACTGCCGCATGGCAGCGTCGGTGCCGCGTGCGAGGGGGGTGAAATAGCGGCGGGCGAGCACACGGGCAGCGGGGTTGTAGTGCAGATGCACCACTCTGCGGTCCACGTCGTCCCTGGTGCGACTGATGTGGCCGGCACGCTCGAGTCGGTCGAGGCAGGCGGTGACGGCTCCCGAGGTGAGGTTGAGGCGTTCCCGCAGCCGCGAGGGCGTCATGGGGCGCCCGTCGGTGACCGAGGCGTCCAGGATGGCGGCCAGGGCGTGGACGTCTGTGGCGTGCAGCTGATGGGCCTGGGCGAATGTCTGGGCGATGCGGTTGATCTCGCTGTGCAGAGTACGCAGCAGGACGGCGTAGGTCTGAAGGTCGATGGCGACGCCCTCAGGGCTGTGCGTGCTGTCGTGCTGCATGCACCCAGGATAATATCCCTCAATCATTGAGATACTTTAGGGTCAAGGCAGTCGTCGTCCCTCCGCGCTCCATGGGGAGTCAATGAACATCGCGCCACGGTCAGCACGTCGGCTGGTTCCTCTGGTTCTTGTGATCGTCTGGCTCGGCCTGGGGGGTGCGCTGGGTTCCTACGCGGGCAGGCTCGGCGAGGTGTCGACCAACGACCAGGCCGCCTTCCTGCCCCGAAACGCGGAGTCCACGAAGGTCATCGCTCAGCAGAAGCGGTTCGACCAGAGGGAAAGCCTCCCCGCCGTCGTCATCTGGACCGCCGAGGAGAACGCCGGAATCGACGCCGCCCAGCAGGCCGCGGCCGACCGGGTGCTGCGGGCGATGGCCCAGGGGGACGCGGTGGAGGGCACACCCTCGCCGGCCCTGCGCTCGAAGGACGGCGCGGCGCTCGAGGGCGTGGTGCCCCTTCGGCCGGACCTCGGAGAAAAGCTCACCGACACGCTCGACGGACTGAGGCGGGCCGCCGGCGACGTGGCGGGCACCCACGTGCAGATCGCGGGCCCGGCGGCGACGCAAGGCGACCTCATGGACGCGTTCTCCGGCATCGACGGAGTTCTGCTGGTCGCGGCGCTGGCGACGGTTCTGGTCATCCTGCTGCTCGTGTATCGCAGCGCGCTACTGCCGTTCGCCATCATCGTCAGCGCGATGTTCGCGCTCGGTGTCGCCTGCGCGATCGTGTACCTGCTGGCGGCCCACGGCATCGTGCGCGTCGACGGCCAGGTACAGGGCATCCTGTCCATCCTGGTGATCGGTGCCGCGACCGACTACGCCCTCCTGCTGACAGCCCGCTTCCGCGAGGAACTCTCCCGCCGCGACGATCGGGTGGCCGCGTCCGTCGCGGCTGTGCGCCGATCGACGGGAGCCGTCACGGCGAGCGCGGCGACCGTCGCCCTGGGACTTCTCGCTCTGCTGATCAGCGATCTCACCAACAACCGCGCGCTGGGGCCGGTCGGGGCGATCGGGATCGTCTGCGCGGTGTTGACCACGCTGACCTTTCTGCCCGCCGTACTCGCTCTCCTGGGCAGGGCCGCCTTCTGGCCGGCCACGCCGCGTCCGGCCGACGCGGACGGCGGCGGTCACCAACTGTGGCGGCGCGTGGCCGGCTGGGTCGACACGCGCCCCAGGACACTGTGGCTGGGAACCCTTGCCGTGCTCCTCGCCGGCGCTGCCTTCTTCCCCGCGCTCCAGTCCAAGGGCGTGCCGTTGAACGAACTCTTCGTCAACGACGCCCCTTCGGTCGCGGCGCAGCAGACACTGGGCCGGCATTTTCCCGGCGGCTCGGGGCAACCGGCGGTGATCATCGCCGACGCGGCCAAGGGCCGAGAGGTGGTCCGGGCCGCGAACGGGACACCGGGTGTGGCGGGTGCGCAGGCCGTCGGCTCCTCCGGCAGGCCGGGCGGGAGCCCCCTGGTGGTCGACGGCCGTGTCCGCGTCGACGCCGTCCTGAGCGCGGCGCCCGACAGCGACCGGGCGAAGCAGACCGTCGAGAGGCTGCGGGACCGCCTGCACGCGGCCGGGGCCCACGCCCTCGTCGGCGGCTACACCGCCCAGCAGTACGACACCCAGAGCACGGCCCAGCACGACCGGACCCTGATCGTCCCCGTCGTCCTGGCGATCATCCTGGCCATCCTCGTCGCCCTTCTGCGCTCGGTGTTGCTGCCGGTGCTGCTGGTCGCCACCGTCGCACTGAGCTATCTGGCGACACTCGGCATCGCCGGACTCGTGTTCCGGCACGCTTTCGGCTTCTCCGGCACCGACGCCTCCGTGCCTCTCTACGGGTTCGTCTTCCTCGTCGCCCTCGGCGTCGACTACAACATCTTCCTCATGTCCCGCGTACGCGAGGAGACCCTCCGTCTCGGCACTCGGCAGGGCATGTTGCGCGGGCTGATCGCGACCGGAGGGGTCATCACCTCCGCCGGGGTGGTGCTGGCGGCGACCTTCGCGGCTCTCCTGGTGATTCCCCTCGCGTTCCTCGCTCAGATCGCCTTCATCGTGGCCTTCGGTGTCCTGCTCGACACCATCGTCGTACGCACTCTGCTGGTGCCAGCCCTGGTCCGGGACATCGGCCCTCCCGTCTGGTGGCCCGGACACCCCGACCGTCGCGGAACAGACGACCGGCCGGCCGCAGGCGCGCAGCCGCAGCGGACGGCGATCGGACACCGGCAGCAAGGCAGCTAGTGCCGCACCAGGCGATGTCCGCCCGACGAGGAGCGAACATCGCCTGGTGCAGCGTCAGGACGCGCGCGGCCCGTTCGTCGCCACCGGAGTTCCGCGGCGAGCGGGCCTTCCGACACCGGCTCGAGCCTCGCCGGCGAGGCGCCAGACGGCCCAGAGGGCCCACAGGCTCCGCGCGGTCGTGTCACGCGCCGTCGTGTGTCGAACGTGGCGATGGGAGGTCAGGCGAAGACGTCCTGCTGGTAGCGTCCGTCGGCTTCGCACGCGGCGAGCCACGCCTGGGCGGCCCTGGCGTCGGAGCCGGTCTGTTCGCGGTGGATCGCGGTGAGCGCGTCACGGACGGCGGGGGCCATGCGGCGGCCGTCGCCGCAGACGTAGATGTGTGCGCCGCTCCGGATGGCCTGCCACACCGCGTCGGACGCGTTCGCGAGGGCGTGCTGCACGAACCGCGCCGGGTGACACCAAGGACGGCATCTGCTCGATGGCTCTGCGGCTCATCGACGACGACGGGGTCGAGGCGCTCACCATGCGCAGACTCGCCGCCGCACTGAACGCGAACCCGATGTCGCTGTACCACCACCTCCCCAACAAGGACGCCGTGCTGCGCGGCGTGGCCGAACGGGTCGGTTCGCGGTTCCGCACCCCGGAGCGGGCGGACGCCCCCTGGCAGGACCGACTACGGCAACTGGCGCTCGACTTCCGCGCCTTGGCGCACAGTCACCCCAGGCTGATGAGCTACTCCTTCGCGCACGCCGACTTCATCCAGCCGGACGATCCCTTCTGGCGGGGCCTCACCGGGACACTCGCCGCCGCGCGACTGCCCGGCGAGCGCATCCCGCGCGTCGCCGCCACCCTGTGCGCGGTCTTCACGGGCTTCCTGGCCAACGAACTGAACGGGGCGCTGGGGCGGTGGAGCACCCTCCCGCCGCACTCCACGGACGCGCTCCCGCCATCCGCCCTCGCCGCGATGTTCGCGTGTGTGCTGGACGCGGCCGTCGAGAGCGTGGCAGGCCACGCCCCGCCGGCCTGACCGGGACGAGCGTCGGAGCAGGGGTTCAGCTCCCGGCCTCGTAGTGGCTCGGGGCTCCGTCGACCTCGACCAGGCGTCCGACTTCGGCGGCGGCGGCCCTCGGCAGGAGTGTCCAGGTGCCGTCGGCGCGGTGGAGCGCGACGGAGTGCCACGGGGTGGTCCAGGCGTCCGGCGCGTCCAGGAGGCGGATCCCGAACTTCGGAGCACCGACGGGCTGGGGATGGATCGAGAGGCGTACGGCACGGGGGTGGTGCTCGGCGATCAGATGGCCCCAGGCCCGGCTCCGCCCCATGACGCCGTAGGCGCGCCGCCGGCAATCCCGTTGAAGGGCGGAACGGGTGCCGGTCCAGTCCGCGGTGTCCTCGACGAGGAAGCGGGTGATGCCGCGGTAGAGGGAAAGGGCCCGGTCGTCGGCGTGGATCTCGGCACGCAGAGCCTCCGGCGTGGGGGCGTGGCGGTCCTGGAGGCGGGCGCGCTTCGTGTCGTTCGGAAGGTCGCCGAGCACCTCCCGCAGGTCGAGGACGGACAGCGCGTCCAGGCCCCGCCGGCGTATCTGCGCGCGGAGGTCGTCGGCGTAGGCGTCGATGTCGTGGTCGGGGACGTGGATGAGGTCGCCGAAGGCGTGACCGTCGGAGCAGATGACCACGCGTGCGCCCGGCGGGTAGACCCGCTGGATCCTGGTGCACAGGGAGTTCAGGAAGGCCAGGGACAGGCGCTCGCCCTGATCGGGAAGGCGGCCGAGGACCTTGGCGGGGTTCGGGGACTTGCAGGGAAAGCCCGGCAGGGTGAACAGGACGGGCGCGCCGTCGTGCACGAAGTCGGCGATGCGGCGCAGCTGGTGCGGGAACGCCGACGCGGGGGCCGGACCGCAGGCGCGGTCGGTCGTGCGGTGGTGGGGCAGCAGCAGGTTCAGGATCTCGGCGCCCACGCGGGCGGAGAGGGTGTCCGGGGCGGTGGTCGTCGGCATGTCGTTGCTCCTGGGGTACGAGGCCACGGCGACATGGCGCCGTGGCGGGGGAGGCCGGGCGCCGTGGTCGGCAGGGTGTGCGTCGGCCGGGACCGGCTCCGGGCGGTCCCGCCCGGAGCCGGTCAGGCGGCGGCCGGTGTCACAGGCGTCGGTCGTAGCCGACGGGCAGGTGGTCGGCACCGCGGCCCAGGACGGCCGGGATCCACGGGATGTCCTCGTCGCCGATGGCCAGGTGCAGGCCGGGCAGGCGGGTGAGCATCGCGTCGAGGGCGATCTGGAGTTCGGTGCGGGCCAGGGCGGCGCCGGGGCAGAAGTGGATGCCGTGGCCGAAGGCGAGGTGGGCGTTGGGGCTGCGATCGAGCTCCAGCGTGTCCGGGTCGGGGAAGCGGCGGGGGTCCCGGTTGGCCGCGCACAGGGAGACGATCACCGAGTCTCCCGCCGGGACGCCCGTCCCGTGAAGGTCGCTGTCCTGGTCGAAGAAGCGCCAGGTGGTGAGCTCGAAGGCGCTGTCGTAGCGCAGGAGTTCCTCCACCGCGCGGGGCAGCAGACCGGGCTCGTCGCGGAGGCGGGCCAGCTGGTCCGGATGGCGGAACAGGGCGATCAGGGCCGTGGTGATCTGGTTGGTCACCGGCTCCTGGCCTGCCACCAGGAGCTGGAAGACGATCGAGTCCAGCTCCTGCTGGGACAGTTCGTGCCGGTCGCGGGCCACGACGAGCCGGCTGAGCAGGTCGTCCTCCCCTTGGTCTCGCTTGTGGGCGACGACGTCGGCGATGTACGCCTGCAGGCCGTGCAGACGGGCCTCGTACAGCGGGCGGCGCGGGTCGTTGGGACCCACCGGCTGGACGACCTTGCCCCAGTCGCGGTCGAAGCGGGCCGCCAGTTCGCCGGGCAGGCCGATCACTTCGGCCAGGACCTGGAAGGGGAACCGTGCGGCGAAGCCGGCGACGATGTCCGCGGGGCCGCTCTCGGGAAGGGCGTCGATCAAGGCGTCCGCGCGTTCCCGCAGTCGTGGGCGCAGGCTCTCGATCCGGCGGGGGGCGAAGGCGTCGGCGACGAGGCGCCGCATGTGCGTGTGCCGGGGCGGGTCCTGGTGGAGCAGGTGGACCTGAAGCTGGGAGTGCTGCGGTTCGGGCATGATCGACGCCCGGGCTCGCCAGCGGTCGTTGCCGCGGCGGTGGTCCTTGCCCAGGCGCTCGTCGTTCAGGGCGGCGTGGGCGGCGTCGTAGCCCGTGACGAGCCAGGCCTCGACCCCGCTGGGAAAGAGCACGCGGTGCACCGGGCCGGCGTCGCGCATCCGTTCGTACAGCGGGTAGGGGTCGGCCTTGTAGGGGCATCCCGTCAGCGGCACGGGGTCGGGCAGGACGTCCCTGTCGTCCGGGGCGGGCTTCGGTTCCTGGACCGTCATGGGGGGCTTCCTCACAGGACGAGTTCGGGCTGGTGGTGATCCAGCCACAGGGCAAGGTCGACGACACGTTCGAGGCGCAGGCGGTGGCCCCAGTCGAGCCGGTCGGGCGGGGTGTCGAGGCAGGGCTTGATACGTGCCTCGTCGGCCAGGGCGCGCACCTGCTCGACGGCCAGGGCCTCACGCGCCAGGTCCTGCAGGCCGCGGTTGTAGTCCGGGTGGTGGGTCGCCGGGTAGTGGTTCTTGGGGCGGCGCAGGACCGAGTCCGGAGCCAGGCCGGCCCCCATCGCGCGCAGGAGACTCTTCTCACGGCCGTCGAAACTCTTCAGCGCCCAGGGGACGTTGAAGACGTACTCGACAAGCCGGTGGTCGCAGTACGGGACGCGGACCTCCAGCCCCTGGGCCATGCTGAGCCGGTCCTTACGGTGCAGCAGCTGGCGCAGCCAGCGGGTCAGGGACAGGTGCTGCATCTCGCGCTGCCGGTGCTCGGTGGGCGTCTCCCCGTCGAGGTGCGGCACGGCGGCCAGTGCCGCACGGTACGTCTCCTCGCGGAACTCGCCCACGCGCAGGTCCAGTTCCGGGTTCAGGGGCATGGCGGCCTCGTCGCCCGTGACCAGCAGCCAGGGGAACGTCGGCGCGGCGAGCGCCTCGGGGCGGTGGAACCAGGGGTAGCCGCCGAAGACCTCGTCGGCCGCCTCCCCGGACAGGGCCACGGTGGAGTGCGCGCGCAGCTCGCCGAACAGCAGGTACAGGGAGGTGTCCATGTCGCCGACGCCGATGGGCGAGTCGCGGGCCACGACGACCGCCCTGCGGTGCTCGGGGTCGAGCAGGGCGTGCGGGTCCAGGACGACGGTGCTGTGGTCGGTGCCGATGAAGGCACCCGCCTCGATGGCGAACGGGGTGTCGTGGCCGGTGCGCAGCACGTCCGCGGTGAACCGTTCCGCCTGGTCGCTGTAGTCGACGGCGTAGGAGCGGATCCTCGCCTGCGAGCCCTCGCGCAGCCGGATCTCGTCGGCGAGCAGGGCGGTCAGTACGGTGGAGTCGATGCCGCCGGAGAGCAGGCTGCACAGGGGGACGTCGGCTCCGAGCCGGCTGCGGGCCGCCGCGCCGACCAGCTCCCGGACGCGCTCCACCGTCGCCTCCCGGTCGTCGGTGTGGTCCCGTGCCTCCAGGTGCCAGTACCGGCGCTCGCGGATGCCGTTCCGGTCCAGGACCAGCAGCCCGCCGGGGTCGACCTCCCGTACGCCGGACCACACCGTGGGGCCGGTGTCGAACACGAGGCTGTACGCCTCCCGCAGACCGTCGGCGTCCACACGGGGCCGTATCTCGGGGTGGGCGAAGAGGGCCTTGGGCTCGGAGGCGAAGGCGAGGCCGCCGTCGATCGCGGCCCAGAACAGGGGTTTGACACCGAGCCGGTCGCGGACCAGCAGCAGCCGCTGGGCGTGCTCGTCCCAGACGACGAAGGCGAACATGCCCTCCAGATGCTCGGCCAGGTCCTCGCCCCACTCGGCGTAGGCCCGCAGCACGACCTCGGTGTCGCTGCGCGTGCGGAACACATGGCCCCGGCCGCGCAGTTCGGCCCGGAGGTCGTGGTGGTTGTAGACCTCGCCGCTGTAGGTGAGCACGCACGCCGGCTCGTCGGGCCGGTCGGCCATCGGTTGCACGCCGCCGACCGGGTCGACGACGGCCAGGCGCCGGTGGCCGATCGCGGCGCGCTCGCCGAGCCAGACGCCCGAGGCGTCGGGGCCCCGAGGCGTGAGCGTGGCGGTCATGGCCTCGATGACCGGGGCGTGGAGGCGGGCGTCTCGGTGGAAGGACGCCCAGCCGGTGATTCCGCACATGGGGAGAACTCCTCGGTCAGGGGCGGTGGGAGGCGGAAGCCGCTGGGGTCGGCTCCTCGGGCACGGACGGGGGACGTGGCCGGTGCACGGCCAGAAGGGCCACGGCGAGAGCGGCGGCCAGGGCCGCGAGCGCCAGCCCGGCGGTGACTCCCCGATCGCCTCCGACCATGCCCCACACGGCGATGGCCAGCGCCGGGCCGAGGGTGAAGCCGAGGCTGCGGGCCAGTTGCACCGACGACCCGACGGTGGCCGTGCGATCCGGTGGGGCGGCACCCATCACCAGGGCCTGCGTGGGGCCGCCGTTCAGGCCCATGCCGGCTCCGGCCAGAGCCAGTCGCCAGGCGACACCTCCCGGTGACCAGTCACCGGCCGGCGGAACGAGGAGCAGCAGGCCGACGGCGGTCAGCGCGGCGCCGGCGATCGCGAGAGGCCGGGCCCCGTACCGGTCGGCCAGGCGACCACCGACCGGACTCGCCAGCCCCATGGCGAGCGGGAAGGCGAGCACGGTCAGTCCGGTCGTGGTGGCGCCGGCTCCGTCGTCACGCTGGAGGTGCAGGGCGACGACGTAGTGCATCGCGGCGAACGCGGCGGCCAGCGCCAGCACGGCCGCATGCGCCTGGAACAGGCCCGCCGTCCGCAGGGCACCGGCCACCGAACGGCCCGCGGGCCCCCGCAGCCACCACCACAGGAAGGGCACGGCCGCCGGCCCGATCGCCAGCCATCGCGGGCTGCTCGACGCCATCGTCAGGGCGAGCAGCACGAGGGCCACCCCGGTGCCGCCCACGAGGGCGTCCCGCACCGACCGCCGGTCGGGGCGGCGCAGGCCCGCGTCCGCCGGCAGCGCGCGCCATGCCACCACCAGGGCGATCAGGCAGAAGGGGAGCTTGACCAGGAAGACGGAGCGCCAGCCGAGGTGGTCCAGGAGCAGTCCGCCCACGGCAGGGCCCGTCACCGCGCCCAGCGGGCCCAGCGTCGCGGGCACGCTCATGGCCCGCCCGCGCCGTTCCGGCCGGACCGAGCGCAGGGCGAGCACCGGCATCAGGACGAACAGCACGGCCCCGAACACCCCTTGGGCGAGGCGGGCGGCGATCAGCCAGGCCACCCAGGGGGCGGCGGCCGCCAGGGCACTGCACAGGCCGAATCCGGCGGTCGCCACCAGGACGGCGGAGCGCGCCGCGGTCCCGTCCAGCCAGCTTCCGACCGGCAACAACAAGGCCACGACGGGAAGTTGGTAGCCCAGGACCGCCCACTGGACGGTGGCGGCGGAGGCGTGCAGACCGTCGGAGACATCCGCCAGGGCCACGTTGACGATGTTCATGTCGAGCATCGCCACGAACGACAGCACACCGGCCACGGCGACGAGCAGCCAGCGCTCCTGCGGGTCGGCGTGGTCGGGCCGCTGCGAGCCGGGTCCGTGGCACGTCACCGCTGCCGCCCCTCACGTTCGTCGGTGGGCTGCCGGACAGCAACCTCGTCCCACAAGTCGGCCGGGATCACGGATGAGTTCCCGCCAGGATCCAGGAAGTCGGGACCAGGGCCTGTCGGGCGGGACGCGACGGACGTCCCGCCCGGCCGCGGTCATCGCCGGGCGTGAGCGCCGGCCGTCACGTCGTCACCGTCTCGTGCGCGGACACCCGGTGGTCGAAGGCGATCAGCGGGTCGCCGGTGAGGGGGTGCTCCACGACCGCCGCCCGCACCCCGAACACCTCCGCCAGCAACGCGGGGGTCAGGACGTCGCGCGGCGTGCCGGAGGCGACGACCTCTCCGGCGTGCAGGACGTGCAGGCGGTCGCAGAGGGAGGCGGCGGCGTTGAGGTCGTGCAGGGACACCAGGGTCGTGCGGCGTCGGGCCCGGAGCAGGGCGAGCAGCTCGACCTGATGGCGGATGTCGAGATGGTTGGTCGGCTCGTCCAGCACCAGGACGTCCGGGTCCTGGGCGAACGCCCGTGCCAGCAGCACGCGTTGGCGTTCTCCACCGGACAGGGCGGTGAAGCGGCGCACGGCCTGCCGCGCCATGCCGACGTCCGCCAGTGCCCGCGCGACGATGTCCCGGTCGGCGTCGTCCTCCCCGGCGAAGGCCCGCTTGTAGGGCGTGCGGCCCATCGAGACGACCTCGCGAACGGTCAGTTCGAAATCGGCTCCCCGCTCCTGCGGGAGGGCCGCCACATGCCGCGCGGACCGGGCCGGTGTCAGCTCGCGCAGGTCGGTGCCGGCCAGCAGCACCCGCCCGGCGGTGGGGCGCAGGTGCCGGTAGACCGTGCGCAGGAGGGTGGACTTTCCGCTGCCGTTCGGCCCGACCAGTCCGGTCATCTCCCCCTCGGCCGCGACGAGGTGGGCGCCCGCGACGACGGTGCGGCCCGCGTAGGCGACCTGCAGGTCCTCGATGTCGATCCTCAACTGCCGCTCTCCAGACGCCGGTCCAACAGGTAGAGCAGAGCCGGCGCCCCCAGCAGGGAGGTCACGACGCCGACCGGCAGCTCCTGCGTGTCCATCGCCGTACGGCACACGAGGTCGACCACGACCAGGAGCACCGCGCCGAAGAGCGCGGAGAGCGGCAGGAGGCGACGGTGGTCGCCGCCGACGACCAGCCGGCAGGCGTGCGGCACCATCAGCGCGACGAAGGCGATCGCGCCGGACACCGCCACCAGGACGCCGGTCAGCACGCTCGTGACGGTGAACAGCTCGCGGCGCAGCCGGGTGACGTCGATGCCGAGTCCGGCGGCCGTCTCGTCGCCCATCAGCAGCGCGTTCAGCCCGCGGGCGCGAGCCTGGAGCCACAGCGCGGCGAGCGGCACGGCCACCGCGGGCACCGCGATCAGTTCCCAGGTCGCTCCGCCGAGGCTGCCCATGAGCCAGAACAGGACGCCGTGGGTCTGCTGCTCGTCCCCGGCCCGCAGCACCAGGTAGCTGGTGAACCCGGACAGGAACTGCCCGATCGCCACACCGGCCAGCACCAGGCGAAGCGGTGCGAACCCTCCTCCGCGCCGGGCCACCGCCCACACCAGCGCGAAGGTCGCCATGGCTCCGGCGAAGGCCGCCCCGGACAGGCCCAGGCCGAGGGCCCCGCCCGTGCCGAGGCCGAGGACGATCACCGCGACCGCGCCGAGGGAGGCGCCGTTGGAGATGCCCAGGAGGTAGGGATCGGCCAGGGGATTGCGCACCAGTGCCTGCACCGCCGTCCCGACCAGGCCGAGCCCCGCTCCGACGAGGGCGGCGAGCAGGGCGCGGGGGACCCGGAGCTGCCAGACGATGAGGTCGTTCGTGCCGGGCCGCGGCGCCTCGCCGCAGAGCCGCCGCCACACCACACCCCACACCTCCCCGGCCGTGAGGGACGTCGAGCCCCAGGCCACGGCCGCGGTCAGAGCGGCGAGCAGTGCCAGGGCCAGGACAGCCGCCGCAGGCCCGACCGGCACGGTGCCGCGCTCCCGCGAGGCGGCGGCCCTCCGGAGCACCAGCCTGGATGCCATGATCAGCCGACCTTGCCCGGGTACAGGGTCTTCGCGATCTCCTCGACGGCGTCGGCGTTCCCCACTCCGGCGATGGTCGTCCGCTCGGAGCCGATGCGCAGGAGGTGGCTCTTCCTGACCGCCTGGAGGCCCTTGGTGGCCGGGTTGGCGCGCAACCACCGCGCGGCCTCGTCGAACGCCTTCTCGTTCGCCGCCCGACTGCCGCGGTCGCGCACCCCGAGCTGGATCCAGTCCGGGTTCCTGGCGATGACGTCCTCCCAGCCGACCTGCTTGAAGTCGCCCTCGCAGTCGGCGAAGACGTTGCGCGCGCCGGCCAGGGCGATCACGGCGTTGGCGATCTGGCGGTCGCAGGTGACGCTCGGCTGCTTGGTGCCGGCGTCGTAGTCGAAGAAGAAGTACGTCGGCCGCGCGCTCTCGGCCGTGCCGCCGACCGCCCTGTGGACGGCGTCCACCTTCTCCCTCATCCCCGCGACGAGTTCCCTCGCCCTCGCGCCCGTCCCGGTGATCGCGCCGAGTGCGGTGATGTCGGCCTCGACCGCGGACAGGTCGGTCAGCGGGGCCTTGCCGCGGGCCGCGCAGGCGGTCGACTTGAGGTAGACGTGCTCGATCCCGGCGGCCTTGAACTCCTCGGCCGTGGGCGCGTCGGACATCCCCCCGCCGCCCATGCCCCCCATGGAGGCGAAGGTGTCGAGGTAGAGGTCGGCGCCGGAGCCGAGCAGCTTCTCCTTCGGGATCACGCTCCGGCTGAGCACCTCGACCTTCTGGGCCTGCGCGTCGAGCGGGCCGGGCAGGGTCCCCCGGCCCGGGGGGAAGCCCGTGCCGATCACCTTGTCGCCGGCGCCGAGGCGCAGCAGCAGTTCCAGGCCCGAGGCGTTGCTGGTGACGATCCGCTTCGGGGCGGCCGAGAAGGTGGTCCTGGCGCCCGTGCAGTCGGTGACGGACACGGGGTAGGCACCGGATCCGGCTTTCCCGGCCTGCCGCGTGCTCTCGTCCGCCGGGCCCCGCCCCCCGTCGCCGCAACCGGCCAGCAGCAGGCTGCCCAGCACGACGGCCGCCGTGCCGACCCTCACACGAGAACGCATCGAACAACTCCTGGATTCACTCGGTACACGGGCGAACGTCCGTCACCCGCTCCAGAAGTCGGATCGCACGCCCCATGAGTTCCCGGCCGGTTCGCGGGAGCGCTCACGGGTTCTCCGCGCCCGCGCGGCAGGCGGCCCGTGGCGCGGTCGCGTTGCCGGGTCGGCACGAAGCACGACGTCGGGGTGCCGGTCCCGCTTCCGGGGCGGGAGCGGCACCCCGGCTCGTCAGGCGGAGGCCGCCTGCGCGGCGGGCAGCTCCGCCTCGTGCAGCAGATCCATCAGCGCGGAACGGGCACGGGCCACGCGGGAGCGGACCGTGCCGATCGGGCAGTCGCTCACCAGGGCCGCCTCCGCGTAGGGCAGGCCGAACAGCTGGGTGAGGACGAACGCCTCCCGGCGGTCGTCGGGCAGCGAGTCCAGCAGATCCAGCAGTGCGACACCGTCGTCGAAGCCGGGCAGGTCGCACGGCTGGGCGAGTTCGACGGCCAGTTGCCAGTCCTGGGTGTCCGAAAGACGCGGCCGGGCCGAGGCGTACCGGTAGCTGTCGATCACCGCGCGTCGGGCGATGGACAGCAGCCACGCCCGCGCCGAGGAACGCCCCTCGAACCGGTGCAGGCTGCCGAGCGCGCGCAGGAAGGTGTCCTGGGCCAGGTCGTCCACGGCCTGGGGGTCGGCGCACAGATGGGCGACATAGCGCTGCACGTCCCGGTGCAGGGCAGCCACGAACTGCTCGACCGCGTCGGTGTCGCCGCCCCGGGCGGCCAGCGCCCATGCGGTGATCGAGTCGTCGAGTGCTTGCGTCTTGTCGCTTGCGGCGCGCGAGGTGCGCGAAGTGCGCAGGGCAGAGGTAGTCACCTGGTGTCCTTCTCCGGTCGACCGTGATCCGGACCGGGGCGCGGCAGGGCGCGGCGCGGGCGGTCCGGTGAAGTGGGAGGACGGCCGCGCGGCCGCGCGGCGCCGAGGCACCCGCGTGATCGCACGACCGTGGCCCGGGGCGCCGACGGGCGGCCCCGGGGAACCAGCTGTCGTCAGACGACAGCCACTCCGGCGGGCGGACCCCTGGAAGTGATCGCGTGGACGAGCAGGAGAAGGCGCGGCGCCCGGTCCGAGCGGCGTCGCCGCGGGAGACGCGGGCGGTGCGGGGTGAGGGGCCGCGCGAGCAGCAGGCGCAGCGGCGCCACGAGCCGGCCGGCCGCCGCCCGCAGGATCCGGAACGCGGCCTTCTCGCCGAGCGCCAGCCACAGCCCGCACAGCAGCGCGGCGAACAGGTGGGCGGCGAGCATGCCGAGCGACGAGGTGCCGCCGGCCATGGAGTGCCCCATGGGGCCCAGGTGGCCCGGGTGGTGCATGTCCATGTGGCTCATGGGCAGGGCGCCCATGTCCATGGAGTCCGTCGGCATCGATCCCATGGCCGTGCCGCTCATGCCGCGCATGTCCATGGGAGCCGGGCCGCCGGACGCACCGGACGTCGACTGGGCGTAGGAGAACGCCTCGTGCAGCACCGTCTGGGCGGCGACCACGACCGTCACGATCAGCGCCAGCCCGCGCTCACGCCCGGCCAGGCACAGGCCCAGGGCGCCGCTCAGGACTCCACCGGCGGCCAGCGCCCAGGCGGGCACGTCGCTGCCGGACATGAGCACATGGCCCAGGGCGGCCAGCAGCACGCACAGGGCCGCGAACACCGCGGCCCTCGACGTGCGAGCGCACCACCCTGCTGTCATGGCGTCTCATCCTCGCATCCGGACGTCGGTCGTCATGCGGCGGTGCGGCGGTGGACCGGGCGCCGCGGACGATGGTTCCTACCCGACATCTGACGAGGAATCACCCCGCGGCGCCGGCGGTTCCCCGGGACGGACCACCGAGGCGAACGTCCGGACCGGCGCGCCGCGCTCGAAGTGCAGCGTGAACGGCACACGGTCGCCCACGCGCCAGCCGTCCCCGGCGCGCAGGGTCACATCCACGCCGTGCGGGGACATGGTGAGCCGGCCGCCGGCGGGGACGGTGACCGAGGGGACCTCGCCCTTGTAGCCGGCTCCGCTCGCCGAGACGCGGTGCCGGCTGAGCTCCGTCCCGCCTCGCGTGGCGGGCGATGTCACCCCGACCAGGCGGTCGTCGGCCCCACCGCGGTTGCGGAGGTCGAAGAACGCCGCGGTCTCCGTGCTCGCGCCGTACGTCAGGAAGACCCGCGCGGACGAGACGGTGATCCGCGCCGGGCTGCCCGCCTCCCCTGCCCCGACCCAGGCGGTGAGACCCGCCAGGGCGAGGATCCACGCGGCGACGGGCGCCAGAGCGGCCCGCAGGGTGTCGGTGAGTCGGCGGCGCGAGGGCCGCCAGGGGTTGGGCCGGGTCATCGTGTACGCCTCCGGGCGGACGGCGGCTGCCAGGCACGCAACCGCAGGCTGTTGCCGACGACCAGCACCGAACTGGCCGACATGGCGGCCGCGGCGAGCATCGGAGTGAGCAGGCCGACCATGGCCAGCGGCACGGTGACGACGTTGTACCCGAACGCCCAGACGAGGTTGGCGCGGATGGTGCCCACCGTGCGCCGGGCCAGGCGGATCGCGTCCGCCAGGGCGCCGAGGTCGCCGCGCACCAGCGTCACGTCGGCCGCCTCGACGGCCGCGTCGGTGCCGTCGCCCATGGCGATGCCGAGGTCGGCACCGGCGAGCGCGGCGGCGTCGTTGAGCCCGTCGCCGACGACGGCGACCCGGTGTCCGTGCTGCCGCAGGCTCCGCACGAGGTCGGCCTTGTCCTCCGGGGAGCAGCGGCTGCGTACCTCGTCGATGCCCAGTGCCGACGCCACGGCGCGCGCGGGCGCCTCCCGGTCACCGGTGGCCAGCACGGGTCGGACGCCGAGACGGCGCAGGCGGTCCACGGCGCGGTAGCCGTCGGGACGTACGGTGTCGCCGACCTCGATCAGGGCTTCGGCCAGGCCGTCCACGGACACCACGACGGGTGTGCGGGCCGCGGCCTCGGTCACGGTCACGGCGTCGGTGAGCTCCGCGGGCAACGCGCCGTCCGGCGCGTGGACCTCCACCAGCCGGCCCTCGATCCGGCCGCGCACCCCGCGGCCGGGCAGTGCGGCGAACTCGTGCACCCGGGGCAGCGGCTGACCCTCCGCCGCTCGTCGGGCGTACGCGGTGACGGCTCGGCCCAGCGGATGCTCGGAACCGCTCTCGACCGCGCCGGCCAGGCGCAGCACCGCGTCCCTCCCTCTTCCGCCGGGAACGGCCGTGACCCGGGCCACGGTCATGCGGCCCGAGGTGAGCGTCCCGGTCTTGTCCAGCACGACGGCGTCGATGTGCCGCAACCCCTCCAGCGCCTGCGGGCCGCTGACGAGGACACCGAGTTGGGCTCCGCGCCCGGTCGCGGCCATCAGCGCGGTCGGCGTCGCCAGGCCGAGCGCGCACGGGCAGGCCACGACCAGGACCGCCACGCACGCGGTGACCGCGGCCTGCGGCTCGGCTCCGGCGCCGAGCCAGAAGCCGAGTGCCGTGACGGCCAGCGTCAGCACGACGGGCACGAAGACCGATGCCACCGAGTCGGCCAGCCGCTGCGCGCGCGCCTTCCCGGCCTGCGCTTCGGTCACCAGCCGGGTGATCCGGGCGAGCCGGGTGTCGGCGCCGAGGGCCGTGGCCCTGACCAGCAGCAGCCCGCCGGCGTTCACGGCCCCGCCGACCACCGCCGAACCCGGCTCGACCTCGACCGGCTCGCTCTCGCCGGTGATCAGGGAGAGGTCCAGCGCGGAACTGCCCTCGACCACGTCCCCGTCCGTGGCCACCCGCTCCCCCGGCCGTACGACGAACTCCTGCCCCAGGGTCAACCGCTCGACGGGGACAAGGCGTTCGTGACCGTCCTCGCGGACCGCGACCTCGTCGACGGCGAGCGCCGCGAGCGACCTGAGCGCCGCTCCGGTGCCGCGCCGGGCCCGGGCCTCCAGGAACCGCCCGACGAGAACGAACAGCGGTACGCCGACGGCGGCTTCGAGGTAGAGGTGCGCGGCCCCGTCCGAGGCGGACGGGACGAGGGAGAACGGCATGCGCATCCCCGGCTCCCCCGCGCCGCCGAGGAACAGGGCGTACGCCGACCAGGCGAACGAGGCCGCCACGCCCAGCGACACCAGCGTGTCCATGGTCGCCGCCGCGTGCCGCAGCCCGCGCACCGCACGCGCGTGGAACGGCCAGGCGCCCCACACGGCGACCGGCGCGGCCAGCACGAAGCACAGCCACTGCCAGTCGCGGAACTGCAGAGCGGGCACCATCGACAGCACGAGCACCGGAAGCGCGAGCAGCGCCGTGATCAGGAGCCGGTCCCGCTCGGACGTCCCCGCTTCGGCTTCGCCGCCGTCCTCGGGCCCCCGCTTCCTGGGCGGCGCGGGGAGAGCCGCGGTGAATCCGGCCCGCTCGATCGTCGCGAGGAGTTCCTCGACGCCGACCTGCGCCGGATGGCTGACCCGGGCCCGCCCGGTGGCCAGGTTGACCTCGGCGATCACCCCGGTCAGCCTGGCGAGCTTCCTCTCGACACGCCGCACACAGGCCGCGCAGGTCATCCCGCCGACCGTCAGTTCGGTCGTCACCGGGGCCGTCACCGGTTCCGCGCCCATCAGCCGCCCGCCCCGTGCATGTCCTCCATGCCGCCGTCCCGGCCGGGGTCGCCGTCGCGCCCGCTCGTGCCGCCGTGGTGCATGCCGGGCGCGACGGGGCCGGCGGCGGCGCCGACCGCGTACGACACCGTGAACACCAGCGCCAGCAGAAGAACGAATCCCCACAGGACGGGCGGAGGTGTGCGGTTCGGCGGCACCGCGCCCGCGCCGGAGGGGTACTGCCGGGACTCGTCCATCGAGCGCGCCTCCAGATCACGTCGTACGGAGTCGCTGAGTCGCTCCGTACCGCCTCAGGAGTCGGAGTCGCGGGAGGCCGGGTTCCGGTCGATACGCGTGGCGCCCCTCACATCCCTACGCGGAACCGGAATCCGGCCGTGCGGGGGCGTGGTCGAGCCACCACTGGCGGCCCTCGGGCGGCAGGGTGTCGATGGGGTCGTAGTACTCGTAGGTCCGCGCCAGGTCCTCGGGCGCGGTGTCGTCGAAGCCGGTGCGGTAGTTCTTCGACCAGTACGAGATGCCGCGGGTCCGGTCGTAGTGGGCGAGTTGGTGGACCCAGCGCTTACCGACGAAGGGCACGTCGCACACGATCCGGGGGGTGGCGAAGCCCGGGAGGTAGCCCATGATCGCGTGCTGGAGGTCCTGGGCCTGGGCGACGGAGGTCCGCCAGTGCTCGCTGAACGGGATCATGTCGCACAGGTAGAAGTAGTAGGGCATGATCCCGGCGCCGTCGAGGAGTCCGAAGCACAGGTCGAGGAGCGCGGTGGGGGTGTCGTTCACCGTGCGCATCAGAACCGCCTGGTTGCGGATGTCGCGCAGTCCGGCCGCCAGGAGCCGCGAGGAGGCCTCGCATACGGCCGGGGTGATCTGCTGGGCGGCGTTGGCGTGCGTGTGCAGCGCGATCTGCACACCTCGCGCGCGGGCCTTCGCGCTGAGCCGTTCGATGACGGCCAGGGCCTCGTCCGAGCCCCAGTGGTGCGGCAGCCCGATCAGGGCCTTGCTGGCCAGGCGGATGTCCCGGATGGACTCGATGTCCAGCAGTTCCGACACGAACGACTCGAGCCGGGGCCAGGGCACGTTGGCGACGTCACCGCCGGAGACCACGACGTCGCGCACGCCCGGGCTCTTGCGGAGGTAGTCGAGCATGGCCTGGTGGCGGGCGGTGGGCCGCAGCGAGAACCGGGTCTTGCCGGCCTGCGGTGTCGGGTTCCCGACCAGGTCCATCCGGGTGCAGTGCCCGCAGTACTGCGGGCAGGTGGCGACGAGTTCGGCGAGGACCTTGGTCGGGTAGCGGTGGGTCAGCCCCTCGGTGGCCCACATGTCGCGCTCGTGGAGCGAGTCCCTGTGCGCGTACGGGTGGGAGGGGAAGTCGGCGCGGCGGTCGCTGCGCACGGGCAGCATGTAGCGGCGTACGGGGTCGGTGTGGAACGCGTCGGTCAGGGATCCCGGGCCGCCGCGCCCGTCGTCGCCCGGGGCTATGGTGTTGAGCATGTGCGGGGTGATCAGCAGCGACATGGTGGCGGTCTCGCGCTGGTCGCGTTCCAGGTCGGTGTAGAACGTCTCGGACACCAGGTCGCCGAGTACGGCGCGCAGTTGGCGGGTGTTCTTGACGCAGTGGGCGCGCTGCCACTGCAAGGAGCGCCACTCCTGCCCGGTGACGCCTCGCCAGCCCGGAAGGCGTCGCCAGTCCGGCTCGACGGGTTCGCGGTATCGGTAGCTGTACGGTTGCTCCAGGTCGGCATGCATCGGCTTCCTTTCACGCAGGGAGGACGGGGCCGCGGCCGTGGCAGCGGGACTCCGCCGCCACGGCGTTCGCCGGATCAGGCCGTCATGAACGCCGGCGCGCACACGCTGACGCCGCTCGCCACCTCGGCGAGGACCGTTCCGCCCCGAAGGATGCGCTGGTAGGGCACGCTGAGTTCGGCCAGTACGTCGTGGAGCGGCTGCTCCACCCTTGCCACCAGCGGCAGTGCCGCCTCGATCCGCCCGCGCCAGTGGCCGGCGAGATGCTCCTCGGTTCCCTGCGCGGTGGTGACCCGGCCGCGGCACGAACCGGTGCGGCAGTTGCACTCCATGCTCCAGCCGGCGTCCTCGACGAACGTGGCGTAGTCGCAGGTCACCTCCTCGCCGGGGGCGATGTCCCGGACCGCCAGGCCGAAGTCGAGGCCGAAGTCCAGGACGTTGGCCTCGCAGGAGTGGTTCATCAGGTACGCCCCGAGGCACGGAAGCAGAAGGCTGCCGTCGGCCAGCAGGTGGCCGTACGTGTCGAGGGCCGTGAAGCGCTCCTCGGGCAGTGCCGCGACCTCCTCCTTGGACCAGCGGGAGCACTTGGTGCAGGGCAGCCAGAGCGCCGTACCGGCCGGGATGGGCCGGGTGGCGAACAGGCCGACGTTGTGGGTGGGGCTGGCCTGGATGTCCACTCCTGACGCGAGCACGGGCTCACGCCAGCTTCAGGGTGTCGGCCAGGCCCGCCTCGATCTCCTCGGCCCGGCGGTGGCTCTCGGCGAGCACGAGGTAGCGCCACTTGCCGTCGAAGGCCAGGGTGTCGGAGGTGAGGACCACGCCCTCGGTGCCATCGGCCTCGAAGGCGAGTCCGGCGGCTCGGACGCGGGCCAGTCCGGCGTCGAACTCCGCTTCCACACCGCCGGGTCGGGAGTCCGCGAGCCAGACGGCCCCGGCCGCCCGCTCCTCGCCCAGCAGCCTGCGGACCAGCAGGTCGAGGTAGGTGGCGCCGGTCTTGCGGACGTTGCTCTCGGTGGCGTACAGCACGTCGTCGGCGATGCCGCCGTCGATGTCGAACGGGCCGCGGTAGCCGGCCCGGTACAGGTACCGCCCGAGAGCCATGCCTCCGGCCTTCAGCTCCTCGACCGCCGAGGAACTGGCCACCAGGGGCGTGATCTGACCGCTGAAGCTGCCGCCCGGGGTGCGCATCTCACCCACGTGCAGGATGGACGGGCCCGTCTCGTCGACGGCCATCTCGACCGTGACCACACGGGCGAAGTCGAGGCGCTCCTCGACGACCCAGCCCGGGGGCTGCTCGGCGACGGTGGGCAGGTAGGCGGCGAGCCGCTCGTCGATTTCCGGCAGGTCCTTCTCGGACAGGAAGAGGACGCCGTAGCCGTTGGAGCCACGGGCCGGCTTCACCACCGCGCCGCCGTGGTCGGTGAGCGTCCGGCGGACGGCGGCGGCGAGGTCGTCGGGTGTACGGCAGGTGTGGCCCTCGGCGATCCGGATGCCCAACTCGGTCGCGACGGAGCGGAATCCGTCCTTGGTGTTGATCCGGTACACGGCGTCGCGGGCCGACGCGGGGACGCCGTCGGGCCCGTAGCCCTCGATCGGGAGGCCGAGTTCGGCGGCCATGGCGAGCGCCGGGCGGTCCTGGGCGAAGGCCTGGAGGTGGGCGTCGGGCCGCTCGGCGGCCAGGGAGCGGATGCGGTCCACCAGGCCGTTGCGCCGCACGGCCTCGGTCAGCGTGGCCAGTTCGCCGGTCGGGGCGCTGACCACCGGGACGTCGGCGGGATCGAAGCCGAGCAGTCCGCAGGCGTACGCGCACAGGGGCTGAGACATCGCCGTGGGGATGACCAGGACATCACCGGGCCGGGTCAGCCATATCTTGCGCGGGGACACCGCCACCAGGGCGTCGCCGTGCCGGGGCGCCGGTACGGTGACCATCAGTTCGTTGATGAAGTTGCCGAAGATCACCAGAGGGTAGTCGCGCTTCATCTCGGGTGCCTCACTCCCCTGCCTTGACGCCGCCGAAGACCGCGTGGCCGGCCTTCATCCAGTACAGGTCGACCTCGGTGAATCCCGCCTCCGTCAGCCAGTTCAGCTGGTCGAGGACCGGGGAGGGCTTGTCGAGCTCGTCGGCGTACTGGTAGCAGCTCCACTCCAGTTCGTGGAACCGCTCGTAGGGCTTCAGGCCCCCGGTTCCGGCGATGCCCTGCTCGCGGACCGACTCGTCCCACATGCGCCGGGCCAGTTCCACGCCGCGCGCTCCGACGGGCTGGACCAGGTCGACGATGACCAGTGCGCCACCGGGGCGCAGCATGGTGTGCACATCCCGGTACAACGCGCGCTTGCCGTCCGCGTCCAGGTGGTGCACGGCCAGCGAGGACACCACGGCCGCCGGCGCCTCGGCGCGGGTCCGCCAGCCCCGCTCGGCCAGGTCGAACTGCTCGGTGCGGAAGCGGGCGCCGTGATCGGCCAGGTCCCGCCGTGCCGTGTCGAGCATCGCGGCGCTGAGGTCGAGTCCGACGACGGTGGCCGCGGGGAACGCCTTGAGCAGCGCCCCGCTCAACCGGCCCTGGCCGCAGCACAGATCCAGGATCTCCGCGGGCTCCCGCGGCTCGGCGATGACGGAGGTCACGACGTCCATCTGCACCTGGCGCTCGGGGACGAAGTACTCGCCGAGTTCGATGAAATCGTCGGAATCCTGTTCCTGCCATTCCTGCTGGTCGATCACTCTCTCCTCCTTCTTGGGCGGTTTCCCCTGCGGGAACCCCGGAAATGGGCGTGGAATATCGACCGGCGGGCGGTCTCGGACACCGCCGACGGGGGTGAATTCCTTCGGAATTTCTGGCTGCTATCGGGGCGGGGGTACGCCGTCCAGGAATTTCGCGATCGCGGCGACGACACCTTCCGGGGAATCCGCGTGACACATGTGTCCGGAATTCTGGAGAGTCACCGAGACCGCGTCGCGGGCGGCCCGCGTCAGCAGGGCCATATGATCGGGCCCGGCCCAGCCGTCCCCTTCTCCCCCGAGGACGAGAATCGGGCAGACGGCCGCGGCGACGTCCGCGGGCACGCCGTCCAGGACGGGGAAGACCTGTTCGTTGAAGTACCTGAGTGCGTCGACGTTGGCGGGCTGCTCGGCGACCTGTGCCTGCCAGCGTCGGATCCGGTCGGTCATCGGGGCGACCCACAGCGGGACGACCCGGGCGATCAGCCGCCCCAGTTCCACCTCGGACGGGTAGTCGTCCCCCTGTTCCTCCAGGGCCCGAAGCGCCTGTGCGCAGTCCGGTTCGTCCGCGCGGGCCCGCTGGAGCGCCTCCGCCTCCTTGACGGCCCGCTCACCGCCGTAGGCGGGCGTGGCCAGCAGCACCATGCTGCTGACCAGTTGGGGGTGGCGCGCGGCGACCCGGGCCACCACCACCCCGCCGTGCGAGTGCCCGAGAAGGTCGACGGGCCCGTCCGCCTCGCGCCGGATCCAGTCCGCCAGATCGTCCGCGTATGCCTGGACGGCGTAGTCCAGTGGGTCGGTGGGCCTGGGGCTGGCACCGGTGCCGCGCGGGTGCAGCAGCACGACCCGGCGGCGGTCACCGGCGAGCGCGGCGAGTTGCTCGATGTAGTGAGGGTGCATGCCGGGGCCGCCGGGATGACAGACCAGGGTCCGTCCGCTGCCGTGGCGGGTGTCGGCGAGTCGCAGCGACATCACGCCTCCCGTGGGATCAGGAGCCGGCCGGACACCGCCGAACCGGCCGCCAGCAGTGCCGCGGTGGCGAGCGCCGCGGCGACCGAGTGGGTGGCCACCGCACCGCCCAGGGCGGTCCCGATCGGGAAGCCGATCAGGTTCACGCTGATCGAGACCGTCATGATGCGCCCCAGCCAGGCCGACTCGGTCCGCCGCTGCCGCAGCGACAGCAGGCTGACGTTCACCGTGCCCTCCCCGAGGCCCACCATCATCAGCCCGACGCCCAGCGTCACCAGGGAGCCCCACAGGCTCACCGAGAGGATCGCCACGGCGCACACCAGTGTCGCGGCGACCATGTAGCGGCGTTCGACTCCCGCCCGCAGCACCTTGCCCGCGAACAGCGCGCCGACCGCCCCGGCCAGGCCCATGATCGCCCACATCAGGCCCACGTAGCGGTCCACCGAACCGCCGCCGAGCCAGTCGGCCACGGCGACCGGCACGATCACGATCACCATGCCGGCGGCCGCCTGGTAGAGCGCGTACGAGACGGCGAGGCCGCGCAGGGTGGGGTTGCGGAACAGGTAGGTGATGCCCTCCCAGGCCGAGCGCAGCAGGTGCTGGCGGGGAGGGACGGGGACTTCGGCCGTGCCGTCGCGCAGAAGCGTCAGGCTGAGCGCGGTCAGCGCGTACATGCCGGCGACGGAGAGCAGCGTGGGGTTCGGGCCGATCAGGGTGAACGTCGCGCCGGCCAGCAGCGGACCTGCCACGTCGATCACCGAGAACGTGCTCAGGTCGAGGGCGTTGGCCTTGTCGTAGGCGGCTTCCGGCACGAACCTCGGGAAGAGGGTCCGGATCCCGCCCGCGGTCAGCGGGCTGGTGAGCGAGTACAGGGCCAGCAGGGTGAAGAGCGCGGGCTCGGTCAGCGCCCTGCCCAGCGACAGGAGGGCGATGCCGCCGATGAACACGGCGCTGGACAAGGTGTCCAGGGCCACGGCCCGCAGCACACCCAGACGGTCCAGGACGGCACCCGCGATCGGGCTCACCAGGAAGCCGGGCAGCGTCAGGAAGAACCCGCTCAGACCCGCGGCGGGCGCGGAGTGGAACTCCGCGAGGACGTAGAGAACCGTGACGAACAGCAGCATGCTGCTGGCGAGACGCGATAAAGAGGCGGCAAGTAAGAGCTGCGGGACATTACGGCTGCCGAAGACCTGTCGGTAAGTCAGTGGTACTGCGGTGGGAGAACTTTCCATGGTCTCGGATGCCATCATGCCGGGTGCACGTCCGATGTGGATAACGGCCTCACGCTGATTCAACTCCTGCCGGGTCGTCAAGGTCCATGACAGATGTTGCCATACTCAGAGGATCTTGCCATACGCAGAGGGTCTATGGAAGGGTCTTCTTCCAGCTCCTCCTCAATCCCCCTGGACCACTTCTTCCGCGTCGGGCGACTTGACGCCATTCAGCGAAGAAGGCCCCTGGTTCCTGCTTTCGAATGAAGGAGTGCCGTGCCCCCTGACCCCGTGTCCCGCCCCTCGACCCCGGCTCGCCGGAGCGTCCTCTACCTGGGCTGGCAGCGCGAACCGGTCGAGTCCCTACGGCGCCTCGGTGCCCAAGTCACCTGTGTCGTCACCCCGGAGCTCGGGCGCACGGCGCGCGAGCAGGACTTCGAGGGCCCGTTGGCGATCGCCCGGGACCACACCGACACCGAGGACGTGCTCGGTGCCGTCGCCGAACTCGGCCTCGCACCGGCCGACTTCTGGACGGTGTGCACCGAGGACGAGTTCGCGGTGGTCGCCGCCGCCGTGCTGGGTTCCCTCGGCAGCGCGCATCCCGCTCCGGTTCCGGTCGCGCTCGCCCTGCGGGACAAGGCGTACCAGAAGCAGCGGGCACGCGCCGCCGGCGTCGCCGTGGCCGACTGGGTGCGGTGCCCGGACCTGGAGGCCGTCCGCTCCTCGCCCATCGAGCCGCCGTTCGTGGTGAAGCCTCCGGCCGGCGCGGGTTCGCAGCAGACCTGGATCGTCACCGACCCCGGCGACCTGGACGCCGTCGAGTCGCACGCCGGCCCCGGGAGCGGCCCCTGGCTGGTCGAACGCTTCGTTCCCGGCGAGGAGTTGCACGTGGACGGCGTGGTGCGGGACGGGCGAGTGCTGCTGGCGTCGGTCAGCCGGTACCTGAACAACGTGATCGAGGTCCACCAGGGCCGGCTGGTCGCGTCGGCGACCATGGACGACACGGACGACGGGCCGGTGGCGAGGACGGCGGAGCTGACCGAACAGGTGCTGGCCGCGCTCGCGTACACGGACGGGGTCTTCCATCTGGAGGCCTTCCACGACGACGGCCGGCTGACCTTCGGCGAGTGCGCCGGCCGGATCGGCGGCGGACTGATCCAGGAGGCGGTCCTCGCCAAGTACGGGGTGGACCTCTACGCGGAGTGGGCGGCCGCCGCGCTGGACTTACCGTCGCCCGCCGCCGTGCGGGGAATCAGGACGATGAAGGACTCGTTCGGCTGGGCCAACATCCCGACCCGTCCCGGCCGGATACGCCGCCTTCCCTCCCTGGACGAGATGAGGGCGCGGCCCGGTGTCGTCGAGGCGCAGCTGTGGGCGAAGGCCGGTGAGACCGTCGGGGACATGAGCCTCGGCTCGCACCTCCTGGTCGCCAAGGCGCTGGTGCGGGCGCCGAGCGAGGCCGTCGCCCGGGAGCAGTTGTCCCACGTCGCCGCGTGGTTCGAGGGTGCGGCCGAGGTGGACCCGCCGGAGGACGGCCATGAGTGAGCTGCGCACCCTCTCCGTGGCCGAAGCGGCCGGCCGCGACGACTGGGCCGAACTCTGCGGCCCCGCCGACCTGTTCTGCACCCCCTCGTGGCTGGCGGTGGAGCTGGACGGATCCGGACCGTGGGTACCGGCGGAGCACCACTGCCTGGTCCGCCTGGACGGGGGTCGGATCACCGCGGGCCTCACGCTCCAGCTGTTCGACCGCACCGTCGACGACGTGACCGTCCGGGTCGACAAGATGCTGCTCGACCTCCCGGAGTTCGCCGACCGCTCCCCGGACGAACTCGCGGACGCCCTGATGCCGTCGCTGATGTGCGGTGGGTGGTTCAACTCCCGGGTCCTCGTCGCGGGCGCGGGCCAGGACGCGACGGATCCGGCGCCGCGCAGGGAGCTGATCTCGAGGGCCGTCGCCGCCGGGCGTCGATCGGGCAGCTCCTCGGTCTTCTTCCCGTATGTCGACGCCGAGGAGATCGGGCTCCGTTCGGCCCTGGAGGAGGCCGGCTTCGTCCGCCTGCCGGCCCTCGCCCGGCACGTCTTCGACTGCGACCATCCCAGCCACGCCGACTACCTCGCCTCCCTCCCGTCCCGCCACCGGGTGCGGATCCGCGGGGAGTTGCGCAAGATGGCGCAGGCCGGGGCGGTGACCTCGCACCGGCCGCTGGACGACTCCAACGTGGAGGCGGTCGCCGACCTCGCCTGGCGCCTGGAGCGCCGGTACGAGCAGACGACCACCTCCGAACGGCTGGCGCCGTGGTTCGCGGCGATCGGCAAGCACGTCCCGACCACCGTGTTCACGGCCCGGCTCGCCGGCCGCGACATCGCGATGAGCATGTGGCTGCACCACCAGGGCCGCATGTACGGCTTCCACGCCGGTTTCGACTACGAGGCCGGTGCGGGGCTCCCCATGTACTCCACGCTGGGCTTCCGCCTCCCCATCGCCCACGGCTGCGACGATCCCGCGACCACGGTCCTGGAGTACGGGATCAGCACGGACCGTGCGAAGTTGCTCCGCGGCACCCGGGCCATGCCCCAGTTCCTCTACGTCAAGCCGCTGTCGCAGCGCGCGGCGGAGGTGATCGCCACGCTCGGACGTGGCGCCTGAACGCCGCCGGCGACTGCGAAGAGACCATCCCCGCGCGATCTGGAGAGGTTCCCCCCATGACCCTGCCCACCCTGTCCCTGGAGCCGTCCCTCTCCCCGACCCCGTCGCCGCGGTTCGGTAAGGCGGCCTGGACCTGCGCGTCCCTCACGCCCGAGACCGCCTGGCGCGGCGGTCTGACCGCCGTCGCCGCCCGGGCCGCCGGCGGGCCGGACGACCTGGCCAAGGTCATGGTCGCCGGGGAGGTCGCCGGTGATCCCGAGGCCATGCCGGGCGCCCTCGGGCCGGAGAGCCATGACGAGTGGCTCCGCCGGATCCGGGAGGCGAACGGCCCCGGCGCGTCGATCCTCTTCTACGCCCGGGACCTCGCCCGCCACGACCGCACCCTGTTCGAGGTCCTGCTCTCGGCGGCCGGACCGGTGTTCGCCGGCTCCGGCCTGTCGCGGCGGGAGGTCGACGTGGAACTCTTCTGCGGGCAGTACCGGGCGACCCCGGGCGGGATACACCGGGAGTACTGCGCGAACAACCACTTCGTCCTGGCCGGGCGGAAGTTCATGCACTTCTGGACCGGGGACGACTGGATCCCGGACGGCACCGAGCGCGACCACGCCGACGGGCCGGTCGGCGAGAGCGACGAGGAGTACCTGCCGTCGCTGCGCGTGGAGGCGGTCTCCGCGCACGGCGACGCGCTGTCGGCCGGTCCCGGCGAGGTGTTCGGCTGGGCCAACGGCGTCTGGCACGTCGGGGAGACCGACGACGGTCCGGCGCTGGCCATCAATCTCGCCCGCTACATGTCCTCCTTCGACCCCGACGAGTCGGCGTTCCGGCTGGAGGCCGAGGCCGACGGCCGGGTGGCACCCGGCTGGTTGGACGCCTACCGCTCCTACCTCGCGGTCGACAAGGGCGCGGACGAAGCGCTCGCCATGGCCTCCGCCTACGGCATCCCCGGCGCGGATCCCGGCCTCCCCGCCGTACCGCCGCCCGCGCGGGTCGTCTCCCTCACGCACGCGCCGCTGCTGTGGTGCGCCGACGGCGAAGGAGTGCTGGTCGCCACGCACGGCCGGTCGCGCAGGTTCCCCGCCGACCGCGTGCGGTGGGTGCGGGAGTTCGCGGCCCTCGGGGCGGGCGAGGAGTGCGCCGTCCCCGACGGGGCGCAGGGGCTCGCCTCCTGGCTCGTCACCCACTCGGCGCTGAGCGCCGCCTGAACGCCCGACAGGAAGAGAGACGATGTTCCATCTGCTGAAGGACGACGACCTCACCCCCGAACAGATGACCAGGGTGCTCCGGGTCGCCGCGGACGACGCTCCCGCGGAGCGCGCCCTCGCGGGCCGCAGTGTGCTGCTGGTGTTCCTCGAACGGTCGACTCGTACCCGGGTCTCGCTGGAGGTCGCCGTGAGCGGCATGGGCGGGTCGCCCGTTCTCCTGGACAACCTGAGGAGCAGGCTCGCCGACGGGGAGACCCTCGCCGACACGGGGCGGGTCATGGCCCAGTACGTCGACCTGGCCTTCATCCGGGCCTACCAGCAGGACGTCGACGCCTTCGCCGAGGGCTTCGGAAAGATCACCGTGAGCGCCGGCAGCGACCTCTGGCACCCCACGCAGATCCTCGCCGACCTTCTGACGCTCCAGCAGGAGTTCGGGGACCTCCGCGGGCTCCCCGTCAGCTACGTGGGCGACGGCAACGACATCTGCAACTCGGTGATGCTCGGTTGCTGCGCTCTCGGGCTCCGGGTCCGGGTGGCCACCCCGCCGGACCACCGCCCCGCCGGGTTCGCCATCGAGCGGGCGCGCCGCGCCTGCGAGCGCTCGGGCGGCGAACTGGAGCTGTTCACCGACCCCGTGAAGGCGGTCGCCGGTACGAAGGCGGTCTACACCGACGTCTGGCGGTCGATGGTCCCCGACGACGAGCACGAGCGGACCGAGCGCTTCGCCGAGTTCGGCGCGTACCAGGTGGACGAGAAGCTCTTCGGCCATGCCGCCCCGGACGCGGTCTTCATGCACTGCCTGCCGGCCCGGCGCGACGAGGAGGTCACCAGTTCGCTTCTCGACTCGCCGCGTAGTGTCGTCCTGCGCCAGGCCCGCAACCGCCTGCTGGTCAACCGGGCGCTCCTGCGGCTGCTCCCCGACTTCGCCCGGGGCGACTGAGCGGGCTCGGGGGCGAGGCTCGCTACAGGCCGAACTCGAGGTGCTCGATGTCCGTGAAGCGGATCTCCTCCAGGGCACCGGCGCGGCGGCCGTCGTCCTGGAAGTACGTCTCCTTGAGTCCTTCGGCGGCGATCCGCCGCAACTGCTGGTCGCCGGCGCCTGCCTGCTGGGCGTCGAAGAGGCGCGCGGCGTACTGCGGTGGAAGGGCGACGGTCAGATGCCGGATCCGGGAGTCGTCGGTCGAGCCGATCGGCGCGGTGTAGCCGATCCTGGCCCGGGTGTCGATGACGATGCCGTCGGTCGTCGCCGCCCGCTGCCGGGCCCTGGCCCGGACCTGCGGCTGCCACCGGGCCTTCACCTCGCGTTCCAGGCGCGCGGCGAGTTCCGGGCGGGGCTTTCGGAGCTGGTCCTTCACATACCGTTCGACGGTGCGCTGGGAGACGCGCAGCAACCGGGCGACCGGCGCGGTGCCCTTGAGCTGCCTGACCAGATAGCGCATCTGAGCGCCGGCGCTCTTGGGCGCCGGGCGGGTGAACGCCTTCTGCACCGCGGTGTCCAGGCCCTCCCCGAACAGGCTCATCGTCGCTCTCCCCTACGTTCCGGTGTCGGCACCGATGGACAGGGTACGCACGTCGCGGGGTGGAGCGTGCGTCACGGCCCGCCGGAGTCCCGGACGGCCGCGTGCGGGAAGGCTCACGGGCGGACCGCGAGACCGTCCAGGGTGAGGTCGAGCAGGCGCTCCGCCCGCTCGCGGTCCTCAGCGCCCGCCGAGGTGAGGGCGATGCCTTCCAGGGCGGCGGCGATGTCGGTGGGCCGGATGTCCGTGCGGATCACCCCGGCGGCCGTGCAGGCGTCCATGAGCGAGGTGATGGCGGCCTGGATCATGTCCCGGCTGTGCCCGTAGGGGTTGTTCCCCGTCGCGGCGATGGCTCGGAGAGCGTCGATCATGCCGTGTTTGGCGGTGACGTAGTCCAGGAAGAGGCGTGTCCACGCGCGCAGCGCCTCCTTCGGTTCCTTCCGCGCGAGCAGCGCGGCGGCGGCGTCGCACAGACGGGACACCTCGTTGCGGTAGACCGCCTCGATCAGGGCTTCGCGGGTGGGGAAGTTGCGGTACAGCGTCGCGCTGCCCACACCCGCCTCCTTGGCGATGCGTTCCAGGTGAGCGTCCAGGCCCTCCGTCGTGAACACGCGTACGGCGGTCGTGAGGATCTTCTCCCTGTTGTGCCGCGCGTCGGCCCGCTGCGGCCGGGGCGCTCCGTCGCCCATCGCTTCCTGCCCCTCTCGGACGTTCTCGGAATTGCTGACCGGGGGCGCCCCCACTTAGTGTGAGTCAAGTGGGGACACCTCCGTTTTCACTCTAGGTCACCACGCTGACCTGTGCACACCCCGGGAAGGGAAGTCGACCATGTCGGGCATCCAGGGCAAAGTCGTCGCCATCACAGGCGCCAGCAGCGGCATCGGCGAAGCGACGGCGACCTATCTCGCGGGCCGGGGCGCCCGACTCGTGCTCGGAGCCCGGCGCGAGGACCGGCTGCGCGCCGTCGTGGACGGCATCACGGCCGGCGGTGGCACCGCCGTCGGCGTCACCGTCGACGTCACGCGCCGCGAAGACCTCCAGCGCCTGACGGACACGGCTCTGGACCGGTACGGCCGGCTCGACGTCCTCGTCTCCAATGCGGGCACGATGGCCGTCTCGCCGTTCGACGACCTGCGCCAGGACGACTGGGACGCCATGGTCTCCACCCACATCACCGGCCTGCTCAACGGCATCGGGGCGGCCCTGCCCGTCTTCCGCCGGCAGCGCTTCGGCCAGTTCGTCACCGTGGGATCCACCGCGGCCTACGTGGTCAAGTCCCCCCAGGCGGTCTATGCGGCCACCAAGACGGCGGTGAAGGTGCTCACCGAGGGCCTGCGCCAGGAATCGGGACCCGACCTGCGCGTCACCCTCGTCTCCCCCGGCTTCACCGACACCGAGGGAGTCGGCAAGGGAGCCGCACCCGAGGTCGCGGCCGCCATGATCCAGCAGCGTGACGAGATCGCCATGCCGCCGTCGGCCGTCGCCTCCGCCATCGGCTACGCCATCGAACAGCCCGAGGGGGTCGACGTGAGCGAGATCGTCGTCCGCCCCACCGTGCAGAGCTGAACGCGGCGGGCCGGGCCGCCCGCCATCAGCCGGGCACCGGCACCCACCGGCGCAGCGACCCCACGGAGCCGTACCAGTAGTGCGGCAGCCCGTCGATCGAGGTGGTCCTGAAGGGCCGCCCGTGGTCGTCGATGCGGACGGTGCCGGTGCGCCCCTGCGAGGACCAGTCGAGTTCGAGGTACCAGCGGCAGTCGCAGCCTGCGGTGGTCGCCCTGACCAACAGCTCTTCCGGATCCCGGGCGGAGACGCGGTAGGGCAGGTTCACCGCGGGCCGCCGGACGCCCTGGTCCACGGCCGGCACGGAACGTGCGACGGGGCGGTCCCGGTCGAGGTCGACGGCGAAGTGTCGGGGCGTCATGTCGCTGCCGCATCCCTGCGCCATCGAGTAGGCGACGCCCGGCGCGGGACGGGTGCGCCCGACGACGCGGACCCGCAGGTCCTGGAGGACGACGGCGGTGTCGGACCGGCCCTGGACCGAGACCCTCACCTCCGTCTCGCGCCCGTGCACCGCGCCCTGGGTCGCCGCCCAGGTCGCCGCGTCCTGGGGGGCGGGGGGCGGGGGAACCTGGTGGGGAGCCTTGGTGATGACGTAGTCGTGGTCGCAGCCTCCCGCCCAGACCTGGGAGTCGGCGGTCCAGGTGAGCGGCACGTCCCGGGCCGGACGCGTGGGGCGGACGGATGCCGCCGGCGTCGCCGACGGGGAGGCGGAAGGGGTCGCCGCGGTCCGTTCGGTGGCGAGGGTGAAGGACACCGTGCCCACCACGACGGCGGCGACGCCGGCGGCCGTGCCGGCGACGACCGCCCGTCGTCGCCGGGTCCAGGTACGGGGCCGGGGCGTGGACTCGCGTCCGCCCGGGCGCCGGAGCACGTTCCCGGTCGCCAAGGCGGCGGGGTCCGTCTCCTGTGGCGCGGGACCCGTATCCCGAGGTGCGGCGCACGCCTCCGGCTCCCGGCCCCCACCCTCCACCTCAGGCGCGGCAGGCACCGCGGGCTCCGGGGCGGCGCCGGGCACGGTCGCGTCGGGCCCGGTGTCCGCCTCCGGGGCGGAGGACGTCCGGGGGCTCTGTCTGGCCGCCAGTGCCCGCAGCCAACTCCGGTGGAGTTCCAGGCGTTCCGGCCCGGTCGCACCGCAGAACGCGGCGAGACGTTCCACGGGCGCGAAGTCCTGCGGAACCGCCTCGCCCGCGCAATAGCGGTGCAGGGTCGAGGTGTTCATACGCACCCGTCGGGCCAGGGACTCGTAACTGCGCCCCGTGCGGGCCTTCATGCCCGCAAGCAGTGCGGCGAACTCCGCGACCTCTTCCTCGGCCAACGCCCCTCCCCCGTCGTCGCGGCCCGGCACGGCATCCGGGCACCTCCTCTACCTGCACGTCGGAACGGGTGGGACGGTTCCACCCAAGGCAGCGGCTAGCCCACCGCAGGCGGCCCCTCCGCACCAGGCCAGGGGGAGATCAGTTCGGACGCGGTCGGAGCAGATCGTCGACGAGTGCGTCCACGAGGGCGTGGGGGACGCTCGCTCCGGTCAGGGCGCGGTAGACGATCGGGCCGAGGAGGGCGTCGAGCGTGGCGTCGGGGCCGAGCGGGGCCGAGATCTGTCCGGCGTCGAGCGCGCCGGTGATCATGGCGCGCTCCTGCTCGCGGCGCGGACCGAGGAAGCGCTCGTGGAAGCGTTCGGCCACGCCTGGATCGTGCTGCGCCTCGGCGATGAGCGCGAGCAGGACCTTGCCGGCGGGGTCCTCGTCGAGGAACCGCGCGACGTCGCGCAGATAGTCGCGGAGGGCGTGGGCGGTGGGCGCCTCCGTCGGGACGGGCAGGCGTTTGCCGCTGTCCTCGACGAGGGTGTCGAGGAGGATCTCGCTCTTCGAGGGCCACCACCGGTAGATCGTCTGCTTGGCGACGCCGGCGCGGCGCGCGATCGCCTCCACGGTCAGGGCACGAAATCCGTGTTCGACGAGCAGATCGTCCGCGGCGTGGAGCACCGACAGGCGCGCGGCTTCGTCGCGTCGGTTGCCGGAGCGCGGCCTTGGGGACTGGGGGCTGGTGGCGGGCATGCGGGACACCCTACCGGTCGGGACGCATTGACGAGACGCAACGTCTCGTCTAGCTTCGGGTCCACCACAACCGAAGGGGTCACCGTGTCCACTGCGCCCACCCGCCGAGCCCTCGTCATCGGCGCCTCCCGAGGACTGGGACTCGTCCTCGTACGCGAACTTCTACGCCGCGACTGGCACGTCACCGCCACCACACGCCAGGCCACCGGCGAGCTGCAGGCCGACACCGACGGCCGTGACGGGCGGCCGGCGGTCGAGAGGCTGGAGATGACCAGCGCCGACCAACTGGAGTCCCTGCGGCGGCGTCTGAACGGCCGCCGGCTGGACCTGCTCTTCGTCAACGCGGCGATCGACCGCGGGGACCTGCCGATCCACGAGGTGCCCACCGACATGTTCACCGAGGTCATGGTCACCAACGCGCTCAGCCCGTTGCGCGTCCTGGAGGCCCTGCGCACGCTCGTCGTGCCCGGCGGGACCGTCGCCGTCATGTCCTCCGAGCAGGGCAGCATCACCCGCAACACCGAGGAGGGCTACGAGCTCTACAAGGCCAGCAAGGCCGCGCTCAACCAGCTGATGCGCAGCTACGCCACCCGCCACGCCGACGACCAGCACACCAAGCTGCTCATCGACCCCGGCCACAACCGCACCGCGCTCGGCGGACCCGACGCACCCCTCATGCCCCGGGAGAGCATCCCGTCGGTCGTCGACGTCCTCGAAGCGCAGGCCGGGGCGCCCGGCCTGCGGTTCCTGGACCGCCACGGCGAGCCCGTCCCGTGGTGAGCCCCCTCGGGCGTCAGGACGACCGTGGCCGCCGGAGCCCCTGGAGGAGGAGGGCGATGAGCCGTCGGGGGTCGTAGCGGGGGTCGTCGTCGCGCCCGATGCAGAGGTTGCCGATGCCGCGCATCAGAAGGTAGGGCTCCACGCCGGGTTCGATCTCGCCGGACCGGACCGCGGCGTCGAGCAGTTCGGCGCAGACGGGGAGCAGGCGGTCGAGGAAGTAGGCGTGCAGCGCGGCGAACCGGTCGCTGTCGGACTGCAGGGCGTCGGCGAGCCCGTGCTTGGTGACCAGGAAGTCCACGAAGAGGCCGATCCACCGGCGCAGCGCGTCGAGCGGGGAGTCCTCGTCGGCGAGCAGTCGGGGGCCGGCCTCGGCGCATGCCTCGATCTGGTGGCGGTACACGGCGGTGACCAGGTCGGCCCGGGTGGGGAAGTGGCGGTAGATCGTGGCCATCCCCACGCCCGCCCGCCCCGCGATCTGGCGGATCGGCGCGTCGACACCGGACGCGGCGAAGGCCTCGGCGGCGGCGGCGAGCACCGCCTGCCGGTTGCGTTGGGCGTCGGCGCGCTTGCCGCGGGACGGCGACTCCCCCCCTGCGGGACCTTCGGCGGCCATCGCGTTCTCCTTCGATCCGTCGATCCGTCGATCCGTCTTGACAAAACGGAGCGCTGCTCCGGATATTAAGTGGAGCATCGTTCCGTTTCAGCTTAGCCGAAGCGGAGCGCCGCCGACCGTCCTCACCGCCCGTCCACGCAGAAGACGGGCGGGCGGCAGACGCCACCGAAAGGGACCCGCATCGTGAGCACCTCCACCGCCACCGGAACCGAACCCTTGGGCGCGCCCGTGCCGGTTCTGTCGTTCAGCCCCGTAGCCCTCTCCGTGCCCGGACGCCCCGTGGACCTCCACGTGCGCGTCTCCGCCCCCGCGACCGGAACCGGCCTGCCCGTCATCCTTCTCTCCCACGGGCACGGCCCCTCCCACAACCTCTCCTCGCTCAACGGCTACGCGCCGCTCGCCAACCTCTGGGCGGCACAGGGGTTCGTCGTCGTCCAGCCCACCCACCTCACGTCCAGGACGCTGACCCACCTGGTGGCCGACGCCCCCGGCGCACCCTTCTTCTGGCGCTCCCGCGCCGAGGACATGACACACATCCTCGACCGGCTCGACGTGATCGAGGAGGCCGTGCCGCATCTCGCCGGGCGCATCGACCGCACCAGGGTCGCCCTCGCCGGGCACTCGCTCGGCGGCTTCACCGCCGCCCTCCTGCTGGGCGCCGGACTCACAGACCCCGACACCGGGCAGGTGGTGCACCTCACCGAGCCCCGCATCACGGCAGGCGTGCTGCTCGCCGCGCCCGGCCGGGGCGGGGACTCCTACAACGGGCCCATGGCCGAGCAGTGGCCGGTCATCGGAGCCGTCGACTTCTCCACCATGACCACACCCACGCTGGTCGTCGTCGGCGACAAGGACGACTCCCGGCACTTCACGGACAGGGGGCCGGACTGGCACGCCGACCCCCACCACCTCGCCCCCGGCCCCACGTCCCTGCTCACCCTGTTCGACGCGGAGCACGGACTCGGCGGGATCGCCGGATACGACGCCGCCGAGACCACCGACGAGAGCCCCGAGCGCGTGAGCGCCCTCGCCCGACTCACCGGGGCCTACCTCCACACCCGGTTCCACCCCGACTCCTCCGCGTGGCGGACCGCGCGCGAGGCGCTGACGACCGGCCCCGGCGCGGTGGGACGCGTCGACGCCAAGTAGTCGGGCACGCCCGCGGGCCCCGCCGGATACCGGCAGGGCCCGCGTGGGTGTGGATGTGGGGTGTGCGGTGTCAGGTCACCATCGGTACCAGCGGCCGCGGCCGCCTCCGGCGTCGGTGGAGCGCATCACGAAGCCGAGGAGCCACAGCACCAGGACGGCGACCGCGACCCACCACAGGATCTTGATGGCGAAGCCGGCGCCGAACAGGACGAGGGCGAGCAGAAGAACGAGCAGCAGGGGAACCATGGTCATCAACCTCCTGCGCTGCCGTGTGCCCTGCCCTTCCTCATCCACTCACGAAGAACTCCATGTTCGTGAAGGAGGACCCAGGGCACGGCGACGGCACGCCGTCAGCGTGGCCGGCCCATGAGGTGGGTGAGCCCGTCCAGGATGCGCTGCAGCCCGAAGGTGAAGGCGTGTTCGGGGTTGTACACGCCCTGATGGGCCGCCCCCGCGGCGCTTCCGACCCGGGCCGCGAGGGGGAATCGGGCCGGATCGAAGACCTTGGCCAGGAGTGATTCGTTGGCGGCCCACCACTGCTGGTCGGACATCACGCTGTCGCGGGCGGCGGCCTGCGTGTCGAGGGCCGCGCGGGCGACGGACCGGACGAAGTCCAGCAGCAGGGTGAGGGCCGCGTCCATCTCCACGTCGTCGAGGCCCAGGCCGTCGAACGCGGCCAGTTCGTACTCGTACTTGGCCATGAGTCCGGGCCCCAGGGGCGGGCGCACCGTGGGCATGGACGCCACCCAGGGGTGACGGTCGTACAGATCACGGTTCTCGTGCGCGACGGCCTCCACCCTCGCGCGCCACGAGGCGGCCGATCGGTCGCTGCGCGGCATCCGCAGGTACACGGAGTCCAGCATCAGGTCGAGCAGCTCCGCCTTGCCCGGGACGTAGGTGTAGAGCGTCATCGGCGTGACGCCCAACTGCTGGGCGATGCGACGCATGGTCAGGGCGTCCAGGCCGTCGGAGTCGGCGAGGTCGACGGCAGCCCGGACCACGGTGTCCACCGACAGGCCCTGCTTGGGTCCGCGACGGGAGTCCCCCTGCCCAGGCTCGCGCCACAGCAGTTCCAGGGTGCGGGTCGGGTCGCTCGTGCCCCCGTGTTCCTTGGCCATGGGCGCCATTCTCCCCGCTGAAACCCACACCCCTTCCCTTTCTTTTCTGTACGCTGTACAGCGTACATTGTACAGACATTGATGCGAACCCGGGAGCACACCATGAACATCACCTCCACCGCCCTCTCTCTGACCGTGGAAGACCTCTCCGCCTCCGCCGCGTTCCTGGTCGAGCACTTCGGCTTCCACGAAGCCATGGCCGCCGACGGCTTCGCCTCGCTCGTCCGCGAGGACTCGGCCGGCGTGATATTCCTGCGGCGCGGCATCGAGGTCCTGCCGGAAGGCTTCCGGGACCAGCGCGCGGCCGGCGTGATCATCGCGTTCACCGTGACCGACCTGGACGCCGAGTACGAGCGGCTGCGGAACGAGGGCGCCCCCATCACCATGGCGCTGCGCGAAGAGCCGTGGGGTGAGCGCCTCTTCCAGGTCACCGACCCGAACGGCGTCATCCTCCAACTCGTCTCCTGGGCCTCCCCCGAGCACCAGTGACGGCCGCTCCTCATTCCGGGCCGCGGTTCCCGGTCTGCGTGGCGTACAGCTCCTGCGACACCCGGATCAGTTCGCGCTGCTCGGCCTCGGAGCCGACCATCGGGCGGGAGCCGTCGAGCGGCAGTCGGGCGGTCTCCGGGAGGTGTCTGACGGTCAGCAGGCCGATGGCACCGGTCAACATGAGGTAGTAGGCGGGCATCAGGTCGTCACCGGCGGCGTTCACCAGGGCCTCGGTGACCAGCGGGGTGGTGCCGCCGAAGGCGGAGACGGCGATGTTGAAGCCGATGCCCATGGCCGCGTAGCGCACCGCGGTGGGGAACAGGGCGGGCAGGGTGGCCGCGCTCGGCGCCGCGAAGCAGGCGAGCAGGGTGGAGAGGATGAGCATGCCGCACACCGGAGCCGCTGTGCCGTCCGCTTTGAGCAGCAGGAAGGACGGCACCGCGAGCACGATCATCGCCGCCGCCGCGCCCCCGTAGAGGGGCCGCCTGCCCACCCGGTCGCTCAGCCTGCCGAGGAAGGTGATCAGCAGCACGATCCACACCATGCCGAGCAGCACCAGGACATCCGCCGAACCGCTCGAGCGGTGCAGGGTCTCGGTCTGATACGTGGGCAGGTAGCCGGTCACCATGTAGTTGGTCACGTTGTAGAGCAGCACCAGGCCCATGCAGACGAGCAGCGGCCGCCACTGGCCGGTGACGACCTCCCTCAACTCGCCGCCCGCCGACTTCTGCGCGATCTCCTTCTCGTGCTCGTCGAGTTGCTGCTGAAAGGCGGGCGACTCCTCCAGTCTGAGCCGGATGTAGAGGCCGATCACGCCGAGCGGGCCCGCCACGAGGAAGGGGATCCGCCAGCCCCACGACAGCATCTGGGCGTCGCTCAGGGCCAGATTGAGGACCGTGACCAGGGCCGAGCCGAGCGCGTAGCCGACGAACGTGCCGAAGTCGAGCCAGCTGGACAGGAACCCCCGCCGGCGGTCCGGGGAGTACTCGGCCACGAAGGTGGTGGCCCCGCCGTACTCACCGCCCGTGGAGAAGCCCTGCACCATGCGGGCGAGCAGCAGCAGGACCGGGGCGGCGACTCCGATCGTCGCGTAGCCGGGGATCAGTCCGATGGCGAAGGTGCCCACCGCCATCATGATCATGGTGGTCGCGAGCACCTTCTGCCGGCCGACGCGGTCGCCGAGGGGGCCGAACACCACGCCCCCGAGGGGCCGGACCACGAAGGCCGCGGCGAACGTGGCGAAGGACGAGATGAGCTGGGCGGCGGGCGAGGCGCCGGGGAAGAACACCTTGCCGATGGTGGCGGCCAGATAGCTGTAGACGCCGAAGTCGAACCATTCCATGCAGTTGCCGAGAGCAGAGGCGCCGACGGCGCGCCTGAGCATCGGCCGCTCCACCACCCGCACGTCGTCCGCGCGAAAGGCACGGTCGGTGCGGCGCAGCCGGCGCAGGAGTTCCTCACGCAGTTGGGGCGGCAGCCGGCTCGGTTCCTGTCGAGGGATCCCGTCCTCGTCGTACCGGTCCATGGTCACCCTCGTCCCGGCAGGTCGAGGGGTGGGACGCCAGGGTCGCTGTGCACGTGCCCATCCTCAGGGATGCCCCGCTCGCCGCTCCGGTGGCACGCCGCCGTCGGAACAGCCGGATCGTCCCGCCCCGTCGAGAGCGGATCCGGAACCGCTGCTCGCGTCCGCCGGCCGGTAGATTCGTGCCGCCGTGGTCCCGGTGGCCGCGGCGCCAGGAGGTGGGAGCGTGGTGGAGAACGATCTGGAACTCGGCGACGGGCGCCGACTGCACGTGTACGACACCGGCGAGGGCGACGGCGAGAGCCGCCTCGTGGTCTTCTGGCAGCACGGCACTCCGAACATCGGCGCCCCTCCCGTGCCCCTCCTCCCGGCCTCGGACCGGCTCGGCGTCCGCTGGGTGTCGTACGACCGGCCGGGCTACGGCGGCTCCACTCCGCTCCCCGGCCGCACCATCGCGTCCGCGGCGGACGACGTGGCCGCCGTCGCCGACGCGCTGGGCGTGGGGCGGTTCGCGGTCATGGGGCACTCCGGCGGTGGTCCGCACGCCCTGGCGTGCGCGGCGCTGCTGCCCGACCGTGTCCTCGCCGCGGTCGACGTGGCGGGGCCGGCCCCGTTCACGGCCGAGGGGCTGGACTGGTTCGCGGGCATGTCGGACGGTGGTGCGGCCTCCCTTCGCGCCGCCACCGAGGGGCGGGCGGCGAAGGAGGCCCATGAGGCGTCCGCGACCTACGACCCCGAGATGTTCACCCCGGCCGATCACGCCGCCCTCGCCGGTGCGTGGTCCTGGTTCGACGATGTCGTCGCTCCCGCCCTGGCGGCCGGGACGGGCGGGCTGGTGGACGACGATCTGGCGTACGTCGCCCCGTGGGGATTCGATCCCGGACAGGTCCGGACACCGGTCCTGTTCCTGCACGGCCGCCGGGACCGCGTCGTGCCCTGCTCGCACAGCGAGTGGCTCGCGCGGCACTGCCCCTCGGCGGAACTGAGGCTGCTCCCCGAGGAGGGGCACATCTCCGTGCTCGGCGCCGGCGCGGACGCTCTGGCCTGGCTCGTGGACCGGTGCGGCCGGTGATGATCCCGGTGTGACGCCGTGCGACGCGGCAGGTTCACCCTCTCCTCAGGGGCGCTTCGGGGAGCGGAGCGCCCCCGGAGTCGGGCGCGGGTCCCCGGCCGCGTCGGGGTGGCGCGGTCTCCGGTGGGGGGACGGCGAACCGGTGGGAGTGCGGGTCGAGGTGCGGTGGCGTGGCGACGGATCGCCCGAGGCGGTGCCGGTGCACAGGCGGCTCGCCACGGTGGGCCGAAGGTGGGGCCGCTCACCCGGGTGAGGGCGGGGTGCGGGCCGCTCGGTGGCGAGGCGGGCGGTGAAGCGAGGCCAGGCGACGAGGACGACGGGGTAGATGGCGTAGCCCACGCGGGTGGCCGGCGAGAGCAGGATCGCCAGAGCGAGGCCGAGGGCCAGGCGGTCGGCGGCCGCCGTCGTGGTGCGTGGCGGGCGGAGCAGCAGCGACAACCCGGTGCCGACGGCGCTCGACGCGATGAGTGCCATCGTGACGGTCTCACCGTGCGGAACCGCCAGGACGATCAGGTGCCCGAGCAGCGGGCTCTGCGCGGAGGAAGCGGTCGGGCCGAGGCCGAACGGGTAGAGCACGACGTTCTGGTAGAAGGCACCGCCGTCCACCAGCGCCACGGGCCCGATGGCGAGAGCGGCGAGGGCGGAGGCCACCGCAGCGCAGGTGAGCGCGGCGCGCTTCCCGGCGATGACCGCGAGCACGGCGACGATCACGGGGACGGCCGGCCAGGCGGTCCACTTCAGGGCGGCGGCCGCCCCGATGGCCAGGCCCGCGGGCACGGCGGAGCCCCGGTGGGTGAAGGCCAGGGCCAGGCAGAGCAGGGCGACGACGGGCGGGTCGACGCCGCCGATGCTCAGAGGCAGTGCGACGACGGGGCAGGCGGTCAGCCACAGGGCGCCGGTCAGCGCGGTGCCGCGGAGCACGGTGCCGTTCGGCGGGCGGCTGCCGGTGGTCCGCTTACCGGTCAGGGCGCGTACGGCGGCGGCCAGGGCCGCGAGAAAGCCGAGGAGGAACCACAGGCGGGCGCTGGTGAACGCGGCGGGGCCGAACAGCATGTGCGGTACTCCGAAGAGCGCCATGCCGGGAAGGTAGGGGTTGAAGTCGCGCACCGCGTGGGGTGCCGGGTGGTACGGGGTTCCGGAGGAGAACAGCAGGTCGGCCGACCGTTCCACGACGCCTACCTCCATCTGCGCCCTGCCGATCGCGGTCAGGTACAGCAGGGGCAGGACGGCCGCGCCGACGACGGCGATCGTCGCGGGGACGCGGGCCCACGGCGTGGGCGTCCTCGCCGCGGCGAGGGCGGCGCACACGTATCCCGCCGCGGCGAACAGACCCCACGCGTGCTGCGAGGTGTTCGGGGCGGAGGCCAGCCCCACCGTGAGGGCCGATATCGCGCACACCACCAGGACCAGCCGGTCCCACCGCCGTTCGCGGTGCGGTGATCTGTCCGCGGGGCAGGCCTGCGGGGCTTGTTCTCGGGCAGCTCGAAGCATCGGACGTCCGTCCTTGGAGAGGGCGTGAGCGATCGTTGAGGGGGCCGGGGGCGTCGCGTGGCCGGTTCCGGCCGACGGTGGGCAGGGGTGCCCCGGCCCGGGGTCGCGGTTGCGGTTGCGGTTGCGGTTGCGGTGGGGATCAGCGGCGGGCGGGTCGTGGTGGCCTCGAAGCCGTCCCGTCGTTCCCGGCGGGTCGGCGCGCGGCGTCGGATGCGGCGCGTCGCACGGCGCGGGGTCGTCCGCGCACCGGGCGCGGGCGATCGGACGACGCGGCGGGGTGCCGTGGCGGTCGGCGCGCGCCCGCCGAGGATCGCGGGACAGCCTTCAGGGGGCCACGGGCCGGTACCGCGGTCAGCGCGGCGGCGGTTCGCGTTCGTCGAAGGGCGGCGGGCAGGTCGCGGTGCGCGGCCTCGGGTGGGCGGGCACGGCGTGCGCGGGCACGCGGCAGGGACCGCCGGGCGGCGGGGGTGGTGTCACCACCGGTACCGGCCGCGGCCGGTACGTCGCTCCCTCGGGGCCGCGGGGCCCCGAGAAGTGGCGGGCGGCGTGCGGGTCCGGGTCAGGTACCGGCCTTGGCGCGGGGTGGCGTCTTGCCCGTGCGGCGGGCCAGCAGGTGGAACGTGGCGAAGGTGAGCAGGGCGGCGATGGCGAGGGTCAGCGCGGTGCCGGTGAGCTGGAGCGGCCAGTAGTGGGAGAGGGGGTGGTAGTCGCGGTAGAAGCTGACGGCGTCGAGCTTCTCGTACGTGGCGCGGCACGGCTTCCACTCGCTGCTGCCGCAGAAGGGTTCGGGCAGTCGGGCGCCCTTGGAGGTGAGGACCCCCTCGTCGACGGTCATTCCCGAGCCCGCCGGGTTGCTGAGCGTCAAGCTGCTGACGCGGGTCACGCTGGGCCACAGGTGCGGCAGCGCCAGGTGCACGATCCCGAACACACCTCCCGTGGCGAGTACGGACGTGACCAGGGCCGGGAGGGAGCGCCGCCAGGCCAGGCCGGCCAGGGCGCCGGCGGCCAGGCCCGCGAGGGCCAGGGCGACGGTGAGGGGGCCTCCCGCGTAGAAGGTGGGCGGGTCGAACCACTTCTTGGCGGTGTCGACGCGGCCCTGGCCGGCGGACGAGGCGAGGTGCTGCAGGGCGACCAGCAGGCTGGTGCCGGTGGCGGTCAGGGCGGCCGGGACGGCGAGCCTCATGGCCAGCCAGCGGGCCGGAGGCACCGACTGCGCCCAGATCAGCTGCGCGGTGCCCGTCTCCAGCTCCCTGCTGGTCAGGGTGGCACCGGCCCAGGCTGCGATGAGGAAGGGGAGGGCGAGGACGGCGGTCGTCGCGTACTGGTAGACGTCCTTGTAGACGAGGATCGCGGGCTGGTCGTAGACGCAGGTCGGTGAAAAGTCGCAGGCGTCGTACTGGCTCCATGCCGTCGCGGCGGCATCGGTGAGCGGGCCCCACAGCCACAGGAGCAGGGCCGAGACGGCGATCACGAGCACGGCCCAGGCGCACAGCGCGGGACGGTGCAGGCGCAGCAGCCACCGGGTCTGGCGGGGGGCGGTGGGGGAACGCCGGGTGGCCGCGGGGGTCAGGGCGGCGGGGGCGGTCATGCGGTCGTCTCCTGGGGCCGGGCGGACGCGGATATGGGGTCGAGGGTCAGGGCGGGTGCCGTCGGGCTGCGCAGGTGGGCGAGAACCAGTGCCTCCAGGGACGGTTCCGAGCGCTGCCAGGTGCCGGCCAGGGGGCCGGCGGGGCGGACGAGGGCGGTGAGCTGACGGCCGGTGGTGCGGGACTCCACCACGGTGTGCGGGCCCAGGTCCTCGGCGGTGCCGGTGGTGTCGCGCGCGGGGCCCGTGATCAGGGTGTGGGCGGCGAGCAGGTCGTCGATGTCGCCGGCCAGGCGGACTCGGCCGTCGCCGACCAGCAGCAGGTGGTCGCAGCTGTCCTCCAGTTCGGCGATCACGTGGGAGGACATGACGATCGTGGTGCCGTGCTGGGCGGCCGTGGCCATGAGGGCGCCCATCAGTTCGTGGCGGGCCAGCGGGTCGAGGGCGGCCATGGGCTCGTCCAGCAGCAGCAGTTCGGGCCGCTTGCCCAGGGCGAGGGCGAGCGCCACCCGGGTGCGTTGGCCGCCGGAGAGCGAGCGGACCCGTGCCGTGAGGTCCAGGCCGTCGCCCGCCGCGACCCGCTGCGCGGTTGCCGCGTCCCAGCGGCCGGGGTTGAGGTCGGCGCCCATGCGGAGCGTCTCGGCGACGGTGAGCTGCGGATACAACGGCTTGTCCTGGGCGACGAACGCCGTGCGGGGCAACGCGTGAGCCGGGTGTTCGCCGAGTACCGTGACCGAGCCCTCGCTGGGGGCCACGAGGCCCGCCGCCAGAGCGAGCAGGGTCGACTTGCCGGCGCCGTTGGGGCCCACGAGCGCGCAGACGCGTCCGGCCGGCAGTCGGAACGTGCACTCCCGCAGAGCCCAGCTCCCGTACCGCGAGAACGACTTGCCCAGTCCCCTCGCCTCGATGGCGGTGTTCGTCATTGCTGTTCCTTTTCCGTGGGCTCGAAGTGCTCGTCCAGTACGAGGGTGAAGAGCGCCGCGACGTCGTCGCGCTCGAGGCCGGCCTCCCGGGCGCGCGTGGCCCACTCGGCCAGCTCGCCTCTGAGCGGGGAGTCGCCCGGCGCGGCGCCGAGTGTCCTGCGTACGAAGGTGCCGAGCCCCCGGCGGGCCTCGACCAGCCCCTCCCGTTCCAGCTCCCGGTACGCCTTGAGCACCGTGTTCGGGTTGACCGCCGTGGCCTCCACGACCTCCCGGGCGGCGGGAAGCTTGTCGCCCGGCTCCAGCAGGCCCAGCCGCAGCGCCTGCTTGGTCTGCTGGACGATCTGCATGTAGGTGGCGACCCCGCTGCGCCGGTCGATCCGGTATTCGACCATCCCGGCAAACTTCCTTTCACTATTTGAGTAGTGAATAGTTGATCAGGAGGAGCCCGACTGTCAAACAGGTGGTCTCCGCGGCGGCCCCGCGCCTCCGGCCGCCGCGACGGTCGCGTGTGATTCCGGCTACGCCCAAGAGTGGGCATTCCGGCACGAAGAGCCACCAACTCCACCCTGGCGTGAACCCGTTCGGAACTAGTGTCCCGAGAACTGTTATCCGGACCGGCCTCGCGCGTCTCCCAAGCGTCGGACACCACCGTCCGACGTCAAGGACAGGGAAGTCTTCATATGAGCACACAGCACGTGGCGGATTCCGCGGCGCTGGTCACCGCTGCCCGCGACGGCGACCAGGCGGCGCAGGACGCTCTGGTCAGCGCGTACCTGCCGCTGGTGTACAACGTCGTGGGCCGGGCCTTGAACGGTTCGGTGGACGTGGACGACGTCGTGCAGGACGCCATGCTGCGGGCCCTGAACGGGCTCAGCGGTCTGCGTGAGCCGGAGAGCTTCCGTCCCTGGCTGGTGGCGATCGCCATGAACCGGGTCCGGGCGTACTGGCAGGACCGGCAGTCGGCCCCGGGCCCCGTGGAGGACGCGAGCGAGTTCGCCGACCCCGGGGCCGACTTCGTGGATCTGACCATGATGCGGCTCCAGCTGTCCGGCCAGCGCCAGGAGACCGCGCGTGCGACGCGCTGGCTTGAGCCCGACGACCGGAGCCTGCTCTCGCTGTGGTGGCTGGAGTGCGCCGGCGAGCTGACCCGCGCCGAGGTGGCGCAGGCTCTGGAGCTGACCCCGCAGCACACCGCGGTGCGGGTGCAGCGGATGAAGACGCAGCTCGACGCCGCGCGTGTCGTCGTACGCGCCCTGGAGGCGCAGCCGGTGTGCGAGGACCTGCGGTCCCAGCTGGCCGGCTGGGACGGGCGGCCCTCCGCGCTGTGGCGCAAGCGAATAGCCCGGCACGCCCGGGAGTGCGTCCGCTGCGCGGGCCAGTGGAACGGGCTGATGCCGGCCGAGGGGCTGCTCGCCGGGCTGGCGCTGCTCCCCGTACCGGCCGCGCTGCTGTCGGGCCTGCGCCCGACCCTCGGCGACTCCGCCCCGGCGAGCGCCACCACCGTCCTGCCGTCGGTGGGCGGCAGGACCGCCAGGCACCGCTCCGCGGCGGAGCCGGGAACCTCGCGGACCGCGGCGCGCAGACAGCGCCGCAACCGGCAGCGGGCACTGGGCGGCGCCGTCGCGGCGGCCTGCCTGCTCGGGACCGGGGTCTGGTACGTCTCCACGGAGTCCGGCACCCAGGACACCAGCGCCGAGACCACGCCCACCACACCGTTGGCGCAGACCGAGGCGACGACGCCCGGATCGGCCTCCCCGTCCCCCTCACCGTCCGCTTCGGCGTCCGCGTCGCCGTCCCCCTCCGCCTCCCCGTCGAAGAGCCCGAGCCCTTCCAGGAAGCCCAGCAGCTCCCCCGCACCGGCCCGTCCCACCCAGCGCCGCACCGTCGCCCCCGCCGCGCCGCCGGCGCCCGGCGGGACCGTCGAGCAGATCATCGCGCTGGTCAACAAGGAGCGTGCGACCGCCGGTTGCGGACCGGTCACCGCCAACTCCCAGCTGCGCGACGCCGCCCAGAAGCACTCCGACGACATGGCGGCGCGCAACTTCTTCGAACACACCAACCCCGACGGCGCCGACCCCGGGGACCGCATCACCGCGGCCGGGTACCGCTGGTCGACGTACGGCGAGAACATCGCCAGGGGCCAGCAGACCCCGGCGTCGGTGATGGACTCCTGGATGCACAGCCCCGGCCATCGCGCCAACATCCTCAACTGCTCGTTCAAAGAACTGGGCGTGGGCGTCCACAACGGCGGCGGCGGCCCCTGGTGGACCCAGGACTTCGGCGCCCGGCTCTAGAGGCCCTCTCGGAATGCCCGCTCGGGCGCGGCCCCGGCGGCCCGGCATCGTGGTTCACCGGGCCCGTCGTTCGTCCGCGGCGCCGTCGTGGCCGGTCTCGCGGTTTTCCCCGCGCCCCTTCGGGGCGCGGGGCGGCGTGGGGTCTCAGGCCCGTCAGGCGGATGCCCGGAGTTCCTCTTCCTCTTCCTTGCGCGCGTCGGCGGCCAGCCGGGCGCCCTCCCGCGCGACCTGCTCGGCCCGTTCGGGGCCGTAGACCAGTTTGTTCAGCACGGCCGGGACCGCGATGCTCGGCAGGAGATGCTCGAAGAGGGAAGCGACACGTTCCGCCAGGTCCCGCCTGCCCGACAGGGTCTGGGAGTAGACCTGCACACCGGTCCAGGCCGCGGACATGATCCAGGCCGACTCACCCGGCTCCACATGCGGAAGCAGTTCGCCCTGCTCCTTGGCTTCCCTCAGGACCTGCTCCGTGGTCTCGATCCACCCGGTGATCCCGCGGGTTCCGAACAGCTCCCCCATCTCCTGCCCCAAGGACAGCCGCGCCGAGGCGCTGACCAGCGGGTCGTGGCACATGCGGTGGGCGAGGGCGAGCCCCATGTCGACCAGCTCCTGCAGCTTGCTCGCCCTGGGGGACAGCCGGACGTCGGCGAACTGCTCGCTCAGGACGCCCTCGGCGAGAGCCTGCTTGGAGGGGAAGTGGAAGTAGAGGGCTCCCTTGGTCACTCCGGCCCGGGCCAGGACCTCGCCGATCGTGGCTGCCTCGTACCCTCGCTCGTCGAACACCGAGGCCGCCGCGTCGAGAATCGCTCGTCTGGTGCGAATCGCACGTTCCTGCCGCACCACGGGCCCTCCAGGGGTCGTTCCTTGCACAAAGCACAAGCCTGTCTGCTATCACCTTGAACCAAACCAGGTAGTCCGTATTTTCACAAGGGGCGGCATCCGGCCGCCCACCTCGTGTGCTCGAAGGAGAGCCCCATGTCGCGCCGCGTACTCATCACCGGGTCGAGCGGGTTCATCGGCGGCCAGGTGACCGCCCGGGCCCTCGCCGAACCGACGGTGGACATCCGGTTGGTACGGCATCGCTCGACCCCGCCGGTCACCGTGTCGGACGCCGGGCGCGCGAGGGTGGAGATCGCGCGCGCGGATATGTCCGACCCGGCCACCGTCGAGGGGCTGTGCCGAGGCGTCGACGCGGTCGTGCACTGCGCCTCGCTCATCGAGGGGGACGAGGAGGAGCTCCGCAGGACCAACGACCTCGGCACGGCAGCGCTGGTGGCGGAGGCGGCCCGGAGCGGCGTGCGCCGGTTCGTGTACGTCAGCACGGCCGCCGTCCACGGCCGCGGCCCCTTCGACCGGGCCGAGCCCGGCGCGCCGCCCGTACGCCCGGCGTCCGCCACGAGCCGCAGCAGGGCCGCCGCCGAACGGCACGTGCTGGCCGCCTCCGGCACGGTGCTGCGGCCTCACCTGGTCTACGGCGCCGGAGACCGGTGGGTCGTACCCGGCCTCGTCCACCTGATCCGGCGGCTCGGCGGGATCGTCGACTGCCCGTCGGTGCACTCGGCCGTGGAGGTGGGAGCCCTCGCGCGGGCGGCGTGGGCGGCGGCCCTGTTCGAGGGGGACCTGGCCGGCGCCCACCATGTGAGCCATCCCGACCCCCTGCCGGTATCAGCGCTCATGGAGCTGATACGGGAGGAGACGGGTGGGGCGGCCGGCCCGGCCCTGACTCTGGAGCGGGCACGGGAGCTGGTCGCCGACGAGCCCCTGCTCCGCCATCACCTGGAGATGCTGGCGGTGGACCACTGGTTCGACAGCGACCCGATCTGGGAACTGCCGGACCTGGACCCCGGGCCGGCGCCCCTGGACGGGTTGCGGCAGGTCATGCCGTACTACCGGAGTCTGCTCGGCTGAGCCGCCGTCCCGGGTCCGGCTCCGCGGCCGACGGGCCCAGGAGCACGGGCAGTTCGCGGTGGCCGTTGGAGATGAACGACTCCAGTGGACGCAGTTCACCGGGGGGCACGGCCAAGGACATCTCGGGGAACCGGGCGAACAGGGCGCTGAGCGCGATCTCGGCCTCCATCCGGGCCAGGGGCGCGCCCACGCAGTAGTGCGCGCCGTGGCCGAAGGCGAGGTGGTCGCGGCGGGTGGTGCGGGTGACGTCGAACATGTCGGCGTCAGCGCCGTGGACCGACGGGTGCCTTCCGGCCGCGGCGAAGGAGATGACCACGGGGTCGCCCTGGGGGATGACGGTGTCCCCCACCCGCACGTCCTGGACGGCGTACCGCAGGATGCCGTTCGCGCCGGGGCTCTCCACCCTGAGGGATTCCTCGATCGCGTCGGCCCAGGTGGCCCTGCCCGAGCGCACCAGCTCCAGTTGGTCGGGATGCGCCAGCAGGAGGGCCACCGTGTTGTCCAGGAGGTTGACCGTGGTCTCGTAGCCCGCGGTGAGCAGGAGGATCAGGTTGTCGATCAGCTCCTTGTCGCTGAGCCGGGTCTCGTCCGCGGCGCCCGCCTCGACCAGGGCGCTGGTCAGATCCTGTCCCGGCAGGCGGCGCTTGTAGGCGACCAGTTCCCCCATGGTCCGGTAGAGCGCCTCGTGACCTCGCCGTGCGTCCTCGATGGTCATGCCCGTCTCGAAGAAGCCGTTGATGATCTGCCGCAGCGGCTCGCTGAACGCCGCGGGCACACCGAACAGTTCCACGACCACTTGGCGGGGCAGTTCCTGCGCGAACCCGCGCCGCAGATCCACCGGCCGGCTCGGGTCCTGGCGTGCCAGATCGTCGAGCAGCGCCGCGGTGGCCTCCTCGATCCGAGGACGGAGCTGGGCGATACGGCGGGCGGTGAAGGCCGACACGACCAGTCTGCGCAGGCGTTTGTGCTCGTCCCCGTAGGCGGTGACCATGTTCTGGACGGAGACCCAGATGGCCAGCGGCCAGGTCTCGGCTATCTCCCCGTTGATCCAGGCGGGCCAGTGGCGGTAGGCGTCCTTGGAGATCCGCGGGTCGGTGAGCAGGTTCCGGACGACCGCCGGGTCGCTCACGGCCCAGGCTCCGATCCCTCCGGGCAGTTCCACCGGCGTCACGGGTCCGCGCCGCGTCAACCGCGCGGCCTCACCGTGGATGTCGCTGCCGAAAGGGTCGATCGCGTACGGGCACTGCGCGTGGGACATCGGTGTCTCCCCGGTCGCCGAGTTCATGGGACTGCTGCTGCAACAGGGTCCGGCACCGGCCGGTCCCCCCGCGCCGCCCAGTGCGGGGCTTCACCACTGGACGGGCTCCACCCCCGGAACCAAACCGGTGGCCCGGTTTACAGTAGCCTCATCGAGAGCCCGGGGGGAGACCTCGCGCGGGAGGGGCACGAGCGCACCGGCGTACGAGAGGGGCACCGGAGCCGCGGTATGGCGGCGTCAAAAGGCGGCGCCTCCAAGGAATGTGCGCCGCCGGCTCATTCCCGGGCCGGCGCGTATGCGAAAAGGGCGCGTTGGCATCTGTACGGATGCGATCCGCGGCCGCACACCGCTTGACCGGGGTTGAAAAGAAAACCGCTAGGTTCGTATGTTGTAATGCCCGAACGGCCTTCCCGGTGTTATTCCGACGGCGAGACGGAGATCACATGGCAGTCCTGACGTTCCATGAGAATGACCGCTCCATACCCGGGGAGCCGTGCGGGCCCTCCGTGGGTGACGTCGCCGAACTGCCCCGACTGACGACGACGGTCCCCCGGGAATACGTCCACCGGTCCAGCCTCGCGGAGGTCTTCCTCACCGGCTGTACGAAACTCGACGACACCCACTTCGCGTTGAGCGGCCAGTGGCCGAGGGCGCACACCTTCTTCACCAGCGCCGACGGCGTCCGGCACGATCCGATGCAGGCCGCCGAGACCATCCGCCAGACGGGGCTCTACCTCGCCCACGCCGAACTCGGCGTTCCCCTCGGGCATCAGTTCCTCATGTGGGACCTGCATGTCACGGCGTACGCCGAGCGGTTGGCCATCGGGGCCGAACCGAGCGATCTCGACCTGACGGCCGTCTGCACCTCGATGAAGTGGAAGGGCAAGCGGCTGTCGGAGTTCTCCATGGAGATCAGCGTGGAGCGTGACGGCGTTGCCTGCGCCGTCGGGGGCGGCCGGTTCACCTGTATCGCTCCCGCCACCTACCAGCGCCTTCGCGCCGGTGCCGGCGCACGTGCCGGTTCGGGCCCGGGGCGCGGTCACGGCGCAGGACGTACGCACCCCCCGGCCGCCCCCGAAGCGTCCGTCTTCGGCAGGACACTCCCCTTCGACGTGGTGCTCTCCCCCTCGGACCGACCGGGCCGCTGGCTTCTCGACCCCGACCCGCGCCATCCCATCCTCTTCGACCACAGCGGCGATCACATGCCCGGCATGGTCCTGCTCGAAGCGGCCCGCCAGGCCGCCTGCGGCCTGCTGCACCCCGAGCCCCTGACACCGTCGGACATCCAGGCCGAGTTCTTCCGCTACGCCGAGTTCGGCGCGCCCTGCTGGATCGAGGCCGGCGAACTGCCCGAGGACGGCGACGGCAGCCGGCGTGTGCTGGTCACCGGGCGGCAGGAGGGCGAGACCGTATTCACCGCCCGGATCGCCGGTCCGGTCGACCCGAGCCGCGCGTCCGCGCCCTGAACCCGGGTTCCTGTGCGGGAATCTGCTCCCCGGACCGGAGGAATGCCATCGCCTTCCGTTCGCAGGAAAGCCCCGGGCGGCGGCAGTTCACCGCATTTCCTTTGGCCAAGGCTTTATGACGTGATGTCGGGTGCGCGCGGCGGTTCCGTTCCACGGGGTTCCTCGCGGCGTACGCCGTCACCGGGCGCCCCCAGCCTGGCGGTCAGACGCTTCTTGGCCTCGGGCCACTCGTCGGCGAGGATCGAGAAGTACACCGTGTCCCGCCACGAGCCGTCGGGGCGCCGGCGATGGCGCCGCAACACGCCTTCCCGGTGTGCTCCCAGGCGCGCGATCGCCTCCTGGGAGCGGTGGTTGAGATGGTCCGTCTTCAACTGCACGCGCCCCATGCCGAGATCCTCGAAGGCGTGAGTGAGCAGGAGCAGCTTCGACTCCGTGTTCACGGCGGTGCGCCAGTACGCGCGCCCGTACCAGGTCCAGCCGATCTCCAGCCGTTCGTCGGCCACGTCGAGATCCATGTACGTCGTCCAGCCGATGGCCCGGTCGGAGGCGCGGTGGACGACCGCGAAGGGCACCACCTCACCCAGCGCCGCGGCGTCCAGCACCACGGCCAGCTTGGCCCCCAGTTCCTCCCGGGTCCTCGGCGCCGGCCCGTCCTGCCATCGCCACACCTCTTCGTCGCCGCCTCCCGCGGCGAAGAGTTCATCGAGATGTCGCACCGCCAACGGCTCGAGGCGTACCCGGTGACCGATGAGCGTGATGGGCTGTGGAGGCTGAGCGGGCATGGACCGGAGAGTATCCGGCGGCGTCACCTCGCGCCAGGAAACGTCATCGCCCGCCCTGGTGCACCTGCCCCACGGCCGTCGGCCCGCCCGCCGGCTCCGACAGCACACAGGTACTCACAGGGGCTCGTCCCTGTACATCGCACCCTCTCAATGCTGTCATGCACGCGACAGCTCTTCTTTCGTTGTGTCCCCCAGCACGTGCGAGGAGAACGCTCATGACCCCCAGATCCCTCTGCCTGCGCATACCGGTCGCCGCGGCCGCCGGACTGGCGTTGACCGGCCTGCTCGCGGGCCCGGCGTCAGCCGCCGGCACCAGCCTCACCTTCGCCTGTCAGGCCAAGCCGCCGATCGGCTCCGCGCAGACCTTCAGCCTGGCCGCCGGAGTCGACGCCACGGCACCGGCCACCGTCGCCTCCGGTAGCGCGTTCACCGTCTCACTGGCGACCCAGCCGATGACGGTGCCCGGCTCTGTGAGCGGCTTCACCGTCAAGTCGATCAAGAACATCGTCCTCAAGGCCCCGGTCCCGGCGGGCGCGACACTGAACGGCGTCAGCCTCTCCGGTGGTTCCGGGACCGGCGCGGGAACTCCCGGCGTGACGGTCAGTGGCGGGCAGATGGTCATGACGGTGCCCGGCCCGATCAGCGGCGGCGCCACCTTCACGCTCCCGGCACTGAACCTCGCCCTGACCGCGGGGCCGTCCGGCGGCACCGTCCGGACGCAGCTCTCGGGCACCGACTACAACAACCCTGGCCTCACCTTCACCGCCACCGTTCCGATCCTCTTCACCAACGTCAGCGTCCCGACCTCCTGCTACCCCTCGCCCAACCCGGTCCTCAGCACCACGACCGTCAGCTGACGACCACTCCGGCCGGCCTGGACGGCGGGCGGACCCGGCCTCCCCGCGGCACCGCGCGTGCCGTGGGGAGGCCGGGATCCATGGCACGGCATACCGGTCCCCACCTCGGTCGAGACGGAACTCGCGAGGAACGGCCGGCCACCTACCGCGCCGAGCGCGACCAGCCGTGCGCACGCGGCCTCGGGTGCGGCCAGGCGCTCTTCAGCCACGAGCCCCGTGCCGACCCGCACATCGAGATGCACCCGGTTCTTGACGGCCCTGCCCTCGGGAACGCGCTGAAAATGCGGTCCCGGGCCCACACCTGAGGGACAGATGTGGCGAACCCCTCGGGTGATGGGGATCTGCTTGATCGGCGCCATCGGCCCATCATCGAAGCGGGGACGCGCGCCGCCTCGTCGGGCGCCTCGGCCGGTTCACGCGGCCGGGCTCGCCGTCAAGCTCACGGGCGTGCGGAGGGTTCGGCGGACGGCGTCGCGGAGCCAGCGGTGGGCTCGGTCAGCCGCGTGGCGGGGGTGCCAGGCCATGCCGACGGTGACGGGCGGCAGCGCCAAGGGGATGTCCAGGAGGCGCAGCCCGAGGGCGATGGCGTCGTGGGCAAGGGGTGAGGGGGCGGCGCCGGGAAGCGCGGCAGGTACGAGGCAGACGGTGTCGCTGCGGGCGGCGAGGGTCATGGCGGCCAGGTGGCTGGGGAGCACGATGCCGACCCGTCGACGGAGGTTCCGCTCGGCCAGCGCGGTGTCGAGGGGGCCAGTGAACCGGCCTCGTCGACTGACGGCGACGTGGGAGGCGGCGGCGAGCCGGGCCGGGGTCAGGGGGCCTTCGGTCAGCGGATGACCGGCTCGCACGGCCGCCACCATACGAAGGCTGACCAGTTCCTCGACCCTGGTCTCGGGGTCCGCATGGTCGATGGACCCGACCTCCAGGTCGATCCGGCCGTCGCGCAGGGCGGGGCCGGCCTCCAACTCCTCGGCACGGAGCCGGAACGAGACCCCCGGCGCCTCCCGCTCGGCCAGGCTCAGCAGTCCGGGCGCCAGCGCCGAGCCGACCAGGTCGGCGGTCTGGAGGGTGAAGGTCCCGCGCAGGGCGGCGGGGTCGATGCCGGTGTCGGGGCTGAGCAGGGCTCCGAGGCGCTGCACCACGGCCGCGGCTTCCTCCCGCAGCGCCTGGGCACGCGGGGTGGGGACCATGCTCTGCCCGGCCCGGACCAGCAGCGGATCCTGCAGGGTGCGGCGCAGGCGGGCGAGCGTGCGACTCATGGCGGCGGGCGAGGTGTGCAGGCGGGCGGCGGCCCGGGTGACGCTGTTCTCGGCCAGCAGGGCGTCCAACGCGATGGCGAGGTTGGCGTCGAGGGCCGAATCCGGGCTGTTCACCAGCATCATTCCATTTCAGTCAATGATTCCGTGCCGAAGTTCCCATTGTGGCAACATGGTTGCCCTTCGCAGGATGGGGGGTGTTCCGACCAGCACGACCTGCGAGGTTTTCATGATCGTCATCACCGCTCCCACCGGGAACATCGGTCGCCATCTGCTCACCCGGCTCCTCGAGTCCGCCCCCGCCGCCGGCGAGGAACTACGTGTGATCGTGCGCGACCCCTCCCGGCTGCCGACGGCGGCACGCGAACGCGTCGAGGTGATCGCCGGTTCGCACGGGGACGCCGAGGTCGTCGACCGGGCCTTCGACGGCGCGGACGCCGTCTTCTGGCTCGCTCCCCCGGACGCCTCCCTGACCCCGTACGACGCCTACAGCGGCTTCAGCGGACCTGCCGTGAAGGCGCTCGCCGCCCATGGCGTCGGCCATGTCGTCGGCGTCTCCGCGCTCGGCCGCGGCACCCCGCTCGCCGACCGGGCCGGCCTCGTCACCGCCTCCCTCGCCCTGGACGACCTCATCGCCGGCAGCGGTGTCGCCTACCGGGCCCTGGCCAACCCGTCCTTCTTCGAGAACCTCCTGGAGGAGTCCGAGTCGATCCGCGAGAGGGGCGTCTTCACGGACACGGTCGGCGCCGACCGCAAGGCTCCGCTGGTCGCCACCGCCGACATCGCAGCCGTGGCCGCCGACCTCCTGCTGAACCGCTCGTGGACCGGAACCGGCAGCGTCCCGGTCCTCGGACCCCAGGACCTGTCCCCCAACGACCTGGCCCGCATCATGACCGGGCAGTTCGGCCGCCCCGTCCGCTACGAACGTCAGAGGCTCGACGAACTCCACACCGCCCTCGTCGGCTTCGGCCTCGACCAGGCGTTCGTCCAGGGCATCGTCGACATGAAGCGGGCCAAGGACCAAGGCCTGGACGCCGGCGTCGCCCGCACCCCGGCCACCTCCTCCCCCACCGGCTTCGAGCAGTGGTGCGCCCAGACGCTCAAGCCCGCCGTCCTCTCCTGAAGCCCACCATCCGCCGGACCCCAGAGCGACGACCCGGCGCTCAGGACCACCTGTCACCTCACCTCGGAGGCACCCTGATGCCCACGGAAACGACCGAACCACCGGTCACGGCCTTCATGCTCGTCAAGACCACACCCGAGTGGCTCGCGCTGACCGTGCAGCAGCGCGTCGACGCCTTCACCACCCGGGTCCTGCCCGCGATCGAGGCGAAGACCACCGGCGTCCGGGCGCGCTTCTACGACACCGAGTTCTACTCCGCGCGCGTCACCGACGTCTGGGTGTGGGAAGCCGAAAGCCACCACGCCTACCAGCTCCTCATCGACGCACTGCGCGAAACCTCCTTCTGGGACCGCTACTTCGAGGTCATCGACCTCCTCGTCGGCACCGAGAACGGCTACGCCCGCACCTACGGCCTCGAACCGGTCGCCACCATCACCACCTGACCCCCCGCCCGCCCAGCTCGACGGGTCCTGCCCCGTTATGTTTTCCGCGGTCCTGCAAGAGGACCGCTGGCCTCCGGGCCCGGTATGACTTTTGCCCCCTGTCGATGGCATGACCTGGGGGGTGG
>NZ_JBEZHK010000018.1:0-155877 GCF_040650555.1 Streptomyces sp. NPDC048664 | reverse complement strand
CACCCGCGAGGGTGACCGGCGGTGCAAACTCCCGCCGCACCGCCGTGCGCTGGTCGCACTCGTGTACCTACGTCGCCACGACACCCTCGCCCGTACCGCTGCGGCCTTCGGGATATCCGTCGGCACCGCCCACGCCTACGTCACCGCGGTCACCGGTCTGCTCGCCGAGCAGGCGCCGGGCCTGCTGAAGACGCTGCGCGTGCACGACCCGGACTTCGTCCTCCTGGACGGCACGCTCGTAGAGTGCGACCGCGTCGGCGACGGCAGAGCCGACTACTCCTCGAAACACAAGCGGCACGGGGTGAACGTGCAGGTCGTCACAGACCCGGCCGGCGAGATTCTGTGGCTGTCGCCGGCGCTGCCGGGCCGGACGCACGATCTGACGGCCGCCCGCACCCACAAGCTCCTCCGGATCTGCGCACACCAGGGCGTCCCGATCCTCGCCGACATGGCCTGCATCGGTGCGGGCGACTGGATCACCACCGCCAAGCGCCGCCCGCCAGGCGGTGAGCTCACCCTCACCGAGCGGAGCATGAACCGGGCCCTGTCCGCAGCCCGCGCACCCGTCGAACGAGGCATGGCACGGCTGAAGTCCTGGCAGATCTTCCGCAGATCCCGTATCAGCCCCAACCGCATGAGCGTCATCACCAAAGCCGTCCTCACCCTGGAGAAACAACGCTGAAAGCGCTCACTGGGCCGTGGTCTGGGCCTACGCCGATCCGCACTGCTCGATGCAGGTGATCAGCTTCGACCCCGAGCAGGCCCAGGAGGTCTTCACTACCGCCCGAGGGCAGGCGGAGACGCGCGAGGGTCTGCGGTACGACTCCCGTCAGGAGTGGCAGGGGAGTTCCCTGTGAGCGAGCAGATGTACAAGATCCGGGTCTTCAGCAACGAGCCGGAGTTCAAGCCCAGCGGCGGTGCGGTGTACGAGGTTGTGGACGCGACCAAGGAGTACGCCGACTCCCACGTGGAGCGGGCCAAGGCCGAGCACCCGGAGTGGTCGTTCTACGTGGAGGCCCAGTGACGAACCGCGTGTGCTCCGAGTGCGGCGATCCGGCCGTCCAGGCCAAGCCCACCGGCTGGGTCCCGGCCTGGGGCCCGGCGCCTGAGTGGTCCCACCAGGACGGCTCCTCCTCTGCCCCGTCGTGGGCGACAACGGATACGAACCCTGCCAGCCGGAGGTTGTGTGATGGCCATAGCTCTGCACGACGGCAAGCCCTATAAGACGCCCCCGGTCCTCCAGAAGGCCATCGCGCGGGCCATGGGTCCGGAGGCCCGGAAGGTCCTGCGGGAGTACCGGGAGGAGCTGGCGTACCCGGACCGCGTTTCCCAGGTCGTGGACCAGGCGCCGCCCCTGACCGACCAACAGTGGGCCTGCATCCGGGTCTTGTTCATGGGCAGCGCGCCGTACGTCACGCGCCAGGCCTGAAGCACGACGAAAGCGCCCCGCCATTATCTCGGTGACGGGGCGTTTCGCTGTCCGTTCAGCGCTTCCAGTCGATCCTGATCGACTCGTAGAAGGCCGTGTCCCCACTGTGGCCCCGACCCATGGGCAGGATCGTGACGTCCATCAGGGTCTTCACCACCGAGCGGCGCCTGTCCAGCTCCAGGGCCTGCCAGGCCTTGGCGACGTCAGGGGCGCCGACCAGGCCGACCAGGGGGTCACGCCTGCCCGCACGCGCCAGGCCCTTCGTCAGCCCTTCGAGTTGAGCCCTGGCGGCGTCCGAGCCCTCGGTGAACTGGGCCATGTCGATGGCGCCGGAGCCGAAGAGGGCCGCGAGGTCCTTGAGCCGCTGATGGACCTGATCGCTCTGGACCTGGAGGGCGGCCACGTCGATGTCGTCAGGGCCCGGCTCCAACAAATCCACTGCGTCCGGCCGGGACAGCCGCTCTACGATCACGTCGGAGATGTACTTGTCCACCTTCTCCGCCTGACGGGAGCCTCCGTGCCCTGTGACACAGCGATAGCTGGGCTTCTGGGAGCTTCCAGCCCGGCCACACTTGACCTTCTCCGTGCAGTCCTTGACACCGCACCCGTAGAGCAGGGAGCCCAGCCACTTCGGCTTCGAGCCCCGTGCCGAGGTGCGAGAGGGGTTATTCAGAAGGGCCACGACGCCCCGGAACTGCGCCTCGGTTACGAGGGGCTCCCAGGAGCCGTGACCGATCTCCTGGCCCTGGTAGACGGCGATGCCCGCGTTCCTCGGCCGCAGCAGGAGGAGGCGGGTGTCCGTGGGCCGGATGACGTTGCCCTGGGTGGAGGTGATCCCCTTGTCCTTCAGCCACTTGGCGAAGCCCTGGATCGAGCCGCCGGAGAGGAGCAGCTCGGTGCCGTACTTAACTGCGGCGGCCTCCTCGGGGACGGCCTTGTCCATGTCCAGGACCGGGACCATGACCTCCTCGCCGGTGGCCTTGTCGATCTTCTTGCGCATCTCACTGGTGGACACGCCCCAGCCGAAGGGGCGGATGCCTCCTCCCCATTCGCCCGCCTTGGCCTTCTGCTGGCGCTTGCGGGCCACGCGGGCCCCCTTGTGCTCGGACTCCTGCCGGGCCACGGCTCCGAGGATGCGGGCCGTCATCCGGCCGTGAGGCGTGGAGAGGTCGATCAGCCCGGCCTGGACGGTGTGCGTCAGCACGGAACGCCGCTCGGAGAGGGCGATGTACTCCTCCAGCTCGGTGGGGGAGCGGTGGAGACGGTCGGTGTGCCAGGCGAGGACCACCGTGGCGTCGCCGTCCTCCAGACCCTGGAGCATCTCCAGGTAGTCCTTGCGGGGCTTGCCGGAGTAGGCGGAGAGGTCGTTGTCCTCGAAGATCTTGACGACCTCGTACACCACCTCGGGTGTCGAGAGCCGCTTGGCGAGGGCGTGACAGTCCCCGATCTGACGTTCGGTGCCGAGATGGGCTCCGGTGCGGTCCTGCGAGATGCGGGCGTAGATGTAACAACGGATCACCCTGATCGCGGTGTTGAGGGTTTCCATGGCCCTGATTCTGTCATGGTTAAGTGTCTCAGGAGAGAGGTCGGGCGACCTACCCAGATGGCTGTGTTCACGACGGCCCCGGTGGCCCCGGCAGGTCCGGACACCCGGCACACCCGCACCGCGAAGGAGGAGGCCGCATGACCGGGACGACCGCTCACGGCACCGAGGTCGAGGGGCGCGCCCTGCCCGTCACCGACCTGTCCCTCGTGGTGCTGATCGGCGCCTCGGGTTCGGGCAAGTCCACCTTCGCACGCCGGCACTTCGCGCCGACCGAGGTCCTCTCCTCGGACGTCTGCCGGGGCCTGGTGGCCGACGACGAGAACGACCAGAGCGCGAGCGGCGACGCCTTCGACGTTCTGTACTACATCGCGGGCAAGCGGCTCGCGGCCGGCCGCCGCACCGTCGTCGACGCGACCAGCGTGCAGCCGGAGTCCCGCCGCCGGCTGATCGAACTGGCCAGGGAGCACGACGTCCTGCCCCTCGCGATCGTGCTCGACGTCCCGGAGGAGGTGTGCGCCGCACGCAACGCCTCGCGCGCCGAACGGGCCGGCGTGCCGCGCCGGGTGATCCAGCGCCACACACGGGAACTCCGGCGCTCCCTCAGGCACCTGGAGCGGGAGGGCTTCCGCAAGGTGCATGTCCTGCGCGGCGTCGAGGAGGTGGAGAACGCCACCGTCGTCACCGAGAAGCGCTTCAACGACCTGACCCACCTCACCGGCCCGTTCGACATCATCGGCGACGTCCACGGCTGCTCCGCCGAACTGGAGTCGCTGCTCACCGCGTTGGGCTACGACGACGGCGTGCACCCCGAGGGCCGTACCGCCGTCTTCGTCGGCGACCTGGTGGACCGCGGCCCGGACAGTCCGGGCGTGCTGCGCAGGGTGATGTCCATGGTGGAGTCGGGCGACGCGTTGTGCGTGCCGGGCAACCACGAGAACAAGTTCGGGCGGTACCTGAGCGGCCGCCAGGTCCAGCACACCCACGGCCTCGCCGAGACCATCGCACAGATGGAGGGCGAGAGCGAGGAGTTCCGGCAGCGGGTGCGGAGCTTCATCGCCTCACTGGTCAGCCACTACGTGCTCGACGGCGGCCGGCTGGTCGTGTGCCACGCCGGGCTGCCCGAGAAGTACCACGGCCGCACCTCCGGCCGGGTCCGCTCGCACGCGCTGTACGGGGAGACGACGGGGGAGACGGACGAGTTCGGCCTGCCCGTGCGCTACCCCTGGGCCGAGGACTACCGGGGCCGGGCGGCCGTGGTCTACGGCCACACACCGGTGCCCCGCGCCACCTGGCTCAACAACACCATCTGCCTGGACACCGGCGCGGTGTTCGGCGGCAGGCTCACCGCGCTGCGCTGGCCGGAGCGCGAACTGGTCGACGTACCGGCCGAGCGGGTCTGGTACGAACCGGCCAGGCCGCTGTCCACCGAGGCCCCCGGCGGTCACGACGGCCGGCCGCTGGACCTGGCGGACGTGTCCGGCCGCAGGGTGGTCGAGACCCGGCACGCGGGCAACGTGTCGGTCCGCGAGGAGAACGCGGCGGCGGCCCTTGAGGTCATGAGCCGCTTCGCGGTGGACCCGCGCCTGCTGCCCTACCTGCCGCCGACCATGGCCCCCGCGGCCGCCTCGCGCGCCGAGGGCTACCTGGAGCACCCGGTCGAGGTCTTCGCGCAGTACGCGCAGGACGGGGTGGCCCGGGTCGTGTGCGAGGAGAAGCACATGGGCTCGCGGGCGGTGGCGCTGGTGTGCCGCGACGCGGAGGCGGCCCGTGCGCACTTCGGGGTCACCGGCCCGACCGGTTCGCTGTACACGCGCACCGGCCGCCCGTTCCTTGACGACGAGGCGATGACCGAGGAGATCCTCGGCCGGCTGCGGACGGCGATCGGCGCGGCGGGGCTGTGGGAGCGGCTGGAGACGGACTGGCTGCTGCTGGACGCGGAGCTGATGCCGTGGTCGCTGAAGGCGTCCGGACTGCTGCGCGGACAGTACGCGGCGGTCGGCGCGGCCTCCTCGGCGGTGTTCCCGGGCGCGCTCGCCGCGCTGGAGGGCGCGGCGGCGCGCGGCGTGGACGTCGGCGACCTGCTGGCCCGCCAGCGCGAGCGGGCGGCGGACGCGGCCGCGTTCACGCAGGCCTACCGCCGCTACTGCTGGACCACGGACGGACTGGACGGGGTGCGTCTGGCGCCCTTCCAGCTCCTGGCGGCGCGGGGCCGCAGCCTTGCCGCCGTGGCGCACGACGAACAGCTGACGCTGCTCGACCGGATGGTCGAGCACGACGTCAGCGGCCTGCTGCGGACCACACGGCGGCTGTTCGTGGACACCGGGGACCCGGAGTCGGTGCGGGCCGGTGTGGACTGGTGGCTGGAGATGACAGGGCGCGGCGGCGAGGGCATGGTCGTCAAGCCGGTGGACGCCGTGGTGCGCGACGCGCAGGGCCGCCTGGTCCAGCCGGGCGTCAAGTGCCGCGGCCGCGAGTACCTCCGGATCATCTACGGTCCCGAGTACACGCGCCCGGAGAACCTGGCGCGGCTGCGGCAGAGGTCCGTCCACCACAAGCGCTCGCTCGCGCTGCGGGAGTACGCGCTCGGCCTGGAGGCGCTGGACCGGCTGGCGCGGGGCGAGCCGCTGTGGCGGGTGCACGAGGCGGTGTTCGGGGTGCTGGCCCTGGAGTCGGAGCCGGTCGACCCCCGGTTGTGACGCCCGGCGTGCGAGCGGTCCCCTCAGCCCACCAGCCGCAGGCGCCGCTCGCATCGCGCCAGGCGGATCGACTGGCCCCAGGTCAGTTCCAGGGCGTCGTGCTCCATCCCGTCGCCGAAGGCGATCAGGCGCTCCGACTCGACGGTGAGGCGCAGGCCCGCCCCGGCGGTCAGCTCGCCCGCCACCAGCGAGGTGCCGGTGACCGGTGAGGGCCAGGCCTCGCGGACGAACCACAGCAGCCGGTCCTCGGTGGGGCCGGGCAGGGGGAGACGGGCGCCGCGCTCCTGCCACAGCGACCGGAGCCAGCCCGTGGCCCCGGTCCCCGTCCCCACCAGCACCCCGGACGAGGCCTGGGCCTCGACGGCACCCCTGTCGCCGTCGAAGCCCAGGCGGTAGCGGGCCGTCTGATGGCCCGCCGCACCCAGGTAGATCTCGTTCAGCGCCACGAGCCGCTGCGTGTCGTCGGCGACCGCCTCGACCATGGTGAGCTCCTGGACCCGGGTGCCCGGCGCCAGGGCCGCCGGGAGCAGGGCCGCCGTGTCCCGCGCCCGGTGGCGTACCAGCACGCCGGGATTGCGGCCGGGGTCCGCGTCGATCCCGATGACCGGCTGCCCGGTCAGGTACTTGGCCGCGTTGGCCACCAGACCGTCCTGGCCCACCACGACGACCACGTCCTCGGGAGCGAACAGGAACCTGTCCAGGTCCGCGCGCTCCACCCGCGCCTGACGCCAGGTCAGCGGCAGTGCCGCCGCCACCTCGGCCAGGGCCTCGCGCGCCCTGCGGTGGCGCTCCACCACGTCCTCGATGGACCGCCCCCGCGAGCCCAGGAAGAACGCGGCCTGACCGTGCGTGCCGTGCCGGGCCACCAGCTCCTCGTACTCCGTGGTGCGGTGGACCAGCACGGCCCGCGGTGCGAGGCTCACGCCCCGTCCCCGGCGGCGGGCGCGCCGCCCAGCCGCGACAGCAGTCCGGTCAGCACGTCCGGCGACACCGTCACGCTGTCGATCCGCGGCAGGTTCTCCGCGAGCCGGGTGCCGGTCAGCGCGTGCAGCGTCGCGAGGTCGGCGTCGCTGTGCACCCGCAGCCAGGCCGCCTGGGCCTCGGCCCGTGCCTGGCCGACCTCCCGCGCGGCCCGCGCCTCGGCCTCGCCGAGCGCCACGGTCCGCCGGGCCTCGGCCTCGGCCAGCCGCACGGCACGCGTGGCCTCCGCCTCGGCGAGTTCGACGGCACGCTTGGCCTCGGCCTCCGCCAGCCGCACCGTCCGCGCCGCCTCGGCCTGCGCGCGCACCGCGTCCGCCGCCGCGTGCTCCTCCGCCTCCCGGCGCGCGTTCGTGCCGCGCTGCTCGACCAGCTGCTCCTCGCGGCGGGCGAGCTCGATCTGACTGGCCAGCTCGTTCTCCGCGATGGCGCGTTCGCGCTCCACGGCGACGGCCCGGCGTTCGTACGTCGCCCGGTCCGCCTCCTGCTGGATCTGCTCCCGGGCCGGCGTGCGCAGGGCCCGCTCGACCTCGGGTTCGGGGCGCAGCGCCACGACCCGGACCGCGACCACCTCGATGCCCGTGGCGGGCAGTCGGGGTTCCGCCGCCAGCCCGGCCGCGACCCGTTCCCGTACCGCCGAGACACCGTCGGCCAGGGCCGCCGACAGCGGCGTACGGGCCAGGACGTCCAGGGCGTGCTGCTGGGCGGTCTCCGTCAGCAGCGTCGAGAGCTGTTCGAGGGGCGCGCCCCGCCAGACGCCCGTGTCCGGGTCGATGGAGAAGTCCATGCGCTCGGCCGCGACGGCCGGGTCGCTGACGCGGAAGGTGACCGTCGTCTGCACCGCCACGTCCTGGAAGTCGGACGTGCGGGCGTGGAACGTCATCGCCAGTTCGCGGTCGTCCACCGGGACCTCGGACAGGGCCGCGGTCAGCGCGCGGTACCAGAAGCTGAGTCCCGGCCCGTCGTGGACCAGGCGGCCCGACCGCTGGTGCCGGATGTGCGCCGTCGGCGTCCCGCGAAGATGCCGCCAGCCGAAGCGCCGAGTGATGTCCGCCATCGTCCCCTCCACCTTTGTCGTCACTGAGACGATAATCAGTGGAGCGCTTATCGTCAAGAAGACGAAAGTAAACGGTCGAGAAGGGGGCGCCGGCTTCGTCAAGAAGGGGGTGAACAGGCACGCGAATGGTCAGGATGAAGTCATGGGATTCCATGTCGACTCCGAGGCCGGGCGGCTGCGCCGCGTCATCCTGCACAGGCCGGATCTCGAACTGAAGAGGCTCACCCCCAGCAACAAGGACGCGCTGCTGTTCGACGACGTGCTGTGGGTGCGCCGGGCCCGTGCCGAGCACGACGGGTTCGCCGACGTGCTCCGGGACCGCGGGGTCGCCGTCCATCTCTTCGGTGACCTGCTCACCGAGGTCCTGGACGTCTCGGCGGCCCGCTCGCTCGTCCTGGACCGGGTCTTCGACGAGAAGGAGTACGGGCCGCTCGCCACCGATCACCTGCGCGCCGCCTTCGAGACGCTGACGTCGCCGGACCTCGCCGAGGCGCTGGTGGGCGGTATGACCAAGCGCGAGTTCCTGGAGCGCCACCCGGAGCCCGTCTCGGTGGGCTTCCACGCGATGGAGCTGGACGACTTCCTCCTGGGGCCGCTGCCCAACCACCTCTTCACCCGCGACACCTCGGCATGGATATACGACGGTGTGTCCATCAACGCCATGCGCTGGCCCGCGCGGCAGCGGGAGACCGTCCACTTCGAGGCGATCTACCGGCACCACCCGCTCTTCGCCGGCCAGGGCTTCCACCTCTGGTCCGAGGGGCAGGCCGACTACCCCTCCACCATCGAGGGCGGCGACGTGCTGGTCATCGGCAGCGGTGCCGTGCTCATCGGGATGAGCGAGCGCACCACGCCCCAGGCCGTGGAGATGCTCGCGCACAAGCTCTTCGCCGCCGGGTCGGCGCGGACCATCGTCGCCCTGGACATGCCGAAGCGGCGCGCCTTCATGCATCTCGACACGGTGATGACGATGGTCGACGGCGACACCTTCACCCAGTACGCGGGCCTCGGCATGCTCCGCTCCTACACCATCGAACCCGGCGCCGGGGAGAAGGAGCTGAAGGTCACCGACCATCCGCCGGAGCACATGCACCGCGCCATCGCGGCGGCGCTCGGCCTGAGCGAGATCCGGGTGCTGACCGCCACCCAGGACGTGCACGCGGCCGAACGGGAGCAGTGGGACGACGGCTGCAACGTGCTGGCGGTCGAGCCGGGGGTGGTGATCGCCTACGAGCGGAACTCCACCACCAACACCCATCTGCGCAAGCAGGGCATCGAGGTGATCGAGATCCCCGGCAGCGAGCTGGGCCGGGGCAGAGGCGGACCCCGGTGCATGAGCTGTCCCGTGGAGAGGGACCCGGTGTCCGCATGACGTACCGTATGGGTCCACCCCAGGTTCGCATAGAAATGTGGGGCATCGTATAGACTTCCATTCGTCCTCGTGTTCGCCCCGTCTTTCCCGTCATCCCTGGAGCGCCCCATGGCGACTGTCCCCACCGCCCTCGCCGGACGCCACTTCCTGAAGGAGCTGGACTTCACCGCCGAGGAGTTCCGGTACCTGATCGACCTGGCGGCGGAGCTCAAGGCGGCCAAGAGGGCCGGGGCGGAGACGCGCCACCTGGCGGGCCGGAACATCGCGCTCGTCTTCGAGAAGACCTCGACCCGTACGCGCTGCGCGTTCGAGGTCGCCGCCGCCGACCAGGGCGCCCACACGACCTACCTGGACCCCGTCGGCTCCCAGCTCGGGCACAAGGAGTCCGTCAAGGACACCGCCCGGGTCCTCGGCCGGATGTTCGACGCCATCGAGTACCGGGGGCACGGGCAGGGCGTGGTCGAGGAGCTCGCCACCTACGCCGGGGTCCCCGTCTACAACGGTCTCACCGACGAGTGGCACCCCACGCAGATGCTGGCCGACGTGCTCACCATGACCGAGCACAGCGACAAGCCGCTCACCGGGATCGCCTTCGCCTACCTGGGCGACGCCCGCTACAACATGGGCAACTCCTACCTCGTCACCGGCGCCCTGCTCGGCATGGACGTCCGCATCGTCGCGCCCCGGCTGCTGTGGCCGGACGACACGATCGTGGAGGTGGCGCAGCGGCTCGCCGCCGCCTCGGGCGCGCGCATCACGCTCACGGACGACGTGAAGGAGGGGGTGCGCGGCGCGGACTTCGTCGCCACCGACGTCTGGGTGTCGATGGGGGAGCCGAAGGCGGTCTGGGACGAGCGCATAGCGCTGCTGGGCCCGTACGCCGTCACCATGGACGTGCTGCGCGCCACCGGCAACGAGGACGTGAAGTTCCTGCACTGCCTGCCGGCCTTCCACGACCTCGGCACCGACGTGGGCCGCGAGATCCACGAGCGGCACGGGATGACCGAGCTGGAGGTCACCGACGAGGTGTTCGAGTCGGAGCACTCGGTCGTCTTCGACGAGGCGGAGAACCGCATGCACACGATCAAGGCCGTCCTGGTGGCCACCCTGGCCTGACTGGCCTGAGGCCGACGGCCGTGCCCGCCGCCACAGCGGGTCACCGGACCTTCCCGTACGATCCTCGGCGTGCCCGGAACCATCCCTTCCGCGGCCGTCGCGCGGCGGCACCCCCGTCGTATCCGTACCACCGAAAGAGCACTTCCCGTATGCCCGGCAGCCCCATAGGCCCCCTCCGCATCAAATCCCCCCAGAGGCTCGTCGCCGAATCCGGCGCCGATCTCTCCGGACATGGCCTCAAGCGCCATATGGGGCTGTTCCAGCTCGTCTGCTTCGGAGTGGGCGCGATCGTCGGCACCGGCATCTTCGTGGGCCTGTCCGACTCGGTCTCCCAGGCGGGCCCCGCCGTGGTGGTCTCCTTCATCCTCGCGGCCCTGACCTGCGTCTTCACGGCGTTCGCGTTCGCCGAGCTGGGGGGCGCGATGCCGGTCTCCGGGTCCTCGTACTCCTTCGCCTACGCCGGTCTCGGCGAGGGCACGGCCTTCCTCGTCGGCTGGTGCCTGCTGCTGGAGTACGGCGTGTCGGTGTCGGCCGTCGCGGTCGGCTGGAGCCAGTACGTCAACGAGCTGCTGCACAGCGTCGTCGGCCACCAGCTGCCCGCCGTGCTCTCGGCCGGGCCCTCCGACGGCGGCGTGATCAACCTGCCGGCCTTGATCGTCATCGCGCTGGCCTGCGTCCTGCTGGTGCGGGGCGTGCGGGAGAGCGCGCGGGCCACCGCCGCCATGGCCGTCCTCAAGCTCGCGGTCCTGGTCGTCTTCTGCGCCATCGGCTTCACCGCCTTCAAGCACGGCAACCTGACCCCGTTCGCGCCCGCCGGCATCGGCGGCGTCGGCGCGGGCACCACGGCCGCGTTCTTCTCCTACATCGGCTTCGACGCGATCACCACCGCCGGCGAGGAGGCCAAGAACCCGCGCCGGAACATCCCCATCGCGATCCTCGTCTGCATCGGCCTGGTGACCCTGCTGTACTGCGCGGTCGCGCTCGCCGCGATCGGCGCCATCGGCGGCCCCGGCGTGGGCGGCCGTCCCGCCGCGCTGTCCTACGTCGTCAACCAGGTCACCGGCTCCTCGGTCGGCGGCGGCGTCATCGCCTTCGGCGCGGTCGTCGCGATCGCCTCGGTCGTGCTCGCGGTGATGTACGGGCAGACCCGCATCCTGATGTCGATGGCCCGGGACGGCCTCGTCCCGCGCGTCTTCGAACGCGTCTCGCCGAAGACCTCCACCCCCGTCGCGGGCACCCTGATCGTGGCCGGCGTCTTCGCCGTGCCGGCGGCCTTCGCCTCCCTCGACTCCGTGGTCAACCTCTGCACCATCGGGACCCTCGCCATCATGGCCGTGGTCAACGTCGCGGTGATCGCCCTGCGCCGCCGCGAACCGGGCCTGACGCGCACCTTCCGGGTGCCGCTCTACCCCGTGGTGCCGCTGCTCGGGATCGGCTTCTGCCTCTACCTGATGTACGAGACCGGATTCGCGACCTGGGTGCAGTTCGCGGCGTTCGTGGCGGCCGGGGCCCTGGTCTACGTGCTCTACGGGCGCCGGCGCTCCCGGCTGCTGCTGGACGCCGAGGCGGCGACCGTGGCCCCGGACGAGGTCACGCCGGACGCCGCTGCCCGGGAATCGCGGGCAGTCTGAACCACACCGCCTTGCCCGACGCGGTCGGGCGGTGACCGCAGGACGAGCTGAGCGTGCGGATCAGCAGCAGACCCCGGCCGTGCTCCTGCCACGGGTCGGGGGCAGGGGCCGCCGGGTGCGTCAGATCGCCCGGCGGCGCCGGGTCGGGGTCGTGCACCTCGACCGTGCAGCCCGTCGGCAGCAGCTCCACCACCAGCTCGATGGGGCCGTCCCCCGCCGCGTGCTCCACGGCGTTCGCGACCAGCTCCGCGGTGAGCAGCTCGGCGGTGTCGCCGTCGGCCGCGCCCTGGCGCTCGGCGAGCGCCGTACGGACCAGCGCGCGGGCGACCGGCACGGCCGCGGTCGTGCTCGGCAGCGCGACGCGCCAGCAGGCGGGGGCGGGGGATTCGTACAAGGCGGTTCCGTCGGTCCGTGCGGGACGCAGGTGGTCCTGGTTTCAAACAAGAGGACAGAGGAATGGTACGGCCCGCCGCGAGCGGGGAGGGCGGCGGGCTTCACCCGGGCGATTCACCCGCGCGCGACCAACATATCGCGCCCTCCTGACGACAGTCACAGATGAGTGATAACTTCGGGGGAGAGGCAGCGCACCCCGCTGCTCCCGGCACCCAGGCACCACAGACAGCCGAGCCGCCCCCGCCCGAGGAGGCCGCACGTCATGAGTCCCTTCACCGGCTCCGCCGCCCGCACCCCCGACTGGCGCCACCTGCGGTGCGAGATCGCCGACGGCGTGGCCACCGTCACCCTGGCCCGCCCCGACAAGCTCAACGCGCTCACCTTCGGCGCCTACGCCGACCTGCGCGACCTGCTGGCCGAACTGTCCCGGGAGCGGTCCGTGCGGGCCCTGGTCCTGGCCGGCGAGGGCCGCGGATTCTGCTCGGGAGGCGACGTCGACGAGATCATCGGCGCCACCCTGGTCATGGACACCGCCCAGCTGCTGGACTTCAACCGGATGACCGGGCAGGTCGTCCGCGCCGTCCGGGAATGCCCCTTCCCGGTGATCGCGGCCGTCCACGGGGTGGCCGCGGGCGCCGGCGCCGTCCTCGCGCTCGCCGCCGACTTCCGGGTGGCGGACCCCTCCGCGCGCTTCGCGTTCCTGTTCACCAGGGTCGGGCTCTCCGGCGGCGACATGGGCGCCGCCTATCTGCTGCCGAGGGTCGTCGGACTCGGTCACGCGACCCGTCTGCTCATGCTCGGGGAGCCGGTGCGGGCGCCCGAGGCCGAGCGGATCGGGCTGATCAGCGAGCTGGCCGACGAGGGCCGCGCCGACGAGGCGGCCGGGACGCTCGCCCGCCGGCTCGCGGACGGACCGGCACTGGCGTACGCGCAGACGAAGGCGCTGCTCACCGCCGAACTGGACATGCCGCTCGCCGCGTCCGTCGAACTGGACGCCGCGACCCAGGCCCTGCTGATGAACGGCGAGGACTACGCCGAGTTCCACGCGGCCTTCACCGAGAAGCGGCCCCCGAAGTGGCAGGGGAGGTAGCCATGACCCGGTCCGCGCCGGATCGGCGCCCGCTGCGCGTGGCCGTCGTCGGCGGCGGCCCCGGCGGGCTCTACGCGGCGGCCCTGCTCAAACGCCTCGACCAGGCCCGCGAGGTCACCGTCTGGGAACGCAACGCCCCCGACGACACCTTCGGCTTCGGCGTCGTCCTCTCCGACGAGACCCTCGGCGGCATCGAGCTTGCCGACCCCGTCGTCCACGCCGCGCTCATGGACGAGTTCGTGCGCTGGGACGACATCGACATCGTGCACCGGGGCGTGTGCCACACCTCCTCGGGCCACGGGTTCGCCGCCCTCGGCCGGCGCAGGCTCCTGGAGATCCTGCACGAACGCTGCCGCTCGCTCGGCGTCGACCTGCGCTTTCGCAGCGAGGCACCGGACCCCGACCAGCTCATGCGCTCCCACGACCTGGTGATCGCGGCCGACGGCGTGCACAGCGGAGTCCGCGAGACCCACGCCGAGGTGTTCCGGCCCTCGGTGCGCACGCACCGCTGCCGCTACATCTGGCTCGCCGCCGACTTCGCCTTCGACGCGTTCCGCTTCGAGATCGCCGAGACCGAGCACGGCGTGATGCAGCTGCACGCCTATCCCTTCTCGGCCGACGCCTCCACGGTGATCGTGGAGATGCGCGAGGAGGTGTGGCGGGCGGCCGGATTCGCCGACCTGGACACCGACGAGACGATCGAGCGCTGCGCCAAGATCTTCACCGAGGCGCTCGGCGGCCGGCCCCTGCGCGCGAACAAGTCCACCTGGAGCACCTTCCGCACCGTCGTCAACGAGCGCTGGTCGCACGAGAACCTGGTCCTGCTCGGGGACGCCGCGCACACCGCGCACTTCTCCATCGGCTCGGGCACCAAGCTGGCGGTCGAGGACGCGCTCGCCCTCGTGGCCTGCCTGGAGGAGCATGAGGCGCTGCCGGCCGCCCTGGCCGCCTACGAGGAGGAGCGGCGCCCGGTCGTCACCTCCACGCAGCGCGCGGCCCGCGCCAGCCTGGAGTGGTTCGAGAACCTCGGGCTCTACGTGGACCAGCCCGCCCGGCAGTTCGCCTTCAACCTGCTCACCCGCAGCCGCCGGGTCACCCATGACAACCTGCGGCTGCGGGACGCCCGGTTCACCGAGGCGGTGGAGCGGGACTTCGGCTGCCCACCCGGCACACCCCCGATGTTCACGCCCTTCCGGCTGCGCGGGCTGACCCTGCGCAACCGGGTCGTGGTCTCCCCGATGGACATGTACTCGGCCAAGGACGGCGTCCCGGGCGACTTCCACCTCGTCCACCTGGGCGCACGGGCGCTGGGCGGGGCCGGCCTGGTGATGACCGAGATGGTGTGCGTGAGCGCCGAGGGCCGCATCACCCCGGGCTGCGCGGGACTGTACACCGGGCGGCAGGCGGAGGCCTGGCGCCGCGTCACGGACTTCGTCCACACCCGGTCCCCGGGCACCGCGATCGGCGTGCAGCTCGGCCACAGCGGCCGCAAGGGCTCCACCAGGCTCATGTGGGAGGGCATGGACGAGCCGCTGGGGGAGGGCGACTGGCCCCTGGTGGCGGCCTCCCCGATCCCGTACAAGGCGGGCAGCCAGACCCCCCGCGAGCTGACCCGTGCCCAGCTGACCGACATCCGTGAGCAGTTCGCCGGCGCCGCCTGGCGGGCCGCGCGCTGCGGCTTCGACCTCCTCGAACTGCACTGCGCCCACGGCTATCTGCTCTCCGGGTTCCTCTCCCCGCTCACCAACCGCCGTACCGACGCCTACGGTGGCACGCTCGCCAAGCGGCTGCGCTTCCCCCTGGAGGTCTTCGACGCCGTACGATCGGTGTGGCCCGAGGAGCGGCCCATGACCGTACGGATCTCCGCCACCGACTGGGCCGAGGGCGGCACCACGGCCGAGGAGGCCGTCGAGATCGCCCGCGCCTTCGCCGCGCACGGCGCCGACGCGATCGACGTGTCGACCGGCCAGGTGGTCGCCGAGGAGCAGCCGGAGTTCGGCCGCTCGTACCAGACCCCGTACGCGGACCGCATCCGCCAGGAGACCGGCATCCCGGTGATCGCGGTCGGCGCCATCTCCTCCTGGGACGACGTCAACTCCCTGCTCCTGGCCGGGCGTACGGATCTGTGCGCGCTCGCCCGCCCGCATCTGTACGACCCGCACTGGACCCTGCACGCGGCGGCCGAACAGGCCTACACCGGGCCGGGCGCGCCCTGGCCCGAGCCCTATCGCGCGGGCAGCCGCCGCCCCCAGACGGGCCGCACGGACGCCCCCAAACCCCGCCTGGAGCTAAGGGCTGTCCCGTAACCCCCAACGGGCGCGCGACGACAGCTACGGCACCTCGCCGCGTTGTCGGGTCGTCCGCATACGCCCAGTATGCGGACGACCATCCGCCTTGCGATGCACCGCATCCGACGCCGCGCGCTGATCCGCCGGGGATCACGGAACAGCCCTCAGGGCGTTGAACGGGCGGGCTCACACCCCCGCGAACCGCGCCCCCGCGTCCCGCAGCCGCTCGTGCAGCGCCTGGAAGACCGCGGCCGAGCGGGCTCCCGGCCAGTCGCCGGGCAGGAGTTCGGGGGGCAGGCCCGGGTCGGCGTACGGCAGATGGCGCCAGGAGTCCAGGGCCAGCAGATAGTCCCGGTACGCCTCCTCGCTCGGGGTGTCCTCGCGCGACTCCCAGGCGCGCAGGACACCCGCGTGCCGGTCCAGGAACTCCTCGTGCCGCGCGGCGACGGCCGCCAGGTCCCACCAGCGGGCCACCGCCTCGCCGGTCGGCGCGAAGCCGAGGTGCTCACCGCGGAAGAGATCCACGTAAGGGTCCAGGCCGAGCCGCTCCAGGGTGTGCCGGGTCTCCTCGTACAGGCGGGCCGGGGCGATCCACACCCCGGGAGCGGCGGTGCCGAAGCCGAGGCCCGCCAGCCGGGAGCGCAGCACATGCCGCTTCTGGCGCTCCGACTCCGGTACCGAGAACACCGCGAGCACCCAGCCCTCGTCCTTCGGGGGCGCCGTCGCGTACACACGCCGGTCGCCGTCGTCGAGAAGCTGACGCGCGTCCGGCGACAGGGCGTACCCGGCCGCGCCCGCGGCCGTACGGGCGGGCAGCAGCAGCCCGCGCCGCTTCAGCCGCGAGACCGAGGACCGTACGGAGGGCGCGTCCACGCCGACCGCGGCGAGCAGCCGGATCAGCTCCGCCACCGGCACCGGGCCGGTGGCGAAGCGGCCGTACGCGCCGTAGAACGTGACGATGAGGGACCGGGGAGCGTGCTGATCGGACACGTCCGCCACTCTAAGGGCTGTCCCGCGATCCCCAGCGGGCGCGCGACGTCAGCTACGGCACCTCGCCGCGTTGTCGGATCGCCCGCATACACCCAGTATGCGGACGACCCTCCGCCTTGCGATGCACCGCATCCGACGCCGCGCGCTGATCCGCCGGGGATCACGGGACAGCCCTTGGATCGTCCGGGTCACCCAAGATCACCGGCCGGGGCCCGGTCGGGTCCGGGCCCGGTGGTGCGCAGCCTGAAGCGCTGGAGCTTGCCGGTCGCCGTGCGCGGCAGCGCGTCGAGGAAGACGAACGCGCGCGGGCACTTGTACGGCGCCAGCTCGGCCTTCAGGAAGGTGCGCAGCATCTCCGGATCGCGCGGCGCGCCCGCCCTGAGCACCGTGTACGCCACCACGATCTGCCCGCGTGCCTCGTCGGGCCGTCCGACCACCGCCGTCTCCACCACGTCGGGGTGCCGCAGCAGGGCGTCCTCCACCTCCGGGCCCGCGATGTTGTAGCCCGCCGAGACGATCATGTCGTCGGCCCGCGCGACATAGCGGAAGTAGCCGTCGGCGTCGCGGACGTAGGTGTCACCGGTGATGTTCCAGCCACCCTGGACGTACGCGGCCTGCCGGGGGTCGGCGAGGTAGCGGCAGCCGACCGGGCCGCGCACCGCGAGCAGCCCCGGCTCCCCGTCGGGCACCGGCTCCCCGTCGGCGCCCTGCACCCGGGCCTGCCAGCCCGGTACCGGGACCCCGGTGGCTCCGGGGCGGGCGGCGTCGTCGGCGGCCGAGATGAAGATGTGCAGCAGTTCGGTGGCGCCGATGCCGTTGATGAGCCGCAGGCCGGTGCGCTCGTACCAGGAACGCCAGGTCGCCTCGGGCAGGTTCTCGCCGGCCGACACGCAGCGCCGCAGCGAGGTGATGTCCTGGTGGCCCGCGCGCAGTTCGTCGAGCATCGCGCGATAGGCGGTCGGCGCGGTGAACAGCACGGAGACGCGGTGCCCGGCGATGGCGGGCAACAGCTGCCGGGGGCCCGCCTGTTCGAGCAGCAGCGCGCTGGCCCCGGCCCGCAGCGGGAAGACGACGAGGCCGCCGAGCCCGAAGGTGAAGCCGAGCGGAGGGCTGCCGGCGAAGACGTCGTCGGGACGAGGAGCGAGCACATGCCGGGAGAAGGTGTCCGCGACGGCGAGCAGGTCCCGGTGGAAGTGCATACAGCCCTTCGGGCGACCCGTGGTGCCCGAGGTGAAGGCGATCAGCGCCACGTCGTCGGCCGCCGTGTCGCAGGGCGGGTACGGCCCCTCGGGCACCGGGAGGCGCAGCAGGTCGTCGGGTGCGTCGCCGCCGTAGGTGGTCAGGCGCAGTCCGGGGACGTCGGCCCTGGCCAGGTCCTCGACCGCACGCGCGTCGCACAGGGCGTGGCCGACCTGGGCGATCTCGCAGATCGTGCGCAGCTCGTGGGGGCGCTGCTGGGCGAGCACCGTGACGGCGACCGCTCCGGCCTTCAGCACCGCGAGCCAGCAGGCGGCCAGCCAGGGGGTGGTGGGACCGCGCAGCAGGATGCGGTTGCCGGGGACGACGCCGAGGCGGGCGGTGAGCGCGTGCGCGATCCGGTCGACGCGGGCCCGTACCTGGGCGTACGTCCACACGTCGCCGTCCGGGGTGCGGAAGGCGGGGCTGTCGGGGGCGCCGCCCTCCAGGAGTTCGACGGCGGCGTTCAGCCGTTCGGGGTAGCGCAGCCCGGGAAGGTCGAAGCACAGCTCGGGCCACTGCGCGCGCGGCGGGAGGTGGTCGCGCGCGAAGGTGTCCTGGTGCCCCGTGGGGACGGGCGGCACGGGTGGTGCCACCGCTCCCGCGCCGGCAGGCGTCGCGGACGGCGTCGTCGGGTCCCCGCTGTCCATGGCGCGCGCGGCCTCGGCGGCACCGGCGCCTATGGCGTCCCTCGGTTCCATGGCGGTACGCCCCTCGTCGTGGTGGGCTCGCGCAACGAGCGTATCGTGTTGGTGACGACAGTCAACGGTCCGCGATACGGTCGCGGTGTGCGGCCCACCCGGCCCGGGTGCGCCGCCAGGGAGAGGGGACCGGCAATGACCGCATTCTCACTCGATCCCACGCACACCGCCTGGTGTGCCCAGCTGCGCACCTGGGCCGAGGAGCGGCTGCGCCCGCTCGCGGAGAAGGGGGAGCCGGGCCGGGTCAACCGGGCGCTGGTCGCCGAACTCGGCCGACTCGGGCTGCTCGACCGCCTGTTCACCTCGGGCGCACTGGACCTGTGCCTCATGCGCGAGTCCCTCGCCTACGCCTGCACGGAGGCGGAGACGGCACTCGCCCTCCAGGGCCTCGGCGCGCACCCGGTCCACGCGCACGGGACACAGGCGCAGCGCACCCGCTGGCTGCCGGGCGTCCGGGCCGGCACCGCGATCGCCGCCTTCGCGCTGAGCGAGCCGGGCGCGGGCTCCGACGCGGCGGCACTGTCGCTCACGGCGACACAGGAGTCCGGCACCGGTCCGTCCGCCGGCTGGCGCCTCTCAGGCGAGAAGTGCTGGATCTCCAACGCCCCCGAGGCCGACCTCTACACCGTCTTCGCGCGCACCACCCCGGGCGCCGGCTCCCGGGGCGTGACCGCGTTCCTCGTACCCGCCGACCGCCCCGGGCTGACCGGGAGCCCGCTGGACATGCTCTCCCCGCACCCCATCGGCACCCTCCTCTTCGACGACGTGCACGTCACCGAGGAGGACGTCCTCGGTGAACCCGACCGGGGCTTCAGGGTCGCGATGAGCACGCTCAACCTCTTCCGGCCCAGCGTGGGCGCCTTCGCCGTCGGCATGGCGCAGGCCGCCCTGGACGCGACGCTCACCCACACGGCGGGACGGGACGCCTTCGGCGCCAAACTCAAGGACCTCCAGACCGTCGCGCACCAGGTCGCGGAGATGGACCTGCGGGTGGAGGCCGCCCGCCTCATGGTGTACGCGGCGGCGACGGCCTACGACGACGGGGCCCCGGACGTCCCGCGCCGCTCGGCCATGGCGAAGCTGCTCGCCACCGAGACCGCGCAGTACGTCGTGGACGCCGCCGTCCAACTGCACGGCGCCCGCGCCCTGCACCGAGGGCACCTCCTCGAACACCTCTACCGCGAGGTGCGCGCGCCACGGATCTACGAGGGCGCCAGCGAGGTCCAACGCGCCATCATCGCCAAGGAGTTGTACGCCACCGTGGAGGCCCCGTGACCAGCGAGCAGTCCGACGTCGTGCGGATCAACCCACCGACCCTCTCCCCGCCCACCGGCTTCACGCACGCCGTCGTCGCCACCGGCACCAGGGTGGTGTTCCTGGCCGGGCAGACGGCCCTGGACCCGGACGGAAAGGTGACCGGCGACCTGCTCACCGAGCAGTTCGAGGTCGCCCTCATCAACCTGCTCACGGCTCTGCGGGCGGCCGGGGGCACTCCGGCGGACCTCGCACGACTCACCGTCTACGCCGTGGACGTCGCCGACTACCGCGCGAACGCCCCCGAACTCGGCCGCATCTGGCACCGGTTGGCGGGCCGGACCTACCCCGCGATGGCGGTGGTGGGCATCACCCGACTGTGGGACGAGAAGGCCCTGGTGGAACTGGACGGGTTCGCGGTACTGCCGTGAGCCGCGGGCTCGGAGCTTGGCCGGAGAGCATGCCGCCAGCAGGGCCCTGACCTGCGAAGGAAGCTCCGGTCGGGTGGCTGCCGAGCAAGCTCATCAAACCTCTGGTGCGAGGGTTGTCTGTCGGCCGGTCTCTCCGGGTCGTATGGTCGATGCATGATCTCGGGCAGCGGCGGGGGACCGTTCGACGGCGGCACGCAGTTCACGGCGGAGGGCCTGGTGCCCGTCCTCCATGAGGCGTGTGAGACGGCCGGACTCGACTCCCGAGGAGCCGAATTGCTGCGGCTGGGGTCGAACGCGGTCTACCGCCTGGCGTCGATACCGGCCATCGGTGGGCAGCCTCGCAGGGGGCGACATCGCCGGCACGGGCAAGGGCTCGAGCCTCCATCGCATGGAACTGTGCACGCAACGTCGGTGTAGCCACCGGCGAAATGCTCATGAGGGCGGCCCGCGCGAGCGTGGCAGCCTCGGTGTACCGCCCCAGGAACGTCGCCTGGTGGCTCATCGCTGACAGGACGCTGCCTGCGAGCCGACGGTCGTTGGCATCCTGGGCGAACCGGAGGGCCTGGAGAAGAATCCGCTGCCTGTAGCTTCTGGGGACGTGGACTCAGGGTAGGGGCCGACACTGACAGAGCCCCGCGGTTCGGCCCGGATTCCGGCGGATACGCTCGGCAGCATGATTCGTGCTGTGATCTTCGATGTCGGCGAGTGCCTCGTGGACGAGACCACCGAGTACGGAACCTGGGCCGACTGGCTCGGCGTCCCCCGCCACACCTTCCACGCCATGTTCGGTGCCGTCATCGCGCAGGGCCGAGACTACCGTGAGACCTTCCAGGAGTTCCGGTCCGGCTTCGACCTGCACGAGCAGCGGGAGGCCCGGGCCGCGGCCGGGAAGCCGGAGCACTTCGGCGAGGACGACCTGTACCCGGACGTCCGTGATGCGCTCGCGGCGCTCCGCGCGGACGGGCTCTGGCTGGGCATCGCCGGGAACCAGACGGTCCGCGCGGGCGGGATCCTCCGTGAGCTGTTCACCCCGGATGTCGACCTGATCGGCACGAGCGACGACTGGGGCGCCTCGAAGCCCGACCGCGCGTTCTTCGACCGCGTCGCCGAGGTTGTCCCGGCCGAGGTGGACGAGATGCTGTATGTCGGCGACCGTGTGGACAACGACATCCGCCCGGCCGCCGCCGCGGGGATGCGCACCGCGCTGGTGCGCCGTGGCCCGTGGGCGACGATCCAATGGCACAGCGAGGAAGCGGAGAGGCTCCCGACCTTCCGGGTCGAGAGCCTCCTCGAACTGTCGCCGCTTATCAAGCAGTTCAACGCGCCAGGGCGCTGACGGTAGTCGACCATCCGTACAGCCGGTCGTCCAGGTCGCGGACGCACTTCTCGTACTGGTGCGGCGCGAGCGCGCGCCGTACTTCTCGGACCCGCTCCATGCCCGTCGCGTACCAGGTGCGCTCCAGCTGGTCGAGCGCGCGGATGGCGTACCCGCACGCGGCCTCCGGCTCGCCGGCAGCTGCCTCGACGGCGGCCAAGTCCCCGAGCACCACGGTCACCTGCTTCTCCTCGGTCGGGCCGAGCGCGTCGAGGACGCCGAGGAGCGTGGTCCGGGCCTGCGGGAGGTGGCCGGCGCGTAGCTGGGTGTTGCCCTTGAAAGCGGCGAGCCGCACGGGGCTGAACCAGTCCAGCCACTCGGGGCTGTCGTGCTCGCTGCCGCGGGCGAGGGTGTCCTCGGCGTGCCCGATCAGGTGCAGCGCAGTACGGGTGTTGCCGCAGCGGGTCTCGCATTCCGCCTCCACGGCGTCGAGCCACGCCATCAGCTCCGCCGACGCCGGGCCTCGCCGGGCATAGGTCCGCGCGGCCGTCATCCGCTCGACCGCCGCGTCCCGCTGGCCCACCCAGGCCGGACCGAACGCGGTGTGGGCCAGGATCGCGCTGCCCAGCAGCGGGTCGTCAGCCTCGCCCGCCGCCTGGAGGGCGCACAGGTGAGTCTGCTGCGCGCGGTCGGCGTCGCGCATGTCGAAGAACTCGATCCGTCCGGCGAGCAGGTAGCTCTCGGCGAGCGCGCCGGCGATGCGCGCGCGGGTCCGTCCCGCGGTCTCGGGGAGCAGGGCGCAGCCGAGGGCGGCGTGGGCGATCGCGGAGGGATGCAAGGTGGCCGGGGCGACGGACCAGTACAGGCGCCGGTGCGCCCGGGTGACCGCCTCGTAGTCGTCGGCCGCGGTCGCGGGCTGCACGACCACGGCCTGTGTCGGCACGGCAGCGAGCCCTGCGGCGGCTCCCGTCGCGGTGAGTACGGTGCGGCGAGTGTGCTCGGTGGCGCCGCCGGGTCGGGTGAATCCCAGTGATTCCAGCTCCTGCCCGAGGAGCCGCGTGAGGTTCTGCGCCACGTCAGGTTGCGGCCAGGGCGGCGTCTCGGACTCCCACCGGCGTACCTGTCGGACCCCGACGCCGAGTGCGTCGGCGAGTTCCTGCTGGGAGCGGTAGCCGGCCGCGAGGCGGGCGGCCTTGAGGCGCATGTTGCCTGGTGTGCGGGTCATTGCGGCACCTCCGGTGTCGTACACGTGACTAGTGTCGGCGCGGGGCCCTGTTCTTGGCCAGGGGTACCTCAATCAGGGTAGTGAAAGTCCTCTTTGAGGCACAGGAAAGACCTCTCCAAGCCCTCGAACTGACTACGTGTCAGGACCATGCTTGTACACACCGAACCCCAGGTGCCGAGGAGCCCCGATGTCATCGAACCGCGTTCCGACAGCTGCCGGGTGCACGCTCGTGGCGGCCGGTCAGCAGTGGGACGCGATCCGGGTTCCGCGGAGTGTCGGCCTGGCCGCGCTCGCGATCCTCGGCTCTCGGGCTGGCGCCGTCATCGAGGACTCGTTGAGCGCCGCCGTCTACTACCTGGTGCCGTGCGGTACAGCCGCCACCTGGGATGTGGAGGTGGGGAACAGCCGCGCCCTCGGGGCGGGCAGCTCGGTGGCGATTCCTCCGGCGAGGCGTACCGAGGGGCCCGGGCCGTACTGGCGGATCTGTCCTGGCGAGGACGGATGGCTGACCGAGCCGAGCGCGCTTCGCGCGGCGATCGGGGACGCGTTCGGCCCTCGCATCGGAGAGGAGCAGGGATGAACTGGCCAGTTCACGGTCGTGCGGACGGGCGGTATCGGGCGCTGATGAACCACTGCACTGCGTGTGCGGAGTGCAGGAGGAACACCCGAGAGGTATGCCCTGCGGCCGCACGGCTGCGAAACGAGTGGTCGAAGGCCTGGCAGGAAGCTCGGCGATGACGCGCTGCGCCCGCTGCGGGCAACCCATCCAGCCGGGCGAGCGCCACACGGTGGTGATCATCGAGACGGGGTCGGGCGTGGCACCAACCGTCTACGTCCACGAGCCTCGCTGTCCACCGACGCCCCGCCGCGCGACCGCATCCAGCCGCTCGCGCTGAAAGCCCCCGTCGCGTCTTCGAGAGTGGACGCGGCGGGAAAGGTTGGCCGCGACGGCGGACGTAGCACAGCGGTCACCCCGCACCACCCTGTCCAAGCACCCGCCCCGGCCGGTGAATCCCGCAAAGAAGTCCCGGCCCGGGCGGGCCGACCCCCAACCACAGAAGGAGATCGTTGTGAGCGTACCTCCGAACCCGGGCCCCGACCCGACACCCATCCCGATCCTGGCCCGCATGCTCATCACGGACCGCGAGTTCCTGTCCGTCCGTAGCACCGTCATGGACGCCAACCCCGGCATGAACGAGGTGATGGCCGGCCGGATCGTCGAGGAGGGCCTGAAGTTCGTGGCAGCCTGCTCCCGGAACCCGGGAGTCGGGCTGGCGCCATCGCGGATCGTGGACGAGGGCTGGCACGCGCTGCTCTTGCACACCGCGGTGTACGCCGAGCTGTGCGCGCGGCTCGGCGACGAATTCGTGCACCACTACCCGGGCTACGACCCGACGCACTACGACCCGCCGGTCCTGGACCGGACTCGCGAGGCGATCACCGCTCTGGGCTGGGCGGCGGACGAGGAGCTGTGGGTGGCACCGGCGGACGAGGCGCTCGTGTCGGTCGCGGCGAAGTGTCAGCACGCGCCGTCGTGCGCGATCCGGCCGATGCCGAAGCCCGAGTGGCCGTAGCCTCGCCCGTGAAGGGAGGCGACATGTCCGAATGGATCGACCCGCGGTACGCGGAGCTGGTGGCGGCGTGGAAACGCGCGCAGGAGCCGGACTCGCGTGACCCGCGGCAGGAGAGGCCAGTACGGGGGTTCCTGATCCCGTCAAAGGGCTGACGCGTAGAGCACTCGGCGGTCCCGGCTGGCGCTCCCGGCCGGGGCTGCTGCTCTACCGTACGAGGTCGGCCAGTGGTACGCCGATGGCGTCGGCGATGCGGATCAAGGTATCCAATTTCGGGGAGGAGCTGTGCGGCACAGGACGTCCGCCGCCCGGCCGTACGGGAGCTGGTCGCCGACATGGCCGCCCGTGACCGCCGTCGGGCATTGCCCGAACTGCACCACTTCAGCCGCCGACTGGGAGTGCCCGCGTGAGTGACCAGCACGACAAGCCGTTCCTCCAGATCGTGGTCTGCGCGGCCGGGGTCGCCGCAGACGTCGGCCGGCTGATCGACGCCGCGCAGGAGCGCCGCTGGGACGTCGGGGTGATCGCCACTCCTCAGGGGCTCGGCTTCCTGGACGTGGAGGCGATCGAGGCTCAGACCGGCCGTCCCGTCCGCTCGGCCTGGCGATCACCCGGTGAACCCCGCCCGCCTCGGCCCGCAGACGCGATCGCGGTCGCCCCGGCCACCTTCAACACGGTCAACAAGTGGGCCGCAGGGATCTCCGACAACCTCGCCCTGGGCATTCTGCGCGAAGCGCCCGCCCTGGGCGTCCCGGTGGCCGTGCTGCCGTATCTGAACTCTGCTCAGGCCGCTCACCCCGCGCACCGGCAGAGCGTGGACCGGCTGCGTGAGATGGGCGTCCTGATCGGCTCGTACGAGCCTCACCGGCCGAAGGCCGGTGGTGGGGCCGACCGCTACCGCTGGGAGGAAGCGCTGGACTTGCTCGCCTGGACCGGACAACAACAAACCCCAGCCCATTGACCTGGGGCTTCAAGGCGCCCGTCAGCAGTGGTCGGTTGGACTCGCCGCGTAGGGGTGAAGATCACGCTTGGCGGTGCGGTGGGCCGGTACCTGTGGAGTCCCCCACGTCAGGAGGTACTTCATGTTCGTGCGCCAGCTCTGCGGGGCTCTTCTCGGCGCCGCCCTGCTGCTGTCCGCCGCGCCCGCCGCGGACGCCTTCGCCGGCCGGTCGGGGTCCGGTGAGGAGGTGACCGTCGACCGGACCGGGCGCCTGACGTCCGACGGCACCCTCACGCTCTCCGGCCACTACCGCTGCACCCGCGGCGGCGGCCCCGTCTTCGTGTCGTCCTCCGTCTCCCAGCGCGACCCCCGGGTCCGCCACGGCGTCGGGGGCACGCTCGCGCGCTGCGACGGCGCCTGGCACCGCTGGGTCAACTCCGAGCGGCGGCGCGGCGCGTACCACCGGGGCCGGGCGAGCGTCGAGGCCACCGTGATGGAGCTGAGCGGCACCGGCCTGCCGCTGCCCCGCTTCCACGCGGCCCGCGAGCGGGACATCAGGCTCGTACGGAGATGACGTCCGCGCCCGCGGCCGGCCGGTGTCGCGGCCGGCCGCCGGGCGGGACACCGCGAGAGGTCAGGCGCGCTCCAGATAGGCGACCGCGCCCGCCGCGCGCGCGGCGTCGATCGCCGCCAGCCGGTTGAACTCGACCGCCCGCATCTCCCGCCGCCACTCGTCCACCGTCCGCACCCGCCACTCGGTGTGCTCCTCGGCGAGCCGCACCCCGGCGAGCTGGGCGTCGGTGAGTAGGCCGCCGTCGAAGATGAACCCGATGTGGTTGCAGGGCCAGCTCGCGCTCTCCAGCATGAAGTGGACGCCGAGGAGCCGACGTGGCCCCTGGAAGTCGATCCCGGTCTCCTCCAGGCACTCGCGCCGGGCGCCCTCGAACGGGGTCTCGCCCCGTTCCAGGTTGCCGCCGGGCCACTGCCAGACCTCCCTGTTGTCGTGGGAGCGCAGCTGGAAGGGGCGGCCCGCCGTGTCCGTGAAGTACAGGCAGGCGTACGACGAGGCGCGGGCGATGACCTCGATGTACTGTTCCGGCGGCAGCCACCCCGCCGTCACCGCGGGCTCCCGACGCGCAGGAACGCCGCTGACTTCAGCCGCAGTTGCGCGGCGAGGTACTCGGCGGCGTCGGTGCGCATGCGGGCGAGGGCGACCATGCCCGTGATGACGGTGTCGGCGACCTCGGCGTGGACGTCCTGCCATGTGTGGGACGTGCCCTTGCGCGGGTTCGTCCCCCTGACCCCGATGACGGCCTGCGCGGCCTCCCCGAACTCCTCGCCGATCTTGAGGACCTGGAGGACGTGCTGCTCCTCGGCCGTCACACCTCGGGCCGCGTCGGTCTCGGCGAACCGGGCGGCGAGCGCGCGGATCGTGTTCCAGATGTCGTCGGTCATGTCGCTGGGCGGCGGCACATTCATGCCCTCACGGTACGGCGGTCACCGGGCCTTTCGGGACCCGTCGGACAGAACGGCCGAGCCGGACGGCGCACCGCGCACGTTCCCGGCGTAAATCCTTACGGGACCTGCGAGATGACGGTCCGTCTGCCTATAGTCACCGAGAAGGACAACATCTGTTCGAAAGGCAGCGGTCCCATGTCCGACTCCGCCTTGGCGGCGACTTCCCCCGACGGGTGCCTTCGTGTCGTCAGGTGACAGCGACCTCCGGTTACGCCGGTACCGGATCCTGGTGACCGGGTACGCGATCTCGTCGTACGGCACCTTTCTGAACCTGGTCGCCCTCAACCTCTACGTGTACGCGGTGACGGACCGGGCCCTGGCCGTCGGTGTGTTCATGGCGGTACGGCTCGCGGCGGGATTCGTGACCGGCTCGGTCGCGGGCGCCGTCCTCGCCCGATGGTCCGCGAAGAGCGCCATGCTGTGGGCGAACCTGGCCCAGGCGGCGACCCTGGTGCTGCTCGTGCTGGCACCGGACGGCCTGCACACGGCCGCGCTGTGCACGGTCTCGGCGGTGGTCGGCGGCGCCGGCACCCTGTTCATGGTCGCCCTGCGCAGCTCGATCCCGTCCATCGTGGGGGAGGGGCGGCACACCTGGGCCAACTCGCTGATGGTCAGCGGCCGTTCGCTGGCCATGGTCGCCGGGTTCGCCTCCTCGGGCGTGGTGGTCTCGCTGCTCGGCTACACCACGGCGTTCGTGGTCGACATGGCCACCTTCCTGGTCTGCGCCGTCACCGTCACGCTGCTTCCGACGACCCTCGCACCCGGCGGGGACGCCGTCCGCGAGGACGACGGGAAGGGCACGGGGGCGGACGGGAACGACACGGGGGCGGACGGGGAGAAGAACCTCGGCGGGGAGAAGAGCCCGGAGGGGCGACGCGGCGCCCGCCGGCTTCCGGCCGCCGTCGGGGCCCTGGGCGCGGCCCCGGTGCTGGGGCTGATGGTCGCGCTGCGCGGCGTCGACGCCCTCGGCTCCTCCTCGCACAACGCCGCGCTGCCCGTGTACTCGACCCGGCTCGACCCCCACCACCCGGCGGTGTTCGTCAGCGTCTTCTGGTGTGTCTGGGCGCTCGGCAACGTCCTGGTGCAACAGGTGGTGCAGAGCGTCGTCAAGCGGACGGGCGGGTCGGTCGGCGCCCTCGGTTTCGGACTGGGCACCATCGCCATGTCGGCCACCTTCATCCTGGCCTTCGCGGGGTTCCCCTGGGCCGTGACCGTGCCGATCGCCCTGCTGGCGGGCGCGGCGGACGGGCTCACCGAGGTGTCGTACAGCTCGCATCTGCAGACACTGCCGAGCACCCTGCGCACGCACGCCTTCGGGCTGTCCGCCACCGTGGAGAACCTCGGGTTCGGCGTCGGCATGATCGCCGTGGCCGCCGCGCTCGACACCTTCGAACCGCTTCCGGTGGTCGGTGTCGCCCACGGCGCCGCCATCGCACTCGCCCTGGTCTTCGTGGCCCAGGTACTGCGACGGCGCGGGGCACGGGCGGGGGAGGCGGCGGAGGAGCACGACAAGGGAGAAGGCGATGGAGGCCCAGGACCGGGACCGGCGGACAGCCGTCATCGGGATGGCGCTGAGATTTCCGGGGGCTGACACACCGGAGCGGTACTGGCGGGACATCCGGGACGGCGTGTCCCATGTACGGGCCTTCACCGAGGCGGAGTTCGCCTCGGCGGGCGTACCCGAGGCCCACTACCGGGACCCGGACTTCGTCGGGGCCGGCGCCCTGCTCGACGGCGCCGACGGCATCAACGGCGCCCACGGCACGGACGACACCGACGGCATCGACGGTTTCGACGCCGAGTTCTTCGGGATGAGCGGCCGCGAGGCCGCACTGACCGATCCACAGCAGCGGCTGCTCCTCGAGTGCTGCCACCACGCGCTGGAGGACGGCGGCCACGCGGGCTCCGGTGCGCGGATCGGGATGTACGCGAGCGTCGGCTACCGGCTGTACTCGCTGCACAGCTACCTCGCCCACAACATCGGCCAAGGCGCGGCGGCCGGGGACGGCGGGGCCGCGGGCGCCCCCTTCGAGGACTGGGCCGCCGTCAAGCAGGTCCAGATCGGCAACTACCCCGACTTCGCCGCCGGTCGGACCGCCTTCAAACTCGGCCTCGACGGACCCGCGATGACGGTCGCCACCGCCTGCTCCAGCGCGCTGGTCTCCGTCCACCTGGCCTGCCAGGCGCTGCACGCCGGGGACGCGGACCTGATGGTCGTCGGGTCGGCCGCCCTGCACCTGCCGCAGATCACCGGGCATCGCCATGTGCCGGGCTCCACCCTCTCCCCGACCGGCACGGTACGAGCCTTCGACGCGTCGGCGGACGGCACCGTGGGCGGCAACGGCGTCGCCGCCCTCCTGCTCAAGCCGCTGGCGAAGGCACTCGCCGACGGCGACACGGTGCACGCCGTGCTCCTGGGCTCCGCGGTCACCAACGACGGTGCGGACAGGGCGGGTTTCGCGGCTCCCGGCGTGCGCGGCCAGCGGGACGCGGTGCTCGGCGCGCTGGCGAACGCCGGGGTGCGGGCCGACTCCATCGGCTATCTGGAGGCGCACGGCACCGGCACGTTCAAGGGCGATCCGATCGAATTCAGGGCGCTCACCGAGGCGTTCCGCCGCCACACCGACCGCAGGAGCTTCTGCGCACTCGGCTCCACCAAGCCCGCGATCGGCCATCTCGACAGTGCGGCGGGCCTGGCCGGGCTGATCAAGGCGATTCTGGTGCTGCGCCACGGCGTCATCCCCCCGCTGGTCAACTTCAGCCGCCCCAACCCGCTGCTCGGCGTGGCGGAGAGCCCGTTCGTCCTGCCGACCCGGGCGGCGTCCTGGACGGTGGACGGGCCACGCCGCGCGGGCGTGCACGCCATCGGGATGGGCGGCACGAACGCCCACGTGATCCTGGAGGAGGCACCGGCCGCCGCCCCGGCACGGACCGCGAACACCCCCGTGCCCGCCCTGCTGCCGCTGTCCGCGCAGAGCCCCCGGGCGCTCGATCAACTGGCCCGTTCCCTCCGCGACACCCTGGCGGACCGCCGCGGTCCACTACCGGCCGATCCCCTGCCTCCCGGTCCACTGCCCTCCGGCCTGTTGCCTCCCGGTCCACTGCTCTCCGACCTGTTGCCGTCCGAGCTGTCGCCGGCCGATCTGCTGACCACGCTCGCGCTCGGCCGGCGACGACTGCGGCACCGGCTCGTGCTGACCGCGCCCCCCGAGGACTGGGCCGGCGCACTCGACGCGTTCCTCAGGAACCGCCCGGGCGCCGGCCCGGCCGACGGCATGCCGCCCCCCGCCGGGTACCGCACCGGAACGGTCGAGCGGGCCGGCACCGCCGCCTTCCTCTTCAGCGGCCAGGGCGGCGGACGCCCCGGCATGGCCAGGGCACTCGCCGACCGCTTCCCGGTGGTCGCCGAAGTGCTCCACGAGTGCGCCCGCGTCCACCGGGAGGAGACCGGGGAGCACCACTTCCTGGACCGGCTGCTCGGTGGCGAGGGCCCGCGCCGATGGGACACCGCCTTCGCGCAGCCCGCGCTCTTCGCGCTGCAGGTCGCGCAGGCCCGGCTCTGGCGCACGCTCGGCGTCACGCCCTCCGCCGTCGCCGGGCACAGCGTCGGTGAGTACGCCGCGCTGTGCGTCGCCGGAGCCGTGTCGCCGGAGCACGGCATGCGGCTGGTGTGCCGCAGGGGTCTGCTGATGCAAGGCACCGAACCCGGCGCCATGCTCGCCGTCCTCGCGGACCACGGGCGCGTACGGCAGCTGCTGGACGCGCTGGACGGCTCGGCGTACGGCCGCCTTGAGCTGGCGGTGTGCAACGGTCCCCTGAACCATGTGGTGGCCGGCCCGCCCGGTGCGGTGGAGGCGGCCCGAGCCTGGTTGGTCGCGCACGGCGAGAGGAGCGAGCCGCTCCCGGTCGACCGGGCCTTCCACACGGCGCTGCTGGACCCGGTGCTGGACGGTCTGCGCGAGGCCGCGGGGCGGGCCGAGCTACGGCCGGTGGAGGTGACGTTCGTCAGCGGCGTCGACGGCAGGGCCCGTCCGCCGGGCTGGCTGCCCGACGCCGACCACCTTGTACGGCAGGCCCGGCGGACCGTGGACTTCCATGGCGTCCTGCGCACCCTGGCACCCCGAGGACCCCTGCTCGAACTGGGTCCCGGCGCACCGCTGACCGGCCTGGCCCACCGTGCCGTGCCGGACGCGTCGTGCGTCCCGACCCAGGGACATGGCCCCGACCTGGACGGCCTGTGGGCGGCCGTGGCGGGACTGCACTGCGCGGGCGTCGACATCGACTGGGCGGCCCTCCTCGACGGCTGCGGCGGGCGGCGGATCCCGTTGCCGACCTACCCGTTCCAGCACCGGTCCCACTGGGTGGGCCCCGCCCCCCGACCCGGCCCGCCCGTGGGCCCCGCACCCCGACGCACAGCTTCCCTGGAGGACCGCATGACCGAGCAGGCAGTACTCGACCGGGTACTGGAGCTCACCGCACGGCATCTCGGCTACCGCACCGACGAGGTCGCCGCCGGGCGGACCTTCGTCGGGCTCGGGGCGGACTCGCTCCAGTTGATCGGAATGCTGCGGCAGTTGGAGGGCGAGTTCGGGGTGCGTCTGGCCGTTCAGGAGGTCCTGGAGGAGGCGGGCACGCCCGAAGGGGTGGCGGCCCTCATCGCCTCCCGCGCCGGCACACCGGCGCCGGGGCCCGCGCGCCCCGTGGCCGCCGACACCGCCGCCCCGGTCACCGGCACCGAGCGCGCCGGAGCCGACGCCAAGGCCGAGCCCGCCGCATCCCACGAGCCCCTCGGGCCCCAGTACGCCACCCGCGAGGAGGTCGCCGAACTGGCCCGGCAGATCGACCTGCTGGCGAAGACCCAGTCCGCGATGCTCGCCCAACTCTCCGAAGCCGTCACCCTGCTCACCGCCAGGCAGCCCCGATGACCGTCAGCGCGGCGGACGAGGCCGCGGAACTGTCCAGGAAACTCACCGCGCAACTCACCGAGACCGCACGACGCCTCGCACCCCCGACCCCGGTGCCGGGTCCGCCGCAGGCGTCACTACTGGCGCCGGGCCCGGTGGAGGCCGCGCCCCCGGCACCGGACCCGGCACGGACATCCCCGTCCGCTCCAGGTCCGGCCGCCCCCGGCGCACCGGCCCCGCACGGGCCCTGGGTGCCTCCTCCCGAAGGCTCCGGGATGGCCGGTGACGCCGCCACCGCCGCGCAGCGGGCCCACGCCGCGATCCTCGCCCGCCGGCTGGCCGAACGCACCCGCACCTCCAAGGAGCTGGCCCAACGCCATCGGCCGGTCCTCGCCGACAGTCGGGCGGTCGTCGGGTTCCGGCGGTCCATCAAGGAGACGCTGTACCCGCTCGCGGCCCGGTCGGCGCACGGTGCGCGGATGACGGACGTGGACGGCAACGTGTACACGGACATCACCATGGGCTTCGGCGCCCTTCTGTTCGGGCACGAGCCGGAGTTCGTCACCGAGGCCGTACGGGAACACCTCGCTCACGGACTGCGGTTCGGACCCCGGCCCGTGGAGGCCGGCGAGGCCGCCGAACTGCTGGCCGGGCTGACCGGCATGGAGCGCGTGGCGTTCGCGAACTCCGGAACCGAGGCCAACTCGGCCGCGATACGGCTCGCCCGCGCCGCCACCGGCCGTGACCGCGTCGTCGTCTTCCGCGGCTCGTACCACGGCCACATCGACTCCGTCCTGGGCCGCCCGGGCCCGGCCGCCGGGCACACCGTGCCGGTCTCGCGCGGCATCCCGGACAGCGCGGTGTCCGAGCTGCTGGTCCTCGAGTACGGCGACGACCAGGCACTGGAGACGATCGACGCGCTCGGCGACACCATCGCCGCCGTACTCGTGGAACCCGTCCAGTGCCGCAACCCGGCCCTGCGCCCTATCGAGTTCCTGCGCTCGCTGCGTGAACTCACCCGGCGGCGGGGCATCGTGCTGCTCTTCGACGAGATGCTCACGGGCCTGCGGCCCCATCCGCGCGGCGCCCAGCACCACTTCGGAGTGGTCCCCGACCTGGCCACCTACGGCAAGGCCCTGGGCAGCGGGCATCCCATCGGCGCGATCGCGGGCCGCGCCGACATCCTCGACGGGGTGGACGGCGGCTTCTGGCGCTACGGCGACGACAGCCGCCCGAGCGCCGAGACCACCTTCTACGGCGGCACCTACCTGCAGCACCCGCTGTCCATGGCGGCGGCCAAGGCGGTGCTCACGCACCTGACCGCCGAGGGCCCCGCACTCCAGGAGCGGCTGAACGCCCGCACGGACCGGCTCGCGGCGCACCTCGACGCGTTCTTCCGGAACGAGGAATTCCCGCTGGAGGTGGCCCACTTCGGCTCCATGTTCCGGTTCGTCCACCGGGCTGACATGGAACTGCTCTACCAGCACCTGTTGTTGCGCGGCATCTACGTCTGGGAGTGGCGCAGCTTCTACCTGTCCACCGCGCACACCGACTCCGACGCCGAGCGGGTCCTCGACGCGGTGAAGGACTCGCTGCGCGCGCTGCGCGAGGGCGGCTTCTTCCCCACCACCCGGGCCCGCCCCGCCCCGACGAGCACGCGCACGTCCGCACGGACCCGCCGGGCACTCGACTTCGGCGTGTACTTCTTCGGCGACCACCCGGATGCGACCGACATAGCCGACCGAGCCGACGCGGCCGATACACCCGACGCGGCCGATACGCCCAGGACTGCCGACACGCCCGCCGGCGCCTACGACCGCATCATCGAGACCGCGCGCTTCGCCGACGAGCGCGGCTTCAGCTCCCTCTGGCTGCCCGAGCGCCACTTCCACTCCTTCGGGGGCCTGTTCCCCAACCCCTCCGTGCTGGCGTCCGCCCTGGCCCGGGAGACCGACCGGATCAGGCTCAACGCGGGTTCCGTCGTCCTGCCGCTGCACGATCCCGTCCGGGTCGCGGAGGAGTGGTCGGTCGTCGACAACCTCTCCGGTGGACGGGTCGGCCTCGGCTGCGCGACGGGCTGGCACGCACAGGACTTCGCCCTCCACCCGGACCGCTTCGAGCGCCGCAAGGAGATCGGCCTCGCCCACCTGGACGACCTGCGCACCCTGTGGGGCGGCGGCACCCTCACGCGCACGACCGGGGACGGCCGGCGGACCGACGTACGCGTCCACCCGCGCCCGGTGCAGGCCATGCCCCCCATGTTCCTGGCCACCGGCGGGCGACGCGACTCCTACGAGGAGGCGGCGCGGCGCGGACTGGGCGTCGTCACCAACCTGCTGGACCAGACGGTCGAGGAACTCGCTGACCACATCGCGCACTACCGCCGGACCCGGGAGCGGTTCGGGCTCGACCCCGACACCGGCCGGGTGACGGTGCTGCTGCACACCTACCTCGGCGAGGACCACGCGACGGCTCGCGCCCAGGCACTCGGGCCGATGACCCGCTATCTGCGGTCCTCCCTGCGGATGCGTTCCGCGGCGGGCTCACCCGGCGCCGATCCGCGGGACGTGGCCGCCGCGAGCGACGAGGACCTGGACTACCTCCTGCGGCGCGCCTACGACCGCTACTGCGACCGGCGGGCGCTGATCGGCACGGTGGACAGCTGCTCGCCGGTCGTGGAGGCGCTGCGGGAGGCGGGGGTGGACGAGATCGCCGCGCTGGTCGACTTCGGCATGCCGGCCGAGCTGATGCGCACCGGCCTGGAGCACCTCGACGCGCTGCGCCGCCGCCACCAGCGGGCCGAGGCGCCGTCGGGCGGCGGGACCCGGCCGGCCCGGGAGCCGGAGTCGGAGGACGGCGGGCCCCGGCCGAACGCGGAGGCGCCGGCGACCGACGCGCAGCGGCGGCTGTGGCTGGCAAGCCGGCTGATGGCGGGCCGGGCCGCGTACAACGAGATCCAGGCGGTGCGGCTGCGCGGGCCGCTGGACCGGAACGCGCTGCGGACCGCCGTCGCCGGGCTGGTGGAACGGCACGAGGGGCTGCGGACGGTGTTCCGGACCGGTGGGGGCGCCGACGGGACGGTCCGCCAGGTCGTACGGACCGGGATGATCATCCCCCTCCAGGTCACGGACGCCCGGGGCCAGGACCCGGACGCGGCTCTCGCGGCGCTGCTGCGCGAGGAGAGCAGCCGGCCCTACGACCTGGCCGAGGGACCCCTGTGCACGCCGCGGCTGCTGACCCTCGCGGACGACGACCACGTCCTGGCGCTCGGCCTGCACCACATCGTCACCGACGCCCACTCGGCGGGCATCATCGCCTCCGACCTGCAGGAGCTGTACACGGCCGCCGTCGAAGGCCGCCCGGCGCGCTTCCCGAGACCCGCCGGGACCACGCTCGGCGCCCCGGAGCCCCACCGCGACCCGGCCGACCTGGACTGGTGGCTGCGCCGGCTCACCCCGCTCCCTCCGGCGCCGGCCCTGCCCACCGACCGGCCCCGGGGCCGGTCGGTCGCCGGGAACGGCTCGGCCGAGGAGATCCGCCTGGACGGCGACCGTACGGCCGCCCTCCAGGAGTGGAGCGGCCGGCACGGTGTGACGCTCTTCGCCACGCTGCTCACCGCCTGGCAACTGGTGCTGCGCGAGCGCTGCGGCCAGGACGAGTTCGTCATCGGCTCGACCTTCGGACGCCGTACGCCCGAGGCGGCCGACACCGTCGGATTCCATGTCGCGCTGCTCCCTCTGCGGGTCTCGCTCACGCGGACCACGCCTCTGGCCGACGCCGTACGAGCCACCCGCGACGCGCTGTTCGAGGCGGAGGAACACCAACACGTCGATCTGGACGCGCTGTTGACGGCCGTCAACCCCGACCGGGGCCACCCACGGCCGCTGATCACCGTGTCGGCGGACCTCGACACCGCGCCGCTGGCCCGGATCCGGCTCCCGGGGCTGCGGGCCGAGGAGGTCGAGGGGGGCAGCGAATCGGCGCCGCTGGAGATGGGTCTGATGGCGATCCGGAGCGGGCGGGGCCTGCGGCTGCGGATCCGCTACGACACGGACCTCTTCGACGCGGACACCGTCCGGGACCTCCTCGCCGACCTCGACCGCGTCCTGGCCGCCATGGCCGGCGGCGAGGCGCGACGCGTCGGCGAGACGGCCGCCGCCCGCCCTCCGGCCGCGCACCCGATCCCCGCCTCCGCCTCCGTCCCCGCCCCCGTCCCCGTCTCCGTCCCCGTCCTCACCCCCGACGCGGGCTCCCCGGCCGAGAAGCTGCGCGCCGTCTGGAAGTCCGTCCTCCAGATCGACACAGTGGACGACGACGCCAACTTCTTCGATCTCGGGGGTAGTTCGATCTCCGCCATCAGGCTCGTCAACCGGGTGCGCGACGTGCTGGACGTCGACGTCGCGCTGGACGTCTTCTTCGCCGACGCGACCCTGCGCGCCCTGACCCGATCCCTGGCGGCCCCGGAGGCCGGGGACGTGGTCGACCGGGCCCCGGTCAGCGACCAGCAGAACCGGATGATCGCCGGCCACCGCTCCTTCCCGCAGCCCCAGATCTGGAACATCCCCACCAGGATCCGGTTCGAGGGCGCCCTGGACCCGCAGGCGCTGCGCTCGGCGCTCACCGCGCTGGTGGCCCGGCACACCGCCCTGCGCACCCGCTACACCCAGGACGGGCAAGGCCGTTGGTGGCAGGAGGTGGTGGCCCCGCGACCGCCGCGCATGCCGCTGGACGACCTGACCCGCCTGGCCCCCGAGAAGCGGGCCGCGCGCGCCGAGCGACTGTGCCGCGACCTGGCCTCGACCCCGTTCGACCTGGCGTCGCCGACGACTCCCCGGTTGCGGCTGCTGCGGCTCGCCGAGGACGCATGGGTCCTGATGTTCGTACTGCACCACATCAGTGCCGACGGCTGGGCCTGCTCGGTCCTCCTGTCCGAACTCGCCGCCCTGTACACGGCGGCCGTGGCCAAGCGGCCACCCGCCCTCGACGCGCCCTCCTCGCAGGCCACGGACTACGCCCGGCGCCAGCTGGCGACCAGGGACGACAAGGCCGAGGCGGAACGGGCCGCGCACTGCGCCGCCTATCTGAAGGGCGTCCCCTGCCGGCTCGACACCCCCACGGACCATCCGCGGCCCGGGAAGCTGAGCGGGGACGGCGACACCGTACGCGGCGTCATGTCCGGTGAGGTCCGCGCCGCGGTGGAGGAGCTGGCCGCCGACAGGCGTGTGACCCCGTTCGCGGTCGCGGCGGCGGCACTCGGCGTCCACCTCGCCCGGCTCGGCGACCAGCGGGACGTCCTGCTGAGCGTCCCCTACGTCAACCGGCACGGCTCGCACACCGAGTCGCTGGTGGCGATGGTGTCCACGGCCGTGATGGTCCGCGTCCGGGTGGACGCCGAGGACACCTTCGCCGACCTGGTGGCGCGGACCGCGGCGGGCGCGCTGGGCGCCATGGCGAACGTCCTGCCCACCGCGCGCATCATGCGGGCCATGCGCGACGCGGGCGCGGACGAGGTGCCCGACCGCGTGCCGCACGTGCTCGCCTTCCAGAACTACGCCGACACGGAGGTCGAGTTCCCCGGCCTGGTGACCCTGGTCGAGGACGTGGCCCCACCCGTGGCTCGCGCGGAACTGTGCTTCGGCATCACACCGCGCCGGGACGCCGACCACGGCTACCGGACCTTCCTGGAGTACTCGACCGACCTGTGGGAGCGGGAGTCCGCCGAGGACATCCTCGCCTCCTACACCACGCTCCTCGAGGAGCTGTGCGCACGGCCCGACCAGCGGCTCACAGCGTTCATCAACCCCCACACGACGCCCCGGGAGGCGGACGCCGAATGACACCCCCCATCGACCGCAGCCACACCGAGGACCTGCTCGCCTTCCTCAGGGACGGCTCCTCGCCCTACCACGTCGTCGCCGAGGCCGCGCGACGGCTGGAGAAGGCCGGCTTCACCGAACTCGGCGCGTCCGCCCGCTGGACGGGACGCACCGGAGGCAGCTTCGTCGTCCGCGGCGGCGCCCTGATCGCCTGGTACGTCCCCGAAGGCGCCCCGCCCCACGCGCCGTTCCGTATCGTCGGCGCCCACACCGACTCGCCCAACCTCCGCGTCAAGCCGACCCCCGACATCGGCAGGGCGGGATGGCGCCAGATCGCGGTCGAGGTCTACGGCGGCGTCCCGCTCAACACCTGGCTCGACCGGGACCTCGGCATCTCCGGCCGGCTCACGCTGCGGGACGGCGGCACGACCCTGGTCAAGATCGACGAAGCGCTGTTCCGGGTGCCGCAGCTGGCCATCCACCTGGACCGCTCCGTCAACGAGGGTCTGGCGCTCGACCCGCAGCGTCAGACCCAGCCCATCTGGTCCCTGGGAAGGCCGGAGCAGGGCGCGCTGCTGCGCCGCATCGGGGAGCACGCCGGTGTGGAGCCGGAGGGCATCATCGGCTGGGACCTGATGCTGCACGACATCCAGCCGCCCGGCCTGCTGGGCGCCGACCGGGAGTTCCTGGTGTCCGCCCGCCTCGACAACCTGATCTCGGTCCACGCCGGCGTCACCGCGCTGACGGCCGCCGCCGACCACTGGACCAGGAACACCGCCCCCGACGGACGGTTCCGCGTCCCGGTGCTCGCCGCCTTCGACCACGAGGAGGTCGGCAGCGGTTCCGAGACCGGCGCGCAGAGCCCCCTTCTGGAGCGGGTGCTCAGCCGTTCGGTCGCCGCGCGCGGGGGCGACGGCGAGGACTGCGCGCGGGCGTTCGCGGGCGCGCTGTGCGCGTCGGCCGACATGGCGCACGCCGTGCATCCCAACTTCAGCGAACGGCACGACCCGGACAACCATCCGCTGCCGGGCGGCGGACCGGTCGTGAAGGTCAACGTCAACCAGCACTATGCCACCGACGGCACCGGCCTCGCCGCGTTCGCCGCGGCGTGCGAGCGGGCCGAGGTGCCCTGGCAGCGGTTCGTGTCCAACAACGCCATGCCCTGCGGCACCTCCATCGGGCCCATCACCGCGGCCCGCCTGGGCGTGACGACGGTCGACGTCGGAGTGCCCGGGCTGTCCATGCACTCCGCTCGTGAACTGGCCGGGGCCGCCGACCCGGGCCATCTGACCCGGGCGCTGACCGAACTGGTCACCACCGGCTGAACCCGTCCCACCCCCGTACGTCCCCCGCACCCGTACGCCCCCACCACCGCCGGGCGGCGGCCATGCCGCCCGGCGACCGGCGAACCCGGCTCAGGAGAGACCGCGACGTGTCCACCGCCACCTTCACCCTCAACGGAGCAGACCCGCGGGAAGCGGCGCTGCGCGTCCTGATCGTCCCGCACGCGGGCGCGGGGGCGGCGAGCGGCCTGGCCTTCGCGGAACACGCCCCCGCCGGCTGGCTGGTGGCGACCGCCCGCCTGCCGGGGCGGGAGTCGCGCCTGCGCGAGAGCGTCCCCGCGCTGCCCGGTCTGGTGGACGACGTCGTCGCCACGGCCCGCGCCCTGCCCGGCACGGCTCCGCTGATCGTGCTCGGCGCGTGCTCCGGCGCCGTCATCGCCCTGGAGGCCGTGCGCACCCTGGAACGCGAGGGCGGCGCGACGGTCGCCGGGCTCATGGTGGTGTCGCAGTGGGCCATGACGGAGCGGCCCGACCCGGACCGCCGTTCGGTGAGCGACACCGACGACACCGCGGAGATCCTCCAGATCCTCCAGGAGTACGGCGGGGCGGACGCGGTGCCGCGGGCGCTGGCCGGAAACCCGGAGATGCTCGCCCTGGCCCTGCCGCCCATCGTCGCGGACGTCCGCGCGGTCGAGGGCCACCGCTGCGCCCCGACCCCGCCGCTCCGCTGCCCGCTGCTCACCGTCTTCGGCGACGAGGACCCGCTCTGCCCCGAGGAACGGGTCGCCGACTGGGCCCTGTTCGGCGAGGACATCCGCACCGCCTGGGTACCGGGCGGCCACATGCTGCTGACGCAGAGCCCCGCGCTGCTGGTGGACGCCCTCAGGGGCAACCTCGACCAGTTCGGGTCCGCCGCGGAACAGCGCTGACACATCAGGCATCAGACGTCACACATCACCGCATCGGTACCGATCACGAGGACACACCCATGCGCGCCACCCCGGCCGACCCCGCACACCGCATCGACGCGCTCCTGCTGGAGCGCTGGGATCGCGACCCCGCGCTCGTGGCGCTCAGGTGCGGCGAAACCGTGCTCACCATGGGCGAGTTGAAGGACCGGGTGCTGCGTACCGCCGCCGCGCTGCGGGCGCGCGGCGTGGGCGCCGGAGACCGTGTCGTGGTCTACCGGGAGCAGTCGGTGGAGTTCCTCGTGGCGCTGCTCGGCGTGGTGTTCGCCGGTGCCGCCCACGCGGCACTGGACGTCGAGGAGCCGCCGCGACGGACGCTCAGGACCGTGGACGACTGCGCTCCCAAGGCGGTGCTGACCAGTTCCGCGCTGCGCGACCGCTTCTCGGACCTGCGGCCCGGGGTGGCCGTCCTCACGGACGAGGACTGCGCACGGCACGACCACGACCACGACCATGGCCACGGTGCCGAGGTGGCCGCGGGCTCGGCCGACGACCCGGCCGTCGTCATCCACACCTCCGGCTCCACCGGCCGCCCCAAGGCATCACTGATCAGCCACCGCGCCCTCGTCTCCCGGTTGCTCTCCCTGCAGAGCACGCACCGCATGGACGAACACGACCGGATGATCCATCACACGGCCTGTGGCTTCGACATGTTCCTCGTCGAGACCTACTGGCCGATGCTGGCCGGTGCCACGGTCGTCCTCCCGGAGCGGGGCCGCCGGCGCGACGTGGACCATCTCGCGGCGCTGATCCGGGACCACCGGGTCACCACGTTCTCCTGCGCCGTGTCCCTGCTCGACCTCTTCCTGCTGGCAGGAGACCCGGCGGAGCGCTACGACGGGCTCCGCCAGGTCCTCACCGGGGGCGAGCAGCTCGGCCCGGACCTGGTCGCACGCTTCCACGCGCGTTCCTCCGCCTCGCTCACCAACCTGTACGGCCCCAGCGAGTGCACCATCTACTGCACGGCCTGGGTCTGCCCGCGCGACCCCGACCCGGACACGGTGCTCATCGGTTCGGCCGTCGAGGACACCGAGCTGTGGGTCCTGGACGAGAGCGGATCCCCGGTGCCGGAGGGGGAGCCCGGTGAGCTGTGGATCGGCGGCGCCGGCCTGGCCCTCGGCTATCTGAACCGTCCCGAACTCACCGCCGAGCGCTTCGTCAGGTCACCCGCGGTGCGCCCCGGCGGCCGCCTCTACCGCTCGGGCGACCTGGTGCGGGCCCGGCCCGGCGGCAACCTGGAGTTCCTGGGCCGCGCCGACCACCAGGTGAAGATCCGGGGCGTCCGGGTCGAACTCGGCGAGATCGAGGTCACCGCCTCCCGCGTCCCCGGGGTCCGGCGGGCGGTGGTCGTGGCGCACGGCGCGGGCAGGGACCGGCAGCTCGCCGCGTACCTCGTCGCGGAGCCGGGCACCCGGCCGCAGGAGCTGGTCTCCACCGTGCGGGAGGCGCTGCGCGCCTGGCTTCCCCGCTCCCTGGTGCCCACCGCCATCGAGGTGGCCGACGCGCTGCCCCTGACGGAGGGCGGCAAGCTGGATCGCCGACTGCTGGAGGACTGGGCCGCCAAGCGAGCGGCGGAACCGGCCGTCGAACGCCCGGAGCGCGCCGCCGGCCCCGCGGATCTGGACGGCGTGGTCGCCCAGGTGTGGCGCGAGGTGCTCGCCGTGCCGGCCGTCGCCGCCGCCGACGACTTCTTCGACCTGGGCGGCACCTCCTTCCACGTCCTCCGTGTCGTGGAGGAGCTGCGCGCCCGGCTGGGACTGCGGATCCCGTTGGCCGCCCTGCTGCTGGAGCCGACCGCGGCCGCCTTCGCCGCCGAGCTGCGCCGCATCGGGGACCAGGCCCCCGGGGCCGACCCGTTTCCGTATATGCCGGACAACGCGACGCACTCGTACTAGAGTTCTAGTGCATTGACGGGGGAGAGGAACCCATGTCCGTTCGACTAGATCAGTCCACACCCACGCACCACAGGCCGCCGCGCCGACGGAGGAACCTCCTGCTCGCCGGCCTGACCGGCATGCTCCTGCTCGGATCGGTCCTCGGCTCCGGACCGGCCGACGCCGCCCCTGCCAAGAGCCGGAGCCAGAGTCAGAGCCGGAGCCAGAGTCAGAGCCGGAGCCAGGCCCACGGTCGGAGCGACACCGAGGTCTCCACCACGGCGACGGGAAGCGACGCCCTTCCGTTCGACCTGCCGGGCACCGACGTGCTGCGCGACAGCTCGCACCTGGTCTTCGCCCACTACTTCACGCCGTATCCGCTCTCTCTCGACAACAAGCCCTCCGAGAGCGACTACTACACCCGCAACTACCTCAACCCGCAGGGCGAGAACGGCAAGCACGCGGCCTACGGCGGACTGCTGCGCGACCGGCCCCTGCCCGTCACGCCGTCCACCGGCGACTACCAACTCGCCAATCTGGAACAGGAGGTGAGGACCGCGCGGGACGCCGGCATCGACGGATTCACCGTCGACCTCCTGTCCCTGACCGGTACCAACCGCCAGCGGGTCGACCTGCTGCTGCGTGCCGCACAGGCCGTCGACCCGGGCTTCCGCATCGTGCTGATGCCGGACATGACGTCCCTGCACACCGACGCGAACACGCTCGCCGACCAACTGGCCGAGCTGGCCGCGTCCCCCTCCGCCTACCGGCTGGCCGACAAGCGCCTCGTCGTCTCCCCGTTCAAGGCCGAGGCCCAGACCCCCGACTGGTGGTCGCAGGTCATCGCGCGGCTGCGCACCCACGACATCGACACCGCGCTCGTCCCGGTCTTCCTCAACTTCCGTTCCAACGCCGACAGGTTCGCCCCGATCAGCTACGCGTTCTCCTCCTGGGGCAATCGGAGCTACGCCACGCAGGGCAACGTGACCGGCGACATCGCGCTCGCCCACTCCAAGGGCAAGAAGTGGATGCAGGCCGTCTCCGTGCAGGACGAGCGGCCCGACCAGTCCGTCTACGACGAGGCGGGCAACACCGAAACCCTGCGCTCCACGTGGAACCACGCCATCTCCGACGGCGCGGACTGGGTGCAACTCACCACCTGGAACGACTACTCGGAGGGCACGCAGTTCGCCCCGTCGCTGCACAACGGCTACGCGTACCTGGACATCTCCGCGTACTACCTCACCCGGTTCAAGACCGGCGGCTGGCCGGACATCGTCCGTGACACCGCCTACGTCACCCACCGCGTCCAGTTCGCCCACATCGACAGCGCCGAACAGCAGCCCCAGTTGATGCTGCCGAGGCCGGGCACCGCGACCCCGCGGGACCAGGTGGAGGTGCTCACCTTCCTGACCGGGCCCGCCTCGGTCTCGGCCACGGTGGGGACCACGCCCCACGGCTACACCGCCGACGCCGGCGTGCACGCCGAGGACCTGCCGCTGGCCACCGGCCTCACCGAGGCCACGGTCAGCCGAGGGAGCGACCCCGTCGCCACCGTGAGGACCGTCTACCCCGTGCAGAGCACCGTCAAGGTGCAGGACATGCAGTACTACGCGGTCTCCAGCCGCCGTTGACAGCCCCCCGCCGTACCCCGTCCGCCCTCGGTCTCCCGGGGCCGGACGGAGTACGGCGGCAGGGCGCGGCACGCGCGCCGCGCGCCTGAGGTGGGGTCAGATGTTGCGGAACTCATAGACGAAGCTTCTGACCTGCGCAAATGACCCCTCTCGAAGATCATCTTGCACGGTTGTTGCACAAGCCGAACGGAGCAGGACTCACGCGGCTCTGGCGTAGGCGCTCCGGACCGCGATGCGGACCTTGGAACCGGCTCCCACGACCCGGTGCACGTACTTACGCAGGGTGAACGCGGGATCGGCGTGTCCGAGTCGGTCCGCGAGCGTGTACACGTCTACACCGCCGCTGATCATCATCGACGCGTACAGGTGTCGGAGCGCGTGCATCATCACGTCGCGGGACTTCTCCCAACGTCGTCCCTTCGCGTCGGATTCAAGGGGCTTGATGAGGCCGGCCGACGCCAGGGCGGGCTTCCAGCGGTAGGAGTTGAACCAATTCGACTGAATGGCGGTCTTCTCCCGGGTGTAAAAGATCAGCCGCACCGTGACCGGGTCGCCGCCTTTGCTGCCCCACGGTCGGGTCACCTCGACCGGCGGGTGCTTCTGCATGTGCTCGCGCAGGGGGATGGCTACGTCGTCGGTCAGCTCAACCCACCGGTCCTTCGGGTCCTCGTTGTCTCCGCCCTTGGGGAGGGCGTATACGAGGAACGAGCCGTCGTGGACTACCTGCCGTTGCACGTGGACCATGGCGCCGTCCGGATGTGCCCAGTCGATATCTTCTGGTGACAGGCCGAATATCTCTCCTTGCCGAAGACCCAGGCCGCGACCACAGTCGACGAGCGCTTTGTAGCGGTCGGGAAGTTCGGCACGGATCTTCTCGGTGTCCTCCCATGTCAGGGTCAGCTCTGCCCGACCGCCACCTCCTCGCTTCGGCTTGGCGTCCTGCACCGATTTGGCGAGGCACGGATTTTTGTGTATAAGGCTGTCGTCCACGGCCAGGTCAAAGACGGCCCGAAGGTTGTCGAAGACCAGGCGCAGTGTGGAACTTTCGAGCAGCCTGCGACGGTCGTGCAGCCAGTCCAGCAAAGATGAGGCGTTCACGTCCTTTACGCACATCTTCCCCACTGCGGTAGGGACGACGTGCAGGAGAATTCGCTCCTTGTGGCGTCGGTAAGTTCGTGGATTCTTGTGTTCGTGCCCCTTGAGCCACGTAATGGCGAGCTCACCGACCCTGACCTCTCCGGCGCGAGGGTTGATATATGAACCGTCGTCCACTCCGGACCGCATCTTGGTCTCATGCCTGCGGGCTTCGACCTCGGTGCGGAAGAGCTCGGTCTGCTGGACATCTTCCCGGTTACGCCATCGGGCCTGCCACCGCTTCCCCGTCCCGTGATCCCTGGTCGGGACTTTGCCGTGTTCCTTGCAGGTCGACTCCCCGTCTTTCGGGCGCGACTTGTGCCAGCGGTCGTACGGCATCAACTAACTCCTAGTTTTCAATGGGCCTTTGAGTCTATTTGTGGACTCTCTTGAATCAGGGTCATCGTCGACGGCGAGATCGTGTGCCCGTTCATCGCGCCCTAAGTGAATTGGATGTTGATCCAGGCGAGCCGAAGATGTCAAATGCATTCTTGGGGTCTTCGCGACAAAGGGTGCAGAATGGTGGAGAAGATTTCACCTAGGTGAATGCTCGCTGAGGGTTCGACGAGCCCTCGTCGAACCCTCAGCGAGCATTCACCAGTGTCCTTCGATAGTTCGCAAGAGTCGCAGGCGTTTCGTCGAGAGGCCCTCTGTTTGGTCCGGCCGGAATTTAGTGCAAACGTTCCACGTGCCACCACGGCGGAATATCGCTCACGTGGTTCTTTCCTGCCCGCTTCGAACCGTACTGGAGTGCCCATGCGTCGAACCAATGCCCATGCGGAAGAAGCCGCCAGTGGCGCGGGGGACCGTTGCCCCTTGGCGAGCGCGGAGGAGCTGGCCGATTTCCTGGGCGTACCTCTGAATACGGTCTACATATGGAATCACCGACACCAGGGTCCGCGAGCCCACAAGGTCGGCCGCTATTTGCGCTACCGCTGGTCGGAGGTAGAGGCATGGCTGGAAGCTCAAGCGGTGAATCGCGCGACCTGATCGGCCAAGATCGAGGCTAGCAGTCAAACTGCGGGGCGGCGCAGAACTGACCCAGAACGGAGACGCCGTGACGGACCTCCCCGAAGAGGGCCAGCCCATCGAGGCCGTATCGACGGTGTACAGCGGCACCACCTTCCGTTCTCGGCTCGAAGCCGACTGAGCCCGCACCCTCGACACCCAAAGCATCCTCTGGCAGTACGAGCCCGAGCGAATAACCCTGCCGTCAGGGGCGCATTACCTGCCGGACTTCTGGCTGCCCGAGATCGGGACATGGCTTGAGGTCAAGGGACCAGCCACCCCCCCCGAAAGGAGAAGGCCGTCGAGCTGGGCAGGGCGCGCGCCTGCCGCTGCGACGGCCCCTGCGCCTGCGCGTGGCCCGGTGGCGAGATGGTCCTCCTTGGCTGGGTCGCGGAACGCACCCACGGCGGCATCACGGTGGCTCGCAGCCGGTCAGGCTACGCCAGTTGGGCCGCCGCTCACGGGCCCAGCGCGTACTTCGCGTTGTGCCCCTGGTGCGGGCTCAGGCAGTGGATCACCCTGCGCCGGCCGTGGAAGTGCCGCGCCTATCGCCGCAGTCTGGAAAGCGAGGAGCTATACCAGCCCCACGACCGTGTACTGCCTTTCGGGAGCGGCTCGGGGTGGTCGCCTGCGGACATGGTGGCCATCCGCAGGGAGATCGCCGAACAGAAAGCTGAGGCAGAGGCCGCCGACTCGGAGGACTCTTTCTGGGAGGCCTCGTACGAAGAGTGAGGGCGCGGGCGCGTAGTGCTCGCCCACTCGCGGGTGAAGGTCCACCCTCGGTCGGCACCGACTGGGCACCGTGCGGCTGCCGCAAGGCGGCTGCACTTCGACGGCTCTCCATAGGCGGTCGGCCGGGGCCGCTGAACTCTACAGGTCTGGAACAGATCCGCGCGCCCGGCGCTTTCACCACATGGCGGCCTGAACACTGCGGGCCGCCTCCGCCGAAGGAGGCTCCTCATCCGCGTCTACCGCCGCCACCCCTACGCCGTCCTGGTCGACGCCGTCACCCTTCTCAACAAGGAGCTCAGCCCCACCGCCCGCCTTACATACGCCGTCCTCGCCGCAGTCCAACAGGTCGACGAGGGCAGCGACACCTTCGACCTGGACCACGTTGCACATGTTGTGGGCCTGACCGACTCGGACGCTTTGCTACCAGTCCTTGCTGAACTCACCGCGGTCGGTGCAATCGACAAGCGTGAGCACCACGGCCTGGGTCTCCTCCTCTCCGTGAACCTCGAGGCGATACCTCCAGCCAACCAGCAACCGTGCGTGCCTTGCGACGACTGCGGCCAGTGCTCGTGCGGTGGCCTGAGAGGGGTTTGTCAGGCCTGCTCAGAGGTCCGGGCGTCACGTGTGCCCGAGGCGGAGAACACCAACGAGATGGACTCCCGGTGGGTCTATGCCGTGTCCACCGAATCCGACCCGAAGTCCATAAAAATCGGTGTAGCCGCGAACATCCAGAAGCGCCTGAAGCAGCTCCAGATCGGGTCAGCGTCTCCTATAGTGCTGCGCTGGCAGTCGCCGGGCGGATTTCCATTGGAGAGCCACCTCCACGAGAAGTTCACCCGGCTGCGGATCGCAGGGGAGTGGTTCAACTTCCAGCGCACCGCAGATCCAGTGAAGGCCATCAACAAGGCGGCGCAGACCTTCCTCCAGCAGTACGATGCCACCTACTAACCTCGATCTTGCGTGAGGGTCCGTCGACGGAGTTGGCGGGCTTTTCCGCTTTCCGGGGCGGGTGGTGAGCAGGCCGGTGACCCGACTGTCGCGTCAGGTGGGCGCCGGGTTCCACTGCCCGGGGTCGGGTGGTGCTGTCATCGGGACGGGAAGTCTGCTGGTCAGCCCGGGCTGGGCAGGAGGGCAAGCCGCTCGAGGGCGCCTGTGATCTCACCTGCCCAAGGCCAGTGTTGGGTGAGGCGGAGGATCCTGCGCCGGCCGGTGGTGACGAGCTGGGCGGCCGCGGAGAACAGGCGGAACCGCAGCCGGCGGGGTTCCCAGAGCCGGGCTTGGCCGGTCAGGGCGAGCATGGGCATCCAGGCCAGCAGGTCGAGTGCGATCTGCATGATCTCCAGCCAAACCTTGTTCTGCGCGGTGTGGTGCAGGGGCAGGTTGCGCAGGCCGGTGGACCGGGCGGCGCGGATCCGGTCCTCCGCCCTGGCCCGCAGCCTGTGACGGAGCTCCAGCTCGGCGATCGGCCGGCCGCTGGTATTGGTGGCGAAGCATGTGATCCGCATGCCGTCCGCGTCCGTGATCCTCAACTGGGCGCCGGGATGGGGTCGTTCCTTTCGGACGATCAGCCGCATGCCGCTGGGCCAGCCCTCCAGCAGCTTGCCCGTCAGCTCGGCAACCCAGGCTCCGTCGCGGACCTGGCCGTTGGCCTCGACGGCTGGTGTCCAGGCCAGGCCCGGGATCTTCAGCACATGCTGGTGGATCGCCTCGGTGATCACCATACCGACCGAGTAGGTCAGCCAGCGGCCTCGCTTCGCGAGCCAGGACACGAAGTCGTGGGTGCCGCCGGCAGAGTCCGTGCGGATCAGCGTCCGCCGTCCTCGCCGGTACTTCTTCGGCAGTTGAGCCAGGGCCAGTTGGGCGGTGGTGATGTGGTCGGCGGCTGTGTTCGAGCCCGCGTTGCCCGGTCGGAGGAGGGCGGCGACGGGCTCTCCGGTTCCGCCAGGACCGTGGTCGACGAAAGCCGTCAGGGGGTGATGGCCGTAGGTCCTCTTCCAGGTCGGGGCCGCGTCCTGCTTGTCGGAGTGTGCGATCACGAGGACGCCGTCGAGGTCGACCGTGACCTGCCCGTCGGTGTCCGGGGCGTTCTTGCCCGCCAGCGACCAGACCCGGCTGCGGACTTCGGCTCGTGCGTACCGGATGGCCTGCAGGGCCTTCTCGCCGGAGGCAGCGAGGGTGTCGATCAGACGGGAGACGGTCGGGTCGGAGGCGACCGGGCCGAAGACGGCCGGCTCACAGCGCAGTATCGCGACGTCCGCGAGGCAGTCCCCGCCCAGCGCGACCGCCAGAGCAAGGTCCAGAAGGACCTTCCCAGGATCGTGGACGGCCCGCAGCTTTCGCCACGGAGCCAGAGCTTCGGATATGGCCTGGCCAAGGCCGGTCTTGCGAACTGTTTCGACGAGCAGGACCGCACCGGCCTGCGAAACCACCCGCCGACCGTCTCCCCGGACACGGACACGCGGGTACGACGAGATAGGCTCTCTCACCTGGAAAGTGCTCTTTTCCTTGCAGTCAACAGGACCCTCAGCAAGTCCTATCGTTGCAGGTCAAGGGCACTTTCCGTGTTTCTGATCAAAACCTGGACAGCCCACCTCGTGAAAGCGCGAGGCTAGTCGCGCGCGATCAACCGGCGCCCGTCCTACGGGTGACCAACCCGACGCGCGCCGGACACGACCATGACCGTACCCATACACGCAGCAGGGCACGACATCTATAGGAGCTGGAGCGTTTCTGCCAGGGTGAGGGCATCGGGTTCGATGATGTCCCATGCGCTCACCGATTGCGGATCGATGTCGTGCAGCGCGTGACGGGGCATATGAGCTATCAGTGCTGCTTCACCCTCTCCAGAGCGTGACCACGAAGGCGATGAGGTGGCCCCAAATGAGGCCGGGGAGGATGATCACCAGTAGAACCGAGAGGAAGAGTGTCAGTAGAAGCGGCGTGACCCACGAGTACGAGGTGTACGTGCTCTGCGTGGCGCTCTTCTCACGCATGTAGGGCATCGGGGCGATCTTCTCACGCATGCAGGGCGTCGTCCGCCAAAGAGCCTCGCCATTCCTGGATCCGACCCAGCTCACATTCCCCATGCGTTCATGCTCTGAAAGAAGTTCGTCCAGAGCTTCATCACCGAGACCAGTGGCCCTCTTTATCTCTTTGAAGGTAGAGGGATGGAGAGCAGCGCGCAGTACGCCGGAATCCTGGTTCCCCATGGTGGCCTCACTTCGGTTCCACTGTCCCCTGTGTCGGTACTGACCTCTACCTGCACGGCGCCCCCCGTACGGTAGCTCGTGATCTGTCCACGATAGAGAACATACGATCAATCTGCGCATCAGCATAGACAAATCCTGTGATCTCACCGAGGTCCTACCGACGCGTCCGGACCACCGCCGGGGTCAAGTTGGACCGATGACGCTTGGCTGCCACTGTGGTACCAGCGTATCTTCGCCACCGTCCGCGGGGCCGGGCGCAGAAATAAGTGATCATTCACGGCACAAGCTGAGCGACCGCAGCCTATTTGCTACCCCGTCGAAGTGCCTTGGAGACGGCGTGCCTGTACGGCACGCACCAAGATCAGAAGGGTGGCTGCTGCTGCGCCGCCGCATACGGTCAGCACGACCGTTGAGGCCACGCGGCTGTCCGGTGGCGGTGGCAGCACGATGATGTTGAGAACCGCACCTACAGGAACGACGAGAGCCGCAAGAATTCCTGCCGGCGGGCGTCGAATGACCGCGCCCATCGCGCCCAGCGGCAGCCCCAACAGCAGGCTACGCGCCCACCAGAACAACACCTGGACCCAGTAGAAGTCTCCTCCAACCAGCAGATTTATGCCGTAGAAGACAATTGTGGCAGCAGTGAGTGCGACAAATCCGGCCAGTGCCCCCACGAGCAGGCCAGTCCTCGGGCGGATGCCTGCACTCACCATCCAGCCCACGCCGACTGCCGTCGCAGCCCAGGCCCACCCGGCATCCGTGAGCAGACTGACAAACTCTGCCATCTGCGACCAGACGCTTCGGTCTGCCCGCGCTTTGCCTATCTCGCCAAGCAGGAGCGGCACGTTGTCGGTGAAGGCGGCTATGGCGCCCAACGCCACGCCGGCAAACAGGGTGACCGCTAGCCACCGCGTCCATCGTTTTTTTATTTCAATCATCCTAGTGTCTCGTGCTTCTGTTCGTGTCACCTGAAGCTCTTCAGCTCCTTGGCCGGCCTGTGGCTCTCTCTCCTCGAACAAGCCGCACGGCTTGTGGCTGCGGACAGGCATGTGAAGACAGATGTGGCTCCGTGAGCTCGCGTTGCGTTGTGGGCTGGTGAGCGCTGCCGTTGCAAGGAGAGGGCCGAACTCTCGGGGTGTCCGTGCGGAAGGTCACCGCGCCGAGACCGGTAATAGGAGTACTGCCTCCGACTCATCGCAGCCAACGTAAGGAAGCTCTCAACAACTAAGCGAACTGACAGAATCCGGACCAAGAGACATTACAAGATTGTCTCCGCCAATAACATCCTTGCCGAGCGAGAGCGTGGAGTCGCAGCCTTTCTCAACGAGTTTGCTGTGCGTAGCGATGATGACGGCACATCCCGCTTCGGCCATTTTACGCAGGTGAGCGATCACCATTGCCGAGTTTTCCTCGTCCAAGGCCCCCGTCGGCTCGTCTGCCAAGACGACAGCAGGCTCCTTGACAAGGAGTCGAGCCAACGCGAGACGTTGCTGTTCGCCGCCGCTCAGCTGGAACACCATCTCATTGCCGCGCCCACCAAGCCCCACGTCGTGGAGCGCAGCCTCAAAAATATCGCGTTTGAGAAATCGCCCGGGTCGCCCCCCTACCGCGACGGCCAGGTTATGGTACATATTTGCATTCTCTATGAGGGCATAGTTCTGGAAGAGATACCCCACCTTGTCTCGCCGAAAGCGGCGACGCGCTCCCGCCCGAGACTTGGTAACATCCTTGCCATCAATGAAAATCTCACCGTGGTCGACCTCTTCCAGGAGTCCTAGGCAATTGAGAAGCGTGGACTTTCCGCAGCCGCTTGGCCCGGTGAGCGCAAGCATCTCACCCTTCTGCACAGTGAAGGATGCGTTTTCCCATAGAGTGCGTTGACCGAAAGACTTCGTGACGTTTTTGACGCGAATCATTTTCACCTTCCTGTACTCAGGAAATACTCGCCGAGTGTGCCTTGATGAACTTGAGGTTCGTCTTCCTGAGCGTGAGCACGACAAGCGCCAGGCTTGCCAGTGCGATGCCGATCGCCATGAACGGCCCCCAGTAATTGACGAGTAGTTCACCAGCCGGCGGTGGCGGCGCTCCCGGCAGCTTGTGTCTGTCGTCTGCGGTCGCTGCGGCGTTCCACGTCCAAAGCACCAGGGCCGTACCCAGCACCGACTCAGTCGCAAGGATTTTCCAATGGGTTAGCGCGAACCTCCATCCGGAAATGTATTTGGCGAAAAGCGCCTGGAGATTGCGTCGGCAATAGACTATGGATACTCCCAAAGCAGTGATCAGGAGTACCAGGATCCCCGCCAGTAGACTGAGCATCTGGACGGCGAACTCGCGTTGCGCATCACGATACTGGATAGCGGCATCCTGGGCGAATGGGCTCAGGCCGAGCACGTAGTCGGCGGCGCCGGCCTGCCGCAGGCCGCTCATGGCGCGAACCGGGTCTTCGACGAGAATTCCGCCCTGGCTTGCGATGGTTACATAATTATCGTCGGAAACTATCCGCGTCTTGGCGGGGGTGACGATTACGACCGGATCCTCAAGCGTCAAATCTTCGCCACTCGCCGAATGCCCATAATAGGCCAGAGACTGATTGTTTCTGGTATATTGAATATGAATGTCTGGCATTTTCCCGCCAGAGGCATCGCGAATTGAAGCCCGTACCCAATCCGTCACCGACGCCCTGATTCTCGTGGACTCGCCCGAGTGTCGTTGCGGAATCAGTACCTGTACTGCATCAATTTCCTGAGGTTGCACAACGGAGTCGTGGGCGCTGTAGACCTTTGTCTTTGCCAGGTACCGGTTATTGACGAGAAGTGTCCTGTCTATTACGCCTGGGAGGTCTTCCGGAAAGGAAAGGGAGACTTCGTCGCGGGCGTCAGCAGATCGAATCCATCTAGCGATTCGCTCTTCTGCCCGCTGGCCTTCCTTTTGGCCTTCAATCGTGTCGCTGAGTCGCAGATAATAGGCGTTACCTAGGTTGGTCCAAGCGAGATACTTGTCGTGCTGTTCTTTCATGGTCAGTCCGCTGGCGATCGCCGACGTACAGATAGAGAGAAGCAATAGAAGACCCCAGCACCTCAGTATGTAACTCCCGACAACTGCCCAGGTGGCGTTGATTTCTCCCTTGATCGCTGCAAGAAGCGGGCTGCGGTACAGGACCAGCAAGGCGGCAACATGGGCTACCAGAAGTGCGAGCACATAGAAGCTCAAGAACACGACTGACACCCGCACATACAGGCCAAATTGATGAAGTCCGTTGTACCAATACAACGCTGCTGCGGCTGCTGCGCCGACTACAATGCTGGCGGGTGTCAAGAATGCGAATATCTGAGTGAGGTCTTGCTGGATGATCCGAAGGAACGCTCGACCTTGAAGACGCTGAATGGCGTAAGATTTGGCGTTGAGGGCGACTGCGGACGTCACTGCAACGATCGCCATTAGGCCCAAAATCAGCAGGCACTGCAACGTGGAGCTTCCGCCGAGGTATTGCACAGCCTTTTTCATAGAGAGGGCGGGTTCAATTTCCCCTCGGTAGCCAAGCGTCCCGAACTTATCGCGCAGTTCGTCGGCAGTCTTCTCCGATCCGTAGACCAGGTACAGGCCCTCGGGTTCAATGCCGGAGATCTCCTGATAGGGACGAAGCTCCAGCTTCGCATCACGGCTGAAATACGGATACCTACGTGTCAGCCACTGTGTCGACTCTGCGCTCGGATCCCCGACGGCGAGATAGACCCTACGGATGGTATCGTCGAGCGGATCGTAATAGAGGCGCCCGATGTTAACATGATTCTTTCGCGAGAATTCCTTTACCATTTCGGCGACGCGCGGGGCTCCTGCCGCATTGTCGGCTTTACTCAAAGACACCGAGTAAGAAGCACCCGGTACCGTTGCCTCATCCAAGTTTCTCAAGACAATGAAGGCCATTGCGGCCGACGCAATCATCACGACCGCGTACGCGAACTTGATTCCCTTATGCAACATGCGTTCTATTCTGTCCCCTCCGCCGGGACTGCGCTACTGGCATGCACCTGACAGGTATGGGGGACAGCAGAAAAGCTGTCCCCCATACCTGTCTTCTCTATTTAGTTGACCGTGCAAGCGCGGTAGAACGCCTTGTTACCGCCGTTGGTGTCCAGCTGCTCGGACGCCTCGGACAGATGGTTCTCCTTCACGCAAAAGCTGCGTACCACCCCGTACTTGTTGTTGCTTACGGAGGAACCGTGTTGGATCTTGGGGTGAAAGAAGTACGAATAGTTGACGGAGTTATTCCAGTCGGCACCGAATTCCCATGTTCCGCAGACCCGGGCCCCATCCGTCGTGCATATCTGGTGGGTGGTGGCATACGCCGGAATCGCCACAGCGGCCGTAGCGACGACACCCATCGCAGCAGAGATCACTGCATTACGCAGTCGCACTTTCCCCCTCTTTCAGTTAGACATGTCGATCACATGTTCATCTTGTTCCGTCTAGGTCGTCGACGGAGTCCATGGGCATAAGAGGCCGTTGCGAGGAGTAGCAGATTGCAAGGCTCCATTGCTTCACCAACAACGGCCCCTTCTCGCCTTGTCGGTGAAGTGATCGTAGATCATCTCCTCATCTACAAAGCTCAGAACTTCCTCAAGTTTTGACGTGATTTCGTCAAGAGCATCTTGCAGTCCCTCAAGTGGTGAGCGAAGGCCATGCCCTCTGGCGGACCCGTTTTGACCGCCGCTGCCCTTCGGCCACGTCGGCGTGCGGGAAGTCGCCGCTGATCAGTCATGCCCGTCTGCTGCCTCCACTTCTTGCTCACTCTGTTGCCGACCCACAGCAAGCCTTCCATAGCCTCGATCTTGCATGACGGTCCGCCGACGGAGTCGGTGGACCGTTTCGCTTTCTGTGGCTGATGGTGGGCAGGTCGGTGGCCCGGTTGTCGCGTCCGGTGGGCGCCGGGTTCCACTGCCCGGGATCGGGTGGTGCTGTCGTCGGGACGGTGGACGTTGCTGGTCAGCCGGGGGCGGGCAGGAGCGTGAGCCGTTCGAGGGCGGCGGTGATCTCGCCGGTCCAGGGCCAGTGCTGGGTGAGGCGGAGAATCCTGCGTCAGCCGGTGGTGACGAGCTGGGCGGCTGCGGAGAACAGGCGGAATCACAGGCGGCGGGGTTCCCAGAGCCGGGCCTTGCCGGTGAGGGCGAGCATGGGCATCCAGGCCAGGAGGTCGAGGGCGAGCTGGACGATCTCCAGTCAGATCTTGTTCTGGGCTGTGGTGTGCAGGGGCAGGTTGCGCAGGCCGGTGGCCCGGGCGGCCCGGATACGGTCCTCCGCGCGGGCTCGCAGCCGGTGGCGGAGTTCGAGCTCGGCGATCGGCCGGTGCGGCGTGTTGGTCGCGAAGCAGGTGATCCGCATGCCGTCCGCGTCCGTGATTCTCAACTGGGCTCCAGGGTGGGGCCGTTCCCTTCGCACGATCAGTCGCATGCCCTTGGGCCAGCCATCCAGGAGCGTGCCGGTGAGCTCGGCGACCCAGGCTCCGTCCCGGGCCTCACCGTCGGTCTCGACGGCCGGTGTCCAGGCTGAGGCGGGGACCTTCAGCACGTGTTGGTGGATCGCTTCGGTGACCGTCATGCCGACCGAGTAGGACAGCCATCGTCCCCGCTTGGCGAGCCAGGATACGAAGTCGTGGGTGCCGCCCGCGGAGTCGGTGCGGATCAGGGTCTGCCGTCCTCTCCGGTAGTGCTTGGGCAGTTGGGCCAGGGCGAGTTGGGTGGTGGTGATGTGGTCGGCTGCCGTGTTGGAGCCCGCGTTTCCCGGTCGGAGGAGGGCGGCGACGGGCTCACCGGTTCCGCCCGGGCCGTGGTCGACGAAGGCGGTAAGCGGGTGATGGCCGTAGGTCTTCTTCCAGGTCGCGGCCGCGTCCTCCTTGTCGGAGTGGGCGATCACGAGGACGCCGTCGAGATCGATGACGCCCTGTCCGTCGGCGTCCGGGGCGTTCTTGCCGGCCAGCGACCAGACCCGGTTGCGGACTTCGGAGCGTGCGGACCGGATGGCCTGCAGGGCTTTCTCGCCGGCGGCGGCGAGGGTGTCGATCAGGCGGGAGACGGTCGGGTCGGAGGCGACCGGGCCGAAGACGGCCGGCTCACACCGCAGCATCGCGACGTCCGCGCGGCAGTCCCCGCCCAGAGTGACCGCCAGCGCGACGTCCAGGAGGGCCTTGCCGGGATCGTGGACGGCCCGCGGTTTGCGCCACGGAGCCAGAGCCTGGGACATGGCTTGGTCAAGGCCGCTCTTGCGGACCGTTTCGATGAGCAGGACCGATCCGGCCTGGGAGACGACCTGACAGCCGTCGTCCCGGACACGGACACGGGGATAGGACCCGATAGAGTCTTCACCTGGGAAGTGCCTCCGGCGGTGGCAGGAACAAGGACCTCGACAATCCTCATTCTTGCTGGTCAGAGGCACTTTCTGCTTTCCTGACCGCCTGCCGGACAGCCCGCTTCTGACCTTGCTCCGGTTCGACGGACATTCGAGATCAGGGGTTCGTCCCCGGGAGGATGTCCATCATGGAGAGCATGGGGAAGAAGCCTCGTCGCGCTCGCCGCTCGTTCACGCCGGAGTTCAAGGCCGAGATCGTTGAGCTGTGCCGTCGCGGCGACCGCTCGGTCGGCCAGGTCGCCAAGGACTTCGACCTGGTCGAGACGCGGGTGCGCGACTGGGTCCGACAGGCAGAGGTCGACGCCGGCGAGCGGGCCGGCCTGACCAGCACCGAGCGTGAGGAACTGGCCGCGCTACGGCGGGAGAACCGCCGCCTGCGGGAGGACGTGGAGGTCCTCAAGCGGGCCACGGCTTTCTTCGCGAAGGAGACCCGGTGAACGTGCACCCGTTCATCGAGGCGGAGAAGCAGGCCGGTCACAGCGTCACACGCGTCTGTGAGCTGCTGGAGGTCTCCCGTGCCGCCTACTACGCCCGCCGATCCGGCCCAAGTGCCCGTGCCGTTCGCGATGCTGCGCTGACCGAGAAGATCCGTGCGGTCCATGAGCGCTCGCGGAGAACCTACGGCGCCCCGCGCATCCATGCCGCCATCAACCGTGACGGCACCGCCTGCGGGCGACGACGGGTCGCCAGGCTGATGCGGCAGGCCGGCCTGACCGGCGTCACACGCCGACGCCGCCAGCGCACCACCATCCCGGACCCGAAGGCAGCCACCCGCCCTGACCTGGTGCTTCGCGACTTCCGGCCGGACCTGGCCGGCGCGGACACGCGTTGGTGCGGCGACATCACCTACATCCCCACCGATGAGGGCTGGCTGTACCTGGCCACCGTCATCGACATCGCCACCCGCCGCGTCGTCGGCTGGGCGACCGCCGACCACCTGCGCACCAGTCTGGTCGCCGACGCCCTCACCACCGCCTGCCACACCCGGCGGCCGAAGCAGCCCGTGATCTTCCACTCCGACCGCGGCTGTCAATACACCAGTCGTGAACTTGCCTCTCTCGCAGCACAGTTGAACGTTCGCCTGTCCGTGGGACGGACCGGGCAGTGCTGGGACAACGCCCTGGCGGAGTCCTTCTTCTCGACGTTGAAGAACGAGCTGCTCGGCACACAGTCCTGGCCTGGCAGAGCAGCCGCCCACACCGCGATCTTCGAATGGATCGAGAGCTGGTACAACCTGCACCGTCTACACAGCAGCCTCGGATACCGCAGTCCCGCCGACTACGAGACCGCACTCGCAGCCTGACCACCGCACAGAAGGTGTCTGTCAAAGCGGAGCAAGCTCAGCCCGAGGCTGCCTCGCCGGCGCGGACGTCCTGGCGAGCGCGTACTCGACGTGCGGGATCGAAGCCGCGCTGCTCGGCATCCCGGTCCTCGAAATCGGCCCGCCGGGCGAACGCACCCTGGGCCTGACCAGTCACGGACTGGCGACCCGGTGCGAAGCCGCCGATGAGGTCGCCGAAGCACTCTCCGGCTTGCGCGCGGGCCCTGCGCCGATCCCGCGGGCGGCCCTGGACGCGGTCTGCCGGTGGCGCGGCGACAGCGCCACTCGGATCGCCCGGCTCATCACCGAACGCGCCACCTCCGGCCCGAGGGCCGACGACTCCACCCACCACCATCCGGGCGCCGCTGCGTCGCCCAAGGACGAAGGAGCATCCGTCCGATGACATCCCTCACAGCCGACAGCATCACCGAGCTGTTCTCCGGCGCCGTCACGCTGGCCAAGTCCGGCGAGAAGATCAGCCCCCGGGGCATGGCCACCCACGAAGTCCGCGACGTGCACCTGCTGCTCACCCAGCCGCGTGCCCGCCTGCTCTACGCCCCGCCCGCCCGCATCGTGAATCCGGCCTTCGCCGTCGCCGAGACGGTCTGGCACCTGTCCGGCTCCGACGCCCCGTGGATCTTCGACTACAACAACCGGCTGCGGCAGTTCGCCGACGAAGGCGTCCTCCTGGGGGCGTACGGCCCCAGGATGCGGAACTGGGGTGGCAAGGTCGACCAGCTCGCCCGCGTCGTCGAGATCCTCCAAGCCGACCCCGACTCCCGGCGAGCCCTGATCCAGCTCTACGACCCGGCCCAGGACGCCGCAGGGCACAAGGACGTGCCGTGCACCCTCGGGTTCCGGTTCCACCTGCGCGCCGGCCGCCTGCACATGGCGACCATGATGCGCGGCCAGGACGTATGGATCGGCATGCCGTACGACGTGTTCTTCTGCACCGTGCTGCACGAGCTGGTCGCCGGATGGCTCGACGCCGAACTCGGCGAGTTTCACCTGCACATCGGCTCGCTGCACATCTACGACGAGCACATCGAACAGGCCGACACGCTCACCTCGCTCCCGGCGAGCGGGATCATGCCCGACCTGCGAACACCCTGGAACGGCTTCGACGGCCTGCTCGACCAGGTCGAGGCCCGTGACGTGACCGGCCACCCCGGCTGGGATGCGATGGCCGAGACGCTGCGCAGCTACCGGTTGTGGAAGGACGGCAAGCGCGAGCAGGCGTGGCGGGCCGCCGACACGATCGATGGGCCCCTCGGCCAGGCCCTCACCGCCTGGTACGGAGAGCTGGAGCGGCGCTCGACCAATCGCGCCACGACGGCCGGGGCAAGGTGACCGCCGCCATGACGCGCACCCCCTCCGTCATCCTCGGCCTGTGCTCGTACATCCACGACTCCTCGGCCGCCCTTCTCGTCGACGGTGAACTCGTCGGCTTCGTCGAGGAGGAACGCCTCTCCGAGCAGAAGCACACAAAGCTCTACCCGGCCCGCGCCGTGGGCTGGGTCCTCGACCAGGCCAAGCTGAGCGCCACCGACGTGGACGCCGTCGCTTACAACTTCCAGCCCGCCCGCTACCTCGCCGAGTCGCCCGTCGCCCTGCGCATGGCGCTCTCGTCGGCCACGCGCGACCGTAGCCTGGCTCGCGCCCACGGGTTCGCCAAGGTCGCCCTGCGCACCCGGCGGCGGCTGCGCGTCCTCGGCAGCCAGTTCCCCTCGGCCCGCGTCACACCGGTCCTTCACCACCGAGCCCACCAGCTCACGGCCTTCGCCGCCTCCGGCTGGGACGAAGCGGCCGTACTCGTCGTCGACAGCCTCGGCGAGCGGCAGACCACCACGATCGCCCACGGCCACGGCGTTCAGCACCCCCGCGTCCACACCCTGGAAGCGATCAACGACCCGGCCTCCCTCGGCTACGTGTACGGCGCCGTCACCGAGCACCTGGGCTGGAGGCGTGGCGACGAGGAAGGCACCGTCATGGCGCTGGCCGCCCTCGGCGACCCCGCCCGCTTCCGGCACCTGTTCACCACGGCCGTCCGCACGACGGCCACGGGCTTTCGCATCCACCCCGGCTACTTCCCGACGCGCACCCTCAGCTCGGGATACCCGAGGACGTCCCGGCGGTTCGTCGCCGAGACCTGCCCCGAGCGGTACCCGAGCGAACCGCTCACCGACGTCCACCGAGACCTGGCGGCTGCCCTCCAAGAGCGGACCGAGCAGGTGATGGTCCACCTGGCCCGCCGCGCCAGAGTGCTCACTGGCTCCCGGCGCCTGTGCGTGGGCGGCGGCGTCGCCACGAACTGCGTGAGCATCGGGAAGATCATCGAAGCCGGCATCTTCGACGAGGTGTTCGTCCCGCCGGCACCGGGCGACGCCGGAACCGCGATCGGGGCCGCGCTCGCCGTCCACGTCGACGCGCGCACGCCTCGCCCGGTCGCCGGCATCGCCCGCCACTGTTACCTGGGCCCCTCCTACGAGGACCAGCCCCTCGACCTGACCCCCTGGCCCGGCCTGCGCCAGAAGACCCTCGGCATCGAGACCGCCGAGTTCCTCGCCGACCAGCTCGCCCACGGTGTGATCGCCGGACTCTTCCAGGGAGGGGTCGAAGCCGGGCCGCGCGCCCTGGGCAACCGCTCGATCCTCGCCTCCCCGCTGGAGCCCGGCGTCGTCGAGCGGCTCAACGCCACCGTGAAGTTCCGCGAGCCGTTCCGGCCCTTCGCCCCCATGGTCCCCGCCGAGCGAGCCGCCGAGTTCTTCACCCTCGGCCAGCCGGCCCCGTACATGTCCATGGCCTCCGGGGTGACGGACCTGACGCACGAGCGGGTGCCGGCCATCGTGCACGCCAACGGCACCTCCCGCCTGCAGACCGTCACCCGGTCGCAGAACCCGTTCATGCACGCGGTGCTGACCGCCTTCGGCCGCCGAACCGGCATCCCCGTGCTGATCAACACCTCCCTCAACGTCAAGGGCAAGCCGATCTGCGGGACACCCGAGATGGCCCTGGACTGCCTGGCCAACTCCGGCCTCGACGCCCTGCTCCTCGAAGGGCGGTGGATCACCAAATGAAGATCGGGTACAGCTTCTGGGGCTTCCTCGGCAACGGCGTCACCGACACCCCCGACGGAGGCCGCAGCCACCGCCGCCCCTTCATCGACGCCCTCCTTGCCCGCGGTCACGAGATCGTCTTCCTCCAGCCCGACCGCGACCGCCTCGAAGCCGGTGACGACCTCGGCGGCGCGTACACCTTCGACGACGGCCTGCCCGGCATCGACGCCCTGTTCCTGGAGTGGCGCTGGGCGATCCCCGGCCGCAACACCACCGTGTGCGGCAGCGAGGGGCACACCTGCGACCTCCACCGGCAGGCCCAGCTCATCAACCACTACACGGCCCGGCACCGGACACCCACCGTCATCTGGGACAAGGACCGCACCCTGCGCGCCGAGAGCGTGTGGCGCCGTACGGCCCACACCCGCGTCTGCGAGGCCGCGCTCGCGCCAACCCCCGGAGCGCACTCGCTGCTCTTCCCCGTCGCCGAGGACCTCCTCGCCCAGGCCGATCCCCTCACCCAGGCGGCGCGGGCCCGGGATCTCGCGCTCGGCTACGTGGGCAACCAGTACGACCGCGACGAGTCCTTCGACCGCTTCTTCGCCCCGGCCGCCGCCCGTGTCGAGCACCTGGTTGCCGGGAAGTGGACGAAGACCGGCCGCTGGCCGCACGTCCGATTCGCGGGGCGGATTCCGTTCGAGGACGCCGCTGGCGTCTACGGCCGGTCCCTGGCCACGGTGCTCATGCTGCCCGAGCGGTACGCCGCCGTCGGGCAGATGACCCAGCGCATCTTCGAGGCCGTGCTCGCCGGCTGCCTGCCGCTGGCCCCGGCGGACATCCGCTTCGCCGACCGGTTCGTCCCCAAGGAGCTGGTCGTGCGCTCCGGCAGCGACGTTCTCGAACGCCTCTCCTACCTGCGCGAGATCGCCGGCACCGAGCAGCACGCCGCCCTGATCGCCGCGTGCGTGGACCGCTTGCGCCTGTTCGGCCTGTGCAAGCAGGTCAACACCCTGGAGTCCGTCCTGCACGGTCTCCTTCAGTGCACCGCGACCGAGCGGGGGGCTGCCTGATGCAGACCGCTCGATCGACCACGGCGCGCGAACCCTCGGGGCGCGTCCCGGAGGATGGGCCCACCGGACACCCGAACCTCTCTACGCTGGAGCACCATGAAGAAGGTCGCCATCGTCGGCTGCGGAGGCAGCGGCAAATCCCACGTGGCCCGCGAACTGGGCAGGATCCTCGACGCCCCGGTGACGCACCTGGACACCGCGTTCTACGACGACGAGTGGAACGCGTTGCCGATGGACAAGTTCACCGACGTCCAGCGCGAGCTGGTCGCGCAGCCGCGGTGGGTGATCGACGGCAACTACAACTCGACGCTGCAGGTACGGCTCGAAGCCTGCGACACGGTGGTCCTGATGGACGTGTCGACCGTGGCGGCGCTGTACGGGATCTTCTCCCGGCAGATCCGGCACGGGGCCGGGCACAAGGGCAACGGGGTGCACAACCGCATCCACTGGGGCGTGATCAAGTACGTCGCCACGTACCGGCGCAAGATGCGGCCCCGCGTGATGGCGAAGATCGAGGAGTTCGGCTCCGGCACCGACGTGGTGCTGCTGGCCAACCGGCGTCAGACGCGCCGCTGGCTGCGGAGGGTCGCCGCCGAGCAGTCCTGACCGGTCCGCGCCCCCGGCCAGGGGGTTTGGCATGAACGAGCTCAACCCGTTCCTGGACCCCGCCCGACAGTCGGAGCTGTACGGACACGCCTCTCGGCTGGCCGGGCGCACCAGCGCCCTGATGCGAGCCAAGACCGCCGGCCACCCGGTGCCCGAGACGATCGTCAGCCTGGTGCAGACCCATCACGCCCAGCCCGACCGGCTCGGCGTGGTGCTCGACATCGGCTGCGGTCGTGGCACGAGCAGCCGCGTCATCGCCGAGCAGCTCCGGCCCGAGCGCCTCGTGGGTCTGGACGCCGCCCCCTCCCTGCTCGCTCAGGCCCGCGAGCGCGCCAAGGACCTGCCCGACAGCACGGTGGACTTCGTCGAAGGCGACTTCCACGACCTCCCTCTGCCCGACGCGTCGAGCGACATCGTCGTCGCGGCGTTCTGCCTCTACCACTCGCCGCGCCCCCAGGACGTCGTCAGACAGATCGCCAGGGTCCTCGCCCCCGGTGGTGTGGCCGTGCTCGTCACCAAAAGCCTCGACAGCTACCGGGAGATGGACCAGCTGGTCGCCGCCGCCGGCCTCGATCCGCATGCCGCCCAGCACGAGAGCCTCTACACCGCAGCCCACAGCGGCAACCTCGCCGACGTGGCCGCCTCCTCGCTCGACGTGATCGCCGTCCTAGACGAGGAGCACGTCTTCACCTTCGACGGCCACGACCACACGGCGCAGTACCTGGCCACCAACCCCAAGTACGACCTGGCGCCCGGCCTGTACGGCAACCCCGGTGCCCTGGCGGCGACCCTGCACGAGTTCCTTCCCGACCAGCCGCTGACGACCCGGTCCCGGATCACCTTCGTCGTCGCCCAGCCGAAGGAAGGAGGAGAGCCGGCATGAGCCACGCCTCGTTCACCAAGCACTACGCGGAACCGGAGCGCGCGGCGGGGGCGGTGCGCCACTACCGGTGGCTCACCGCGCACGCCAAGCCGCTGCGGCAGCCGGCCCTCCACACTGCCGGACCGCGGTTCCTGACGTTCGAACGGATCGAGGGCCGCCCCGTACGTCCCGAGGACCTCCCGCGCGTGGCGGAACTGCTCGGCCACGCCCACGGTGCCGCCTGGGCCAGCGACCTGCACTCCGCATCGCTGGACACCCCGCACCACTTCGAGGACGGCACGCTGTTTGACGACTACCTCGGTCCCCGGAAGGTCGCCCTACGGCGACGCCACGAGCAGGGCTACCTGTCGAACAAGACGGCCCTGCACGCGATGCTCGGCCTGCTGCAAGCGACCGCCGAGGGCCCGTGCGTCTTCTATAAGGACAGCAACCCGCGGAACTTCATCATCACCGCGCAAGCCATCGTCGCCGTCGACACCGACGACCTGTCCCTCGCTCCGTTGGGCTACGACCTCGCCAAGCTCGTCGCGACGCTCCACCTGACCTACGGTCCGCTCGCGGACCAAGCCGTCACCACCGCCCTGCTCGCGTACAACGCGGCAGCCCGACGCTACGACGCCCGGCTGGGCACGACGGACCGGGGCCAGCTCGACAGCTTCCTGGGCCTGCACGCCGTGCTCACCGCCCCGTACGTCGGCCGCAACGGCTACCACTACAGCCTGCCCCTCCGTTTCACGCACCGAGGAGCCTCATGATCACCACCGAACTCGTCTTCGTCCGGCACGGCCAGGCCCAGTGCAACGCCGACGGCCTGGTCGGGGGCCCGCGCACCTGCACCGGCCTGACCGACCTCGGGTACGCCCAAGCCGAACAGGCCGCACGCCGCCTGGCCACCGAGCACCTGAAGAAGCCCTTCGACGTCATCTACACCGGCCCGCGGATCCGCCTCGTCCAGACCGGCGAGATCATCGCCCAGACGCTCCAGATCCCCGTGCACCACGACGAGCGACTCGACGGCCCGGTCCACGGCGACGCCGACGGCCGGCCCTGGGACGCGGTGAAGACGGCCGCCGACGGCGGCCCTCACGCCCACCCCGACACGCCCTGGGCCAAGGGCTCCGACACCTGGAACGGGTTCCTGGAGCGCGCCAGCAGGAACCTGAGCCAGCTCATCAAGGAGAACCACGGCAAGCGCGTCGTCTTCGCCGCCCACGGGGAGACGGTGATCACCGCACACACCCTGCTGCTCGGCATCCCGATCGGCTCGCCCGCCGGATTCACCCACAACCACGCCTCGATCACCCGCTGGCAGCACCACCGGAACCGCCTGGGCCAGACCCGCTGGATGCTCGACCGGCACAACGACACCGAGCACCTCAGCCTCCTCACGCCGGAGCCGACCCCGTGATCGCGACCTCGCGCGACCCCCGGATTCAACTGGCGCACCTCATCCTCGGCACAGTCGACATCGCAGCGGACCCCGCGCTCCCGTCCCGCGTCGTACGCCTGGTGGCCGGCGACGGGCGTCAGTTCATCGCGAAGCAGCACGCGGAGCGAGACCGGTACGCCGGAGAACTCCACGCCTACGGGGCGTGGGTCACCCATCTGACCGGCCATGCACCGGTGTTGGTCGGCCGGGATGATGCCACCCGCACCCTGCTGCTCACCGCACTCGCAGGTGACCGGGCGGACGCCTTCGCTCCGGGCTCGCCGGAGGAGGAGCTGGCCCACCACGAGGCCGGCCACGTGCTGGGCAAGCTGCACCGAGCCACGGCCATGCCCCAGGGCGGTGCCGTCGGCGCCTCACTCGCCGAGCGGTTCCAGGGGTGGATCGACCGGGCCGTCCACGCCGATCTGCTCGACGCGGCCGAGGAGAACCTGTTGAAGCACCACGCGGTCATCCTGGGCACCAGCCACATGGACAGCGCGATCTGCCACCTCGACTACCAGCCGCGCAACTGGCTGCTCGGCGACACCTTCGGCATCTACGACTTCGAGCACATGCGACGCGACGCCAGAGTCCGCGACTTCGCCCGGCTCGAATTCCGACGCTGGCAGGCCGCCCCCCACCTCCGCACCGCCTTCTTCGACGGCTACGGACGCTCACCCAACGACCTCGAACGACGCCTCCTGGAGTCCTTCGGCGCCATCGAGGCGGCCACAGCCCTGGTCAAGGGCCACCAGGAGAACGACGCCGCGCTCAGCGCGCACGGCAGAACCGTCCTGTCGCGGCTCGCCTGGCCAGCCCCTTAGACGACACCCACTCTGGAGATCTCCGTGCCACAGCACGAGCAGCCCCCGACCCACGCTTCCCCCCGACGGGCCGTGGTGACCGGCTCCGCCGGATTCATCGGCTCCCACCTCGCCCACGCCCTCGTCCAGGCCGGCACCACCGTGATCGGCGTGGACCGCCGAGACCCGTCTACCGACCCGACGGCCGCCGCCAACCTCGCCGCGCTGCGGGGGTGCCCGGGATACCACCACGTCACGGCCGAACTCCTCCACTGCGCGATCGACCCGATCCTGATCGACGCCGACACCGTCTTCCACCTCGCCGGCATCCCCGGCGTACGGCCCTCGTGGGGACCGCAGTTCGGTGACTACCTCGCGTGCAACGTGCTGGCCACCCACCGCGTCCTCGAAGCCTCCACCCGGATCGGCGTATCCCGGCTAGTCGTAGCCTCCTCCTCCAGCGTCTACGGCCCGACCGACGGCGACGCGAGTCGCGAGACCGACCGCCCCAACCCCGCCTCCCCGTACGCCGTGACCAAGCTGGCCGAGGAGCAGCTCTGTCTCGCCTACGCCGAGCGCCCCGTCGGCCCCAGCGTGGTCGCCCTGCGGTACTTCACCGTCTACGGCCCCCGGCAGCGTGCCGACATGTTCACCCACCGCGCCCTGTACGCCGCCCTGACCGGACAACCCCTGCGCCTTTACGGAGACGGCCACCAGCGCCGCGACTTCACCTACATCGACGACGTGGTCGCCGCCACGATCGCCGCCGGCACCTTCCCGAACGCGCACGGCACCATCAACGTCGGCGGTGGCTCGAACGCGTCCCTGCTGGACGTGATCAACATCGCCAACAGCCTCACCGGCCGCGAGATCCAGCTCCACCAGGACCACGTGCGCAACGGGGACGTCCTCCTCACGCGTGCCGACCCCGGCCGTGCGGGAGAGGTCCTCGGCTGGCAGCCGCGCGTCGACCTCCACAGCGGACTGCGTGCTCACATGCAGGCGCTGGCCTCCCCGGCGCCGGACTACAGCCATGCCGCCTAGGCGCACCAGTCGGATCACGAGAGGAGTGCTCATGGAGACCCCCGAGCGAGCGCGGCTGGACGCCTTCTTCCGAAGGATCACCGCGCAGTTCCCCGCTGGCCAGCCGATCACGACGTTGGTCATCACGCACCTGCTCCAGGAACGACCTGCGTTCTTGCGCGCGATGACCGCGGTGTCCACGATCGGCGCTGTTCTCCCCAAGCCCCGGTCGATCCACCAGCCGACCCTCGACACCGTCCGCCGCACCCTGCCGGTCCACGACCTGAGCCGCGAGCGGTTCACCGACGAGACCCAGGCCCTGCACTACCTGGAGGACACGGCCGGTGGCCAGGACGTCGTCCTGGTCGACATCGGCGGCTACTTCGCAGCCAGCCTCGACACCCTCGTGGACAAGTTCTCCGGCCGCATCCTCGGCGTCGTCGAAGACACCGAGAACGGACACCAGCGGTACGCGGCCCTCGGCTCGCTCCCGTGCCCGGTCTTGTCCGTGGCCCGCTCACCGCTCAAGGACTGCGAGGACCACCTCGTCGGCCGCTCCGTGGTCTTCTCCACCGACGCCCTCGTCCGTACCCGAGGGGACATCCTTACGAGCCGCAGCGCCTGCGTCATCGGCTTCGGCAAGATCGGTCGCTCGATTGCGCAGACCCTGCGTGCCCAGGACCTGCGCGTCACCGTGTACGACAACGACGCGGTCAAGCGGGTACAGGCGCACGCCCTCGGCTTCCACACCAGCGCCTCCACCACCGAGGCCGTTCACGACGCGGATCTCGTCCTGTGCGCCACCGGCAATCTCGCCCTCCGGCACGAGGATTTCGCCGCCCTGCGCAACGGCGCCTACCTCGGATCGGTGACTTCCTCCGAGGACGAACTCGAACTGGGCAGCCTCGACGACCTCTACGAACGTCAGCCCGTCGGACCCCAGTTGACCCGGTACGAGGTCACCGGCCACTACTTCTACGTTCTCGCCGACGGCGGTGCCGTCAACTTCGTGCACGGCGCCGCCGTCGGCACCTACATCCACCTCGTCCAGGCCGAGATACTCGCCGCCACCGCCGCACTCAGCCACGCGCGGCTCCAGCCCGGACTGCACGAGATGCCGGCGGCCGACCGCGACACCATCGCCAGGACCTGGCTCCGCCACTTCGAAAGGTGACCTCGTTGCCACCCTCCACAGGACACGTCCGCACCGTCACCGAGGCGTACCTCGCCCGCCACCCGGACGAGCGTGCCTCCCTGACGATGCTCTTCGACGTACTCGCGGGCACGGACGATCCCACCAGCCGCAAGACCTTCCCCGCCCACGTGACCTGCAGCGCCATCGTCATCAACGGTGAACGGCACGTGCTCCACATCCTGCACAAGGCGTCCGGGAAACTTCTGGCGCCCGGCGGGCACAACGAACCGTCCGACCAGCGCCTGCGCGACGCCGCCCTGCGCGAACTGCACGAGGAGGCCGGCATCCCGCCGAGCGCCGTGGTCCCCCTCGTCGGCCACGAGGACATCCCCCTCGACATCGACGTGCACGCGATCGACGCGAACCCGTCGAAGAACGAGCCGGCCCACCATCACGTGGACTTCCGCTGGGCCTTCCAACTCGTGACCGATCAGGCGGTGACGCTGCAGGAGGAGGAGGTCGACGGCTACCAGTGGCGGCCGTTCGCGACCACTTCCTCACCCACCGTCCGCGCCAAACTCGCCCAGCTCACCTGAAGCCTGCCCGAACCCGACCACCAGGAGGACGCCGTGGCCGCCACCACAGCCCGCCAGACCGACGCCCAACGGCGCCGGCACATCGCCGTCGTACCGTGCCGCTGGGGTGCCTCCCGCTTCCCCGGCAAACCACTGGCCCTCCTCGGCGACAAGCCGCTGCTCTGGCACGTCCACCAGCGCTGCCTGGAAGCCAAACGCCTTGACGGGGCCATCGTCGCCACGGACGACGAGCGCATCGAAGCGGCGTGCTGCGAACTCGGCATCGACTGCATCCGCACCGGGGAGCACCTCACCGGCACCGACCGCGTCGCAGAGGTCGCCGAACGCCTCCCGGCCGACGGATACATCAACGTCCAGGGCGACGAGCCGTTCATCTCGCCGACCGCCATCAACGACGTCTCCGAGGCCCTGGAATTCACTCCGCCCGGCACCTTCGCCGTGAACGCCTACACCGAGCTGGTCGACGTCGGCGCCGTCCTGGACCACAACGTCGTCAAGGTCGTAGCGACGGCCCGCAGCGATGCCCTCATGTTCTCGCGCCAGCCCATCCCGTACCCAAGGGGCGACCGGCCGAAGTACCTGCGTCAACTGGGCCTCTACGGCTTCACCGGCGAGGCTCTCCAGCACTTCCGGCAGCTCCGGCAGGGGCCCTTGGAGCGTGCCGAGGGAGTGGAGATGCTGCGCTTCGTCGAACACGGCCACGCCGTGCGGATGGTGCCCGTCCTGGACGACGGTCTAGCAGTAGACACCCCTGAGGACCTGACGCGAGCCGAGCGTTTCCTCGATCAGCTCGAAGGAGCGGTTCATAGGCGTGGGACCGACCGACCTTCTGCACGGCGGGACGGAACCACCTGATCCGGGACTTGCGCTCGATTTCCGGAAAGCCTCTGCTCTCACTCCCAGCGAACAGCAGTTCCGGGGCCTGCCCACTCCCCCTAGAGCGGCTCACTCCCTCAGCGAGTCTCGGGCTAGTTCAGGACGGGAAGCGAGGCCAGCCCGCGTACAAGACGGGCGTCCCGCCACTGAAGCTGGTCGGGAGATACGGCGAGCCGGAGGCTCGGAAACCGTGTCAGTACCGCGCGCAGCGCGATTTCGGCCTCGGCCTTGGCCAGCGGAGCGCCGACGCAGCGGTGGATGCCGTGCCCGAAGGCGAGGTGGCCGGCAGCGCCCCGGTCCGCATCGAGCTGGTGCGGTGACAGGAACCGTTCCGGGTCGCGGTTGGCGGCTCCCAGGACGACCAGGACCGGCGCGCCTGTCGGGATGTCGGTGCCGCCGAGTGTGACTGTCTCGGTGGTGTACCGGAAGGTAGCCGTGCTGACGGGGGAGTCGAATCGAAGCAGCTCGTCCAGCACCGCAGGGATGTCGTCCGGGTTCTGGCGGAGGCGGTCGAGTTCGGCCGGGTGCTGGAGCAGGGACAGGGTCGCGTTGCCGAGGAAGTTGGTAGTGGTCTCGTGGCCGGCCACGAGCAGGAGCACCGCGAGGGAGACCAGTTCCTCCTCATTGAGCCGGTCGTCGCCGTCGCGAGCCGAGATGAGGCGGTCGAGGAGCGAGCTGCCGGGGTGCTGGCGCTTGGCGGCGATGAGGTCTGTCATGTAGTCGGCCAGGGAGTGCGAGGCCGCGTCGATGACGCCCGGCTGTCCCGCCGCGAACAGTTCGCCGGACCAGCGCCGGATGTCGGGCCGGTCTTCCTCCGGTACTCCGAGCAGTTCGCAGATCACGATGACGGGTAGTGGGACGGCCAAGCCGGTCACGAAGTCGAAGGGCTCACCGACAGGCCACTGGTCCAGCAGGTCGTCGGTGACCCTGGCGATGAACGGGCGCAGTTCCGCGACCGCCCCGGTCGTGAACGCCCTGGTGACCAACTTGCGCAGCCGGGTGTGCTCGGGCGGGTCGCTCGACAGCATGTTGTGCGCCACCGCGGGGTGGAGGCGCCGCTTTGATTCCTTGCCCGCGAAGAACGCGGCGGTGTCCTTCGAGAGCCGGGCGTCGGCGAGCGCTTCCCTGGCTTCGGCGTATCCGGTGACCAGGTAGCTGAGGCGCCCGCCGGACCCGCTGGGTACGGCTTGCACGGGGCATGCCGAGCGCATGGCCGCGTAAGTGGGGTAGGGGTCCTGGAGGAAGCGGGGGCTCTGAGTCGGGTCGGTCATGTCTTCAGGTTCCAATTGTTCATGGCCGGCCGTCGTCGGCGACATGCCTGACGTGGGCGTAGGCGTCGGCCACCAGGAGGAGCCACTGTGTGTCGGCACGAAGATCCGCGCGGGCGGCGGCGTCTACCGAGGGAGGCGCGACTTCGTCCGCGTACCGGCCGGCCTTCGAGTCCGCCAGTGCAGCTCGTACGACAGCCGCCTCCACGGCGGCGGCGCCCTGCTCGGTAGCGGTGTGGAAGTTCGACGCCGCGCTCTCCTGCACCCTGCGCGACCGGTACGGCCGGAGGGCGAGGATGCCGTCGCTGATCTCGATGACGCGCCGCTGCAGCCGGAAGTCGGAGTCGGTGGAGATGCCTTCGATGTCCTCGGCCGGCGACAGGACGATCTGCGGCATCGCGGCTGACAGGTCCTGCCAGAGGGGGCGGAGCGACTCGAAGGACCGGGTTTCCCAGCGGCGACGGCGGGCTTGGTTGATCGGGTAGAGGACAGCGGGCCACGTGAGGCCGAGGCAGATCAGTAGGACGGCGAGTGCCGGGGAGGTGACGCTGAAGACGCACGTCGAGGTCACGAGCGATGAGCACCGCGCGTGCGTTTCGCCACCCAGTCCCAGACCGAGGCCGACGATGCGTGTCAGCTTGTAGACGACGTAGACGAGAGCGAACACGCAGCCTGCGGCGGCCACCCGCAACCCGACCCGGATGCTGTCGCGCCGAGTCGCCTTCGACTGGCGTACGGCCTGCATCAGGAAGTCGACCACGGAGAACCCCAGGAAGGAAATGTAGGGGAGTAGGTAGAGCGCGTAGACCTGCGGAGAACGAGCTGTCAGCTGCTCGTAGACGAACAGCCCGGTCATGGTGACGACCGACGCGGTGAGCAGGGCGAGGCGGACCCTGATGCGCCGCCGCGCCTCGCAGGGTTCGAGGTTGAGCAGGAAGGAAACGGCCAGGACCGCTGTGGCGGCACCCAGAGAAGCGCAGTTACTCAGCAGTCGGCCGACGTGCGGCACGATCGACTCCGCGACGTCTCTGAACAGCGGCGCATAGGAGGCGAAGGCCATGGCGAAGGAGCCGAGAAGCGCGCCCATGGCCGACGTGCCGGTCGGACGGGGCGTTCCACGTCCGAGCACCCAGTAGCCGGCTACCGAAGCGAGCAGCAATGCCATCCCGAGGAAGACAGCATTCGTCATGCGCGGAAGCGACCTCTCCTGATGGGCTGGGCGAAGAGAGCTTCCCAGCTGTCCGGGCCCCGCTCGGGGCGCTGCGAAGGGGCCTCGCGTTCGCGGTAGATGCGTTGGCGGACGACCGTCGCCATCATCTCCGCCTCGCGCTCGTCAGCAGTCGAGTAACTCGTCCGCCCGGACATACGCATCACCAGCGTCGGGTTGACTCCGAGGGAGCGGGCCGTGTCCGCGTCGACCTCCAGGCTTCCCGGATGGTCGCAGTACACGTGGCACAGCTCGTGGGTGAGGATGTGCCGCTGGTGGTGGACGGACGTGCCCTCCTCGTAGAAGAGGAGATCGGCGTCCGGGGTCTCGATTCTCATTCCGCACGGCGCATCGACCGCGCCGAGCGTGCTCAGCGGCTGCAGGACGATGGGCTTCCCGCGAAGCTCGGCTATGGCCTCGCTCAACTGGCGGGTGGTGAATCGGTGCGGCAGACGCAGGAGGTCGATCTGCTCTTCGCACGATGCGCGCAGTCGACGCGTGTCGACTTCTGGCAAGGACACGGTGCTCCCCTTCGGCCTCGGCGGTGCGTCAACTTGTGGGTGGACGGAAGCCCCGAGGATGCCAAGAGAACGCAGGAACTCACGCTTCCTGGAAGTGGCAGTTCCGATTACGCATGGTGACTGGCGGAGGGGGTGAGCCTTCCTGGTCACCCCCTCCTCGCCGTCGGCCGAAACGTAGGGGGCCGGTGATTCGGGCGCGAGGCGGTTCGCACTCTGAGTAGTTGACTACTTGATTATCCGTTATGTCTGACTACGCTGAATGACTGAACCATGATCGACCGGATGGGAGGTTGGGCGCTCTATGGCGCATGTCACCCAGTGAGCGCATCCTAGGCTCGCCCTTATGGGCGTGCGGGGCGGGCGGGTCGCGGGTGGCGAAGGTGATGGCGAGTCGCTGCCTGGGCTGCTGCAATCGTGGCGTCGGCGGGTGAATCCCGATGAGATCCCCGGGTTGACCTCTCCGGGCCGTAGGGCGAAGGGTCTGACACAGCGTGACGTGGCTCGGCTGACCGGGGTGAGTGAGCGCTGGTACGGGGCGCTGGAGCGGGGCATGGAAGCCAAGTACTCCGCTGACTTCCTCGATCGACTCTCGTCGGTGCTGGGTCTGAGTCGCGCCGAGCGCGACGCCCTATACCTGATGGCGCTGGGTCATCCGCCGGTGGTCGCCGCGGTTCCGGAGGCCGATGCGGCGGCGGAGATGGACGAGGTGCTGCAGCGCTTTCTGGACGGCCAGGCCCCCGATCCCGCCTTCGTGACGGACCTCGCCTGGAACGTGATCGGGTGCAACGAGCCGCTGCTGGACTGGTTTCCGTGGGCGGCTCACCAGGCGAATCAGATGCGGTGGGCCTTTCTCAGTCCGGAGGCCCGCGAGCAGCTTGTGAACTGGGAGCAGGACTGGGCTCGCTCCTACCTAGGGCAGATCCGCTACGAGCGCGCCCGCCATCCGGGCCACGAAGGGCTGCGACAGCTGGAGCGCGACATCCTCACGAGTTCCCCGGCTGCACGGCAGATGTGGGACCGCCGTGAGGTGGTCGAACACGCCGACGGAGACCTGCGCAGGCTTCGACTTCCCCATCATCGGGGCCGAGAAGTCGGCGTGCGGATCATGGCTCTGCGGCCCATGCGCAGCGACCTCCTCCGGGTGATCGTGCTGATGGAAACCGACTCTGAACCTGTCGAGACGTGATCGACGGGAGCGGTACGCGCTGCTCTGCGTGCGGCCGAGCCCTTACTTGTCGTCGAGCAGTCCCGACGCTTCTGACTCGTCGGGCATTCCTTCCAGTTTTCGGGCCTGGTCGATCACGGTGTTCACAATGTTCAGGCTCGAAGCGCTGAGGCCGTTCGCGCGCAGAGCGACCCGGCGCACCCCTTGGTCGCGCATGGCGGCGACCAACTGGATCTCGGCACGCTGGCGTTCCGTCTCCTCCTCGTCGAAGAAATAGCCCGGGTTCACGCCGAAGAAACCGGCCAACGCGCGGATGGTCTGCATCTTCGGGTTCGAGTTGGTGCCGGTGCGGAGCTGTTGGATGGCGCTCGCGGAGATGGTGACGCCGGAGGTGTCACGGATGCCCTGAGAGACCTCCGCGTAGGTGTAAGGCCCGCGGCCCTTCGGGTGCACCTCTCGGAACAGGTAGTCGAGCGACTCCGAGAAGGTGCGCTCGCGCGATTCGGTCATCTCCAGATCTCCGTCATGGCGGCCATCATATCCATCTCAGTGGTGATCATGGTTACCCAGGTCCAGTGTCTCGCCATTGCAGTTGACGGCGCGACGTAACTGCAATGTACGTTGTTCATCGAAAACATCCATTGCAGTGTTCCGCCGCTGGTGGTGGCTGGTCTATAGAAGCTGGACTTGGGCCGAGGGTCGCCCTATGGTCCTGGTGCCCACAGGCGGAGATCACTGGCCGACGGAACAGCCGGGAGGGGAAGGAGACGAGCACGCGCGGGTCATGACGACCGCAGGGTGCACAGGGGTGGATGAGACCGGCGCCCGGGAGCTACCAACTCCCGAGCACCGGGCCGACACCCCGAGGGGTACCGATCCACATCTCGCGGGCGGCGGGGCTTTTGCACGAGAACCGCCGCACCGCGTTCCTACGAACAACGGAGTATCACATGCTCGCCACGCCGAGCGTCAACCCAGCCTGCCCGGATACCCAACGACAGCACCGTCTCGCTGCTCAGCTCGCAGAGATGATCCCGGGCGCGGCCACGATCCGAGTCAGCCTCACCGACCCGAGCCGGGCGTGGCCCCACCCGAGGGCCGCTATCCGGGACGAGGGCGGGAAGGCCCTGGAGGTGAGCCGGACGACGGCGACGGTTGCCGCCCGCTGGATCCTGCGGGTCTGGCCGGAGGCGGACTGGACCCGGCCGCACACCTTCGACATCCAGCGCGCCGCCCTCACTTGCAGCGACCTGGTCGCCGCCGGTCGGAGCCGCTGACATGGCCCGGATACGCACTATCAAGCCGGAGGCGTTCTTCTCCGAGTCGCTCGCCGAAGTGAGCGTCGAGGCCGAGCGGACCTTCTTCGGCCTCCTCACGCAGGCCGACGACCACGGACGGCACCGCGACAACGCCGCGATCATCGCTGGGCTCCTGTGGCCCCTGCGCGCCGAGCACACCTCGGTCCACGTCGAGGACGATCTTCACCAGCTCGCGAGCGCCGGCCTGATCTGCCGGTACACCGGCTGCGACGGCCGCCGCTACCTCCACATCGTGACCTGGTCCGAGCACCAGAAGATCGACAAGCCGAGCCAGTCCCGCCTGCCCTCCTGCCCGCAGCACCAGGCTGCCGACCGGTGTGGCCCCTGCAAGGGCAACTGCACAAAGCAGACCGAGGGCTCGCCCACCACTCCCGGGGGACTCGCCGAGACCTCGCCCAACGCTCCCCGACCCCTCGATCTGCCCGCCCAGGCCACCTCGACGTCTTCCGGGCACGCGATTGTGTCCCTGGCCGACCGGCAGGCAGCCACCGATCACCTGGTCGACGTCCCTGGCGGCTCCCGATCGGAAACCCCAGGTCAGGAGGCATTCCCCGAGGACTCCTCGAACCCTCCCCGAAGCCTCCCCGAAGGCTCGGCGCCTGGATCTAGGATCTTGGATCCTGGATCTCTTGTCCCTACGGGGCGCACAGCGCCCGCAGCCGGCATCTCCGCCAAGGACCTCGTCGGGGAGTACGTCGCCGGGTGCGGCCAGCGCCCCCCGAGCGACGTGATCGGGCACCTCGGCCGGATCATCAAGAAGCTCTTGGACGAGGGCATCGCACCGGCGCACATCCGAGCCGGGCTGGCGAACTTCACGGCCAACCCCAAGCACCCGAGCGTGCTGACCAGCATGGTCAACGAGGCGATGAACGCTCGCCCCGGCGGTTTGGCGCGGCCGGGAATCCGGCCTAACGTGCCCGCCCACCAGGCGTGGACCAACCCGGCCAACGCTTCCGCCGCCTACGCCGAGGAGCTGTGATGCACACGCGTCATCGCGAACCCCAGCTCCTCGGCAACGAAGCCACGCTGGAGCGCATGGCCCGGATCCTGGCCGCCCGCAACATCGACCCGGCCGACGCCACGCTGCCGGACGACGCCGAGCCCTTCTCGCCGCTGGACGCTCTGCTCGCCGGGATGCCCCCGCGCTATCAAACGGCTGTCGCCGACCACCCCACGGTCCTGGAGTGGGTCCGGAGGGTCACCGACGCGGCCGTCGCCCCCAGCCGAGGAGCCCGACGACAGGTCACCACCGGCCCTAGCTTGCTGATGGCCGGGGTCGTCGGCGCGGGCAAGACGCATCAGGCGTATGGCGCGGTCCGAGCGCTGGTGCAGAGCGGGGTCGGCGCGCGCTGGCGGGCGACCACCGCCGCCGACCTCTACGCCGATCTCCGCCCCCGGCCCGGGGTGGACAGCGAGCGGGAGCTGGCGGCCGTCAGCCGCTGCCCGCTCCTGATCATCGACGACCTCGGCGCGGCCAAGGCCAGCGAATGGGTCGAGGAGATCACGTACCGGCTGATCAACCGGCGGTACAACTACGAACTCCCCACGCTGATCACGACCAACCTGGCGATCAAGGACCTGCGTTCCTACCTCGGGGACCGAGTCGCCAGCAGGCTCGCGCAGATGACCACCCGAGTCGCGTTCGAGGCCGTCGACCGCAGACGCCACAGCGCCGCCGCCTGACCCTCCACAGGCCACCCCGCCGGACCGCGCCCTCGCAGCGCCGTCCCCCCGGGCACCTACCGCCAGCGCACCTCTCCGCCGACGCCCCGGCGCGCGGAGAGCGATCGGAGCACCCCGCATGACCAGCACGATGAACGGCCCCGCCCACCACCGTCAGCTCGGCGACCAGACCTGGCAGGCCGACGCCGTCTGCCAGAGCACCGAGTACAACCCGGTGGACCCCGAAGTCTTCTTCCCCGAACCCGACGAGACCGCCAAGATCGCCACGGCCAAGGCCCTGTGCGGCCAGTGCCCGGTCCGGCGCACCTGCCTGGACGCCGCTCTCGAAGGGGGTGACACCGACGGGATCCGTGGCGGCCTGACGGAGGAGGAGCGCGGGCCGCTGCACGACAAGCTCGCCAGCCGCCTCGACTTCAGCCGCGTCAATGCCACCATCGCCGGACGCGACGTGCACCTCACCCATGCGGAGCGCCGCGCGGTCGAGTACGCGGCCTACCGCCACGGGGTGAGCGAGCAGCGCCTGGCCTGGCTTCTGAAGGTCACCGAGGAGCACGCCAAGAAGCGGTACCGCGAGATCCGCCGGGCCGAGCGCAACCGAACCCTGAACCAGCCCACCACGAACACCACACCCCCCGAGACCAGCGGCGAGCGCCTGATCCGCGACGACTTCGGGACGGCGGCATGAACATCGCAAGCGCGTCGAAGACGGCGCACATATCCGGGTGGGACCGCGCGGCTGTCGTGGCGCTCGGGGGCGCGGGGTGCGCGCTGTCGTACGACGCCCTGCAGCAGATGGCCGTGGCCATCCACATCCGAGGCTTCCTTACCTACCTGTTCCCCCTGGTGATCGACGGGTTCATCGCCTACGGCATCCGAGCCCTCCTGGTCCTGCGCAACGCACCACTGCGCGCCCGGCTCTACGTCTGGACGCTCTTCGGCACGGCCACCGCCGCCAGCATCTGGGCCAACGCACTCCACGCGGTGCGCATCAACCAGGACACGGTCGCCGGCACCGGCCTCCAACTCGGTGACGCGGTGGTCGCGGTGCTCTCCACCATCGCCCCGCTCGCACTGGCCGGAGCGGTCCACCTCTACATCCTCATTGCCCGGGGCCCGGTCGAGGACACTGACCGGCAGAACCTCGGTCAGCCCGGCCACCTCGGTCAGACCGACCGGGGCGACGCAATCGAGGTCACCCGGACCGACCGAGCCGGTCAGCAGCGGTCAGCAGCCGGTCAGGTCAAGTCCGGTCAGTCGGTCACCGCTCTGACTGACCGGCTGCCGCTGTCCCCGACCGACGAGGACACCGCCACCCGGTCAGTGGCCGGAGACTCGACCCCGGCGACCGGCGGCCAGACGGTCACCGACCACCGCAACCAGAGCCACGGTGCCCCTGACCTGCCGGGACAGGCGGAGGGGCGGACGGTCGCTGACTGCCCCGACAGCGCGGCCCCGGTCGGTGATGGCCAGGGCAGCCCGGCGGCGGTCACCTCGCCGCCGGTCACTGACCGGGCCGCTCGGCCGACTGGTGACCGGCGTCCTGACCCGGACACCGAGGAACTGCTGAAGATCGCCCGGTCGGCGGTCAGGGCCGAGGACAAACTGACCCGCAAGGTGGTCGCCCAGGCGATCCGAGGCCAGCAGATCCCGCTGTCCAGCGACACCCTGACCGCGCTGATGGCCCAGCTGCGCGAGCAGCACCGCCAGCCGGTCACCTTCTCCCGGCCCTGACCGAACCTCCACGGAGTGGGTGACCAAGCCGGTCACCCCGGCCGGTCACCCGCTCCGCATGTCTCAGAGACACCCCGCCACAGCAGAAGCGGAGAGCACCCGATGCGCACTCACCCGGCCACGCCCGCCGAAGTCGACTCCTGGCTGACCGTCCTGCACCAGCACGGACACCTCCACCGCGCCCAGTCCGGCCCCGACACCACCTGGATCGTGCAACGCGAGCAGCACGACCGGCCCTGGACCCTGCACCACCCCGTCCTGGCCATGGACTGGATCGAGGAACTCGTCCGCGAAATCCAGCAGCAGGACCCGGAGACGAGCCGGTGAACACCAACGACCCGGTGGCCACCTCCCCTGGACAGCAGCGTGACCCCACCACGGCTCCTGGCGGAGCAAGCTATCGCGTACGACGGTCCTACGGCCCGACGTACGCACTTGCCCCCGCCCGGGAGGGCGGGGGAAGCCCGGCTGGTCCCCGAGCGAGGGCGCACGGGGACCAGCCGGGCAACCGGCACCAGGGGGCGCCGGTCACCGGGGGAGAAGCCGATCGCGACGACCACCGCGAGCAGCCGAGCCCGAGCACGCCCGCCTACCCCGACCGCAAACCGCGCCGCCGCACCCGCAACCCCAGCGAGCGCACCCGTAAGACGACCACCCGCCTCTCCGACACCGAGAAGACCGAGATCGCCGAGGCCGCCACCAAGCGCGGCGTCACCGTTGCCCGCTTCCTCGCCGTCTCCGGCCTGAGCGCCGCCCGCGGATGCGCCGCCGTGCACAGCAACGACCAGCTCGACACCGCCATCGACGAACTCGCCGCTCTGCGCACCGCGCTGGCCCGCATCGGCAACAACATCAACCAGATCGCCTTCGTCCTCAACAGCGGTGGCCAGCCGCGCGCCGGTGAACTCGAACACGCGCTGGGCGCGCTGACCGGACTTCTCGCCCGCGTCGATGACGCGGCGAACGACCTGGTGACCCGGCGGCTGTGATGGTTCCCGACATCGGACGCGGCTCGCGCACCCACGGCCTCCTCGTCTACCTGTACGGCCCCGGACGGCGCGAGGAGCACACCGACGCACACCTCGTCGGCTCCTGGGACGGCTTCGCCCCCGACCCCGGCCGCGACACCGGCCTCGACCCCGACCCGAAGGTCACCCTCGCCCGGCTCACCGCCGCCCTGGACCTGCGGGTCAAGCAGGCCGGCGACCGCGCGCCCGCCAAGCACGTCTGGCACTGCTCGATCCGCACCGCTCCCGGGGACCGGCGGCTGGACGACGAGGAGTGGAACGCCGTCGCCCAGCGCATCGTCCACGCCACCGGCATCGCCCCGGCTGGAGACCCCGACGGCTGCCGGTGGATCGCCGTCCGCCACGCGGAAGACCACATCCACATCGTCGCCACCCTCGTACGCGGCGACCTGCGCAACCCGCGCCTGAACTACGACTTCAACAAGGCCCAGGCCGAATGCCGCCGCATCGAGAAGGAGATGGGCCTGCGGCGCCTGAACGCGGGCGACGGAACCGCAGCGAAGAATCCCAGCAGCGCCGAGAAGTTCAAGGCCGAGCGCACCGGCCGCCCGGAGACCTCGCGCGAGATGCTCCGCGAGGCCGTTCGTCGAGCCGTAGCGGGAGCGAATTCGGAAGAGGAGTTCTTCACGCGGCTCCGAGAGGCGGGAGTACGGGTGAAGCTGCGGCACGCACCGTCCGGTGACGCGCTCGGCTACAACGTGGCCCTGCCCGGCGACCGCAACCGCGACGGATACCCGGTCTGGTACCCCGGCTCCAAACTGGCCCCCGACCTCTCCCTTCCGAAGATCCGACAACGCCTCACCGACGGGGCCGCCGAGCCGAGCGCGCCCGCGGTCGGCGCTGACCGGACGAACTGGTCACCGCCCGCCCGTCAACGACGCAACGCCACCGTCATCGCAGAGCGCTCGGCCACGCTCCTGGAACGAGACGAGGACGGCGAGGCCGCCCCCCAGCTCGTCGGCGTCGGAGAACTCCTCGACGCAGTGGCTCAGACCTCACCGGCCACCACCCGCACCGAGCTGGCCGCCGCAGCTCGCGCCTTCGAACGGGCAACCCGCAGTCGTGTCCGCGCCGAACGCGCCGACACCCGAGCCCTCCGCTCAGCCGCCCGAGGCATTGTGCAGGCCGGCGGGGCGCTCGGCCGAGGCGAGGACGGCGGCACCACCGCCATGCTCGTCTCCACCCTCATCCTCGTCACCCTCGCCGCCGCCCGCTGGCACTCCGCCCGCGGACACGCCCAGCAGGCCCACGCCTCCCGACAAGCCGCCGCGCACCTTCGCACCGCCTACCGCCAGGCCGCCGCCACCCCGATGCGCATGCTGCACGACCAAGGCCGTGCCCTTCCTGACGCCCAGCGCCTCACGCACGAGGCCACCCTTCGCGCCGTCCTGCCCGAGAAGGTCGTACGGGCGGGAGGCACGGAAGCGAGGACCGACGCCTTGGTCGCCACCCTCGCCCAGGCCGAGCGGGCAGGGCACGACTCCGAAGCCCTCCTGCGTCAGGCCGTCGACATGCGCGAACTCGACAGCGCCGACGACGTGAACGACGTCCTGGTCTGGCGCCTGCGGCGCATAGCCCAGCTCCCGGCACACCCGGGTGACGGTGCCCGTCGTCCGCAGGCCGCCACCCGCCAGGCCATCACGCCGAGCAGCCGCACCAGTGAACGAAACGCGACGGCAGCCGTACCGCTCGGAACTGCTCAAGACCCCAACCGCCGCTCGCCACGTCGCTGACCACGTCGAACCGGACGTGGACCACCGTCCGAGCGGACGCTGCGAAATGTATGGACAGCCGGTTCCACCGGCTGTTACGGATGAAGTCAGGACCAACAACCGGGAGATGACGCTCGTGCTCAGAACCACCACCCGCACCGTGGAGCCGGCACCCGCGCTGCCCGTCCTCCCCGCTGGTATCGACCCCCTGCTGCGGCTCCAGGCCGAGACGCGGCCGGCCGACGGACCCGGGACGATTCGCTGCGTCGGCCACTCACGCGAACTCGCTCTCGGGGGTATCCCCGTGATGTGCTCCGCCTGCCATGCCCGGCGCGACTGGCTGCTCATCAACCATGGGCGCAACGTCTGGGTCCGCTGCCGGTGCGGCAACCAGTGGCTCGAGCCCGAGATCAGGCGCGCCGACTTCGATGCCCTGGTCGGCGGCCCCCACGGGACGACCTACCCGAGTGTCGAGGCGGGCTTGGCCGCGCTCGGGTTCGACGGCGTATTCGCCGGCATCTACCTGGAGTAGGCGAGCACCAGACGGAACGCCGAGGGCGCCACCGGTGATGGGGCTCTTGGAACAGGGCAGCATGATCCGCCGCTACATCATCTGGCGGAACAAGTACGCCGCTGACGAACGACTCCGCAAGGTCGTGGCTCGGGCGAACATCGCATAGCAGCTGGCCACCCCCTATCCGGCCGGAGACGCATCAGCCTGCCCAGGGCGCGCCTTGCTCCTTGCTCAGCAAGGTTCCACGCGGCCCGAAGCCAGCCGAGGAGTAGAGCGAACGGCTCCCTTGTTAGGCGCGAAGATGCTGGCACAGATGATCAAGACACCGCGCTCCGCGGCGGCTTTCTCCGCCGCCATCAGCAAGGCCGCCCCGACGCCCTCGCCGCGATGCCCGTCCAAGACGACGGTGTGGATCTCGGCCGCGCGGCGGGGAGCCAGGATCTGATGGTCCGGGGGGTCCGCCAGCAGGACTACCTCCACCATGCCCACCACCTCGGCGACCAAGATCAGCACTTTGGGCTCGGCCGCAAGCACCTCCTCGAAATGCCTGCGCACGGCCTCGACGTCGGGCACGCGGTAGATGGCCGGATCGAGTTGGACATGCCTTTGAGCGTTCGCGAGACGCAGGCGAACAAGCGCGGGCACGTCCTCCCGCTCTGCAGTCCTGACCAAGATCGGCATGAGTGGGGAGCCTTCCAGCTTGCCCACCCCACCGCAAGGCGCACGGAGTAACTCAAGACGGGGCGAACGTTGCCCGATGCGGCACCTAGGTACAGGTGTGCCGTTGAAGGTGCCCCGCCCTCGGGCGCGTGATGACGGGAGTGAGTGCGATGAGTGATCTGGCGTGGGTGCCCCAGCCCTGCACGCTGCCCACCGAGGAGCGGCCCTTGCGGGTCGCGGAGTGGGATGCGCCGCTGTCCCAGCGGCTGACGTCGCTGTCCCGCTCGCAGCCGCTCCGGCTGCGCCTGGACCTGGGGCGTTGAGGAGCGGGTCCGTGCCCTGGTGGAGCGTGAGAGCGGCTGCTGCTCGTTCTTCACCCTCACCGCCACCCCGGGCGAGGACTTGATCTCGCTGGACATTTCAGTGGACCCGGCGCGCGAGGCGGTCCTGGACGCCTTGGCCGCGCGGACCGCTGCCTCGCAGGAGTCTCCTTGAGCTCGGGCCAGTGCAGCGGGCAGGTTGCCGAGGCGGCCGGGGTGATTGGGCAGACGCTGCGCTACTACGAGCGGCGTGGCCTGCTGGCCGAGCCGGAACGAAGCATGGCGGTCACCGCCTGCGCGGCCAGGAGGCGGTGACAGCGCTGGCGGTGATCAAGGCGGTGCAGCGGCTCAGGTTCACGCTGGAGGGCGTTGCCGAGCTGCTGGAGGCCGGCCGCTACCACGGCTGCCCGTGGCGGGCTCCAGGAACGTGCTGCGGCCAAGCTCGCCGAGGTCGACACGAAGATCGCTGACCTGGCTACCATCCGCACCGCCCTGGTCGTCGCCATCGAGGCGGGCCGCGACGACCTGGTCGTGTGCGCGTTCAGTGCCTGCTGTCCCGTCCTAGGGGTCGACGTCGACCATGACCACTGCCACGTCGTCGCCGTGGCGGGCCAGGAACCGGCGGGCGCGGGCGGTGTAGGCGTCACGGCGCAGCAGACCGGTCAGCGGATCGCGGCGGGTGGCGGCGAGCTGCCTGCGCAGCGTGACCGCGTGAGCTGCCCAGCCGGTCAACGGCACGGCGGCGGTCGTCAGTGAGAGGGTGCGCTGGCCGATGCGGCCCTGAGCACGCAGGAGGGACGACATACTTGGGTTCTCCGTCTCGTCCCGTACGGGTTGGGAGTCCGGGGCGGCCGACGTGGTTAGCAGGCCGATGGCGGCCGTCCTGAGGGAGAGCTACATCTCGAAGGGCTTGGAGTTGAGCCAGCTGTATGTGCTCCTCTAGCTAGGGGGCGGCATTCGCGGCGGGCCAGTCGAGCTCCCAGCCGGGTCGGGATCCGCAAGCGACCCAGCTGTCCGACCGCCCGAGAGGAATCTCGAGTCCGGCCTGCGCCGCGGCGCACGCCGCCGAACCATTCACCAGCATCGCGACGTTGGCCGCTGACACCGGCCGCTGCCTGAAAACCTTCAGCAGCATCACTGGCGCCGCCGTGCGCGCCTCCACTGCCATGAAGGCAGCAGGCATGGGGAGTCCGAAGAGCCCTGGCTCTTGCGCACCCACAGCCCAGCGCAGACCAGGACCAGAATTCCTGCGGGCGTATTGGTAAACAGCACCCGACCTGACTTGCAACTGCTCAGGAGCCCGGCGGCTTTCAGCCGTTTGTATGCCGCATGTATCTGCTTCCGCATAGGCGTACGCCAGGTCCGATGCTCCTATTTGTCCTCATTTACAATGGATTGGCTACTTAAAGGGGAGCGGCGGATTCCTCCCCCGCATGGGTGAGCGATTCACGGGTATCACTCGGATTTTTGTGTGATTCCTGTGAAAGCGTCTGAGCGTCCGGTGGCCAGTGGGGCTGCCGGTTCTGTCTTCCCGTGGGGGGAATCATGCTTGAGCGTGCTTGGAGCGCGCCTTTTCGGCGTGCTCGGAGGAGATCACCGGTGGGGGCGCTGGCCGCGGTGACGGCTGCGGCACTGGCGGCGGCCGTCCTGCCGGCCACGGCAGCGGTCGCGGCGGACGGGAAGCCCGCCTCGGCGTGGGGGAAAGGCGGCCCGCACTTCAAGATGCCGGCCGTGAAGGTCGGCGCGAACCGGCCGGTGAAGTCCAGGCCGTCGAAGGCGCCGAGCGACGCGGCGTATCTGCCGTGGCTGCGCGAGCAGCGTGCCCATGCGAAGGCGCCCGCGTCGGTGGCGCGGGCGTCGGTGATGAGCATCGTGCCGGAGGGCCAGGGCGATGTCCCCTGGCATCGCTCCACCAGCTTCGCGATCACCGACGCGCTGACGGCGCGGATCGACTACTCGACCGGCAACCTGATGTTGACGGCGACCGACTTCGACATCGCCGGGGTGGGTCAGCAACTGCGCCTGGCGCGGACGTACAACTCCCTGGACGCGCCCTACGGTCAGGTTTCCCAGCGGTGGTGGCAGCAGTACGAGCGTTATCTGTCGGTCTCCTCCAGCGAGGTGATCCTCTACGACGCCTCGGGCGCGACCGTCCGGTTCAAGAAGAACAGCGACGGCTCCTTCACCACGCCGACGGGTTACTCGCAGGACCTCAAGAAGAACACCGACGGCACCTACACGCTGAGCAAGTGGAAGTCGGGCGCCAAGGAGACCTACGACGCGAGCGGCAAGCTGACCAAGGTCACCGACCGCAATCACGGCACGCTCACGGTCACCCAGCACACCGGTGGCGGATTCAAGCTCACCGAGACCCGCTCCGGGCGCTGGATCGACCTGGCCAAGGCCGGCGCCACCCTCTGGCAGGCCAAGGACAACACCGGCCGCACCGCCTCCTACGCCGTAGATGCCGGCGGCAACCTCACCGGCACCACGGACACCGAGGGCAAGACGATCACCTTCGGCTACGACTCCTCGAACCGGATCAGCAAGATCACCACGGCTCAGGGGCGGGTGACGGTCTTCAGCTACGACGACGTCAACCGGGTCACCTCCATGCTGCGGGCCACCGGCTTCAACGGCTCCGGTGACACCGGCCCGACCTGGACGTACTCCTACAGCGCGGCGTCGGCCACGGCCGCGGGCACCACGACGGCCAAGGACCCCGAACTCCACGCCACCGCCTACAAGCACGACGGCGACGGCCAGGTCACCGACGTCACCGACGCCCTCCAGCACAAGCGGTCCACCAAGTTCGACGCCAACCACAACATCGACACCGCCACCGACGCCATGGGCTCCGGCACCACTCCGGGCAACGTCACCGACTACGGCTTCAACTCCCGCAACAACCTGGAGACCGCGAAGACGCCCACCGGCGCCCTCACGACGAACCACTGGCAGACCATCGCCGGCGGCGACCACCCCTCCGACTCCACCAACGCCGACGGCGAGAAGACCACCTTCGGCTACGACGGCGTCGGCAACACCACCTCCGTCGCCCAGACCGGCACCGGCGGCGGCAACGTCACCTACGACTACAACCCCGCCACGCCGACCTGCGGCGGCTTCGAGGGCCAGCGCTGCTCCGCGAAGACGAAGATGACCTCGTCCAAGACCGTGACGACCGGCTTCCACTACGACGCCCAGGGCAACCTGGACCGCGTCACGCCGCCGGCCCCGCTGGACAAGACGACGTACACCTACGACGCCCTGGGCCGCACCAAGACCGTCACCGACGCCCGCGGCATCACCGTCACGTACACCTATGACAACCGTGACCGCATCCGCACGGTGGACTCCACCAACCACATGCAGGTGAGCTACACCTACGACGGTGACGGCAACCTCACTCAGCGCACCGACGCCACCGGCACCATCGGCTACGAGTTCGACCCGCTCCAGCGTGAGACCGTCCGCCACCTCCAGGACGGCTCTCAGACCCTGCTCGCCTACACCCCTGCCGGCAATGTCGACTACTACCAGGACCCGGCCGGCAAGACCGATTACACCTGGAACGAGGTCAACAAGCTCAAGCAGCTCACCGACCCGCAGGGCCGCAGCACCACGTACGACTACAACAACAACGACGTGCGCAAGACCACCACGTACCCCGGTGGCACGGTGCAGAAGGTCGACGTCGACAACTCCGGCCGTCCCAAGGCCATCAAGGTGACCTCCGACCAGGGCACCCTGGTCGACCTGGCCTACACCTACGGATACGGCACCAACGGAGCCACCGACGGCAGCAAGATCCGCACCCAGACCGACAACGTCACCGGCCTGAAGCGCAGTTACACCTACGACGGAGCGGGGCACTTCTCCTACGCCAAGGAGGAGAAGGCCGGCAGCATCACCGACTCCTGGCAGTACTGCTACGACCTCGCCGGGAACCTCACCAGCCAGGGCACCGACCCCGGCTGCCCGCGCGGCACCACCTACACCTACAACGACGCCCAGGAAGTCACCGGCAAGTCAGGCAGCACCGGCACCTGGTCCTACGACCAGATCGGCAACGAGACCGCCGCCGACTCCACCAGCGACTACACCCGCACCGCCGAGACCTGGACCGACCACTCCCAGATGTCGTCGATCACCGTCAACGGCAAGGCGTACGCGAGCCAGTACGGCTCCACCGACCAGAGCGAACGCGTCAAGCTCGGTGACACCATCTTCCACAACGGCCCTCTCGGGCTGTCCGCGAAGACCACCGCCGGAACCGACATGGGCTTCAACCGGGAACCCGGGGGCACCCTCAACTCCATGACGACCGGGGGCAAGAGCTACTACTACCTCACCGACGCACTCGGCTCGGTGATCGGCCTCGCCGACATCGACGGCAACAAGGTCGACAGCTACACCTACAGCCCCCGCGGCGTCCGCATCCTGGCCCAGTCCACCGAACCGGTGGCCCAGCCCTACCGCTTCGCCGGCAACTACCAGGACCCCACCGGCCTCTACCACCTGAAGGCCCGCTACTACGACGCCAACCTCGGCCGCTTCACCCAGCCCGACCCCTCCGGCCAGGAACAAAACCCCTACCTCTACGCCCAGGGCGACCCGGTCAACCGCATCGACCCCAACGGACTCTTCAGCTTCCCTGACACATCCGGTGCGCTCGACTGGGCATCCCTCACTCAGAAGATCATGAGCGGCGACACGGAGGGCGCCTATGCCGCAGAAGTCGGGATCCTCGTAGGGATAGGAACTGAAGCGGTCTGCGGGGCAGCAGCCGCCGCAGGAGCTGTTCCCACCCTCGGCGCGTCGATTGGGGCAGGCATCACTGGCTGCACGGTGCTGTCCGCCGGACTCGGGGCAGCGGCCTCGGCAGGAACTGAGGCAGCTCTCTAGGTGAGGCGGGGCCTGTTGAGGGCCCCGCCTCACCTCGCTCAGAAAGAAGAGGAAAGGTGAAGTTCCTACTCGGAATTGCAATCGTGTCGGCAGCGGCGCTTCTCGTACTCGGCTTCGGAGCCATATTGAGCGGAAAAATTGCAGCAGGCGTGATCCCCGTGCTCTTCGGCCTCGCACTCCTCGCTTCCGCCGGATGGGTTCTTGGAAAAAACCGCCGCCAACCCGGTGGGGGCGAGTAGTAAATGTGGACCCAGGCTGGCTTGATCGTTCCGACGCGAGCCGCACCGGCAGGCGCTATTGTCGTAGTATTTCTCGTGGCGCTTACCATTATTTGCGTCAGCTACTTTCGCCGACGCAAGTGACGACCACACCTCTCCTTTCGAGCTTCGCGTCAAGCGTGATGCGGCTGGCCTTGGTACGCGGCCACCCGCGACCTTCCGGAAGGGGAGTGCGGTCAGCAGCGCGTACGACACCTGGGCATGGCCGGCTTCACCGCGACCGATGCCTTCGAGTAGCCGCTGAGCCCGCTGGACCGCGTCGCGCACGCTCTCGTGTCGCTCGTCCAAAGCCGCTGCGGCTTCGATGACGCGTGTAGCGGCCTGGTGCAGCGGCTCCTCCGGACCATGCGCGAGGGCGTGCACGCTGACATCCCCGACACCGAGCACTTCGACGACGAGATAAGGCCCAGGGTGTGTGTCTGCGTCGTACGGGTTCACTCCGTCGTCTCCATCCGGGCGAGCAGGGAGCGGACCAGAGCGGGCAGGCTCCCGGGATCGTTATCGAGCCGAGGGCGGTCGCTCACTTCGCGGAGGAGATCAGCGTCATCGAGCAGACCACTGGAGATCTCCATGCAGGCGTCGGTGATCCGGGCCGCGGCGAGCAGCGATTGGGAGAGAACCTCGACGTAGTCGTCCGGCGCGAGGCCGGCGGCCTCGGCTGTGCTGCGGACCGCCTCCAACTCAAGCGCGCTGAAGGCGAAGTCGAACTCGTCGTCCCGCTCGGTACCACCGGACGCGGCGACGATCGGGGCGCAAGGCTCCGTGGGGATGCCCACACGGGTACAGATCTCGTCGACCGAGGAGGTCAGCTCGGCGAACGATTCGGTGAGCCACCCCAGCGCGGAGGCGTAGGAGGCCAGAGCGAACAGGCCCGCCGAACCAGCAGGGCGTGGCTCTATGGCCACGAAGCCCTCGAACCGGTCGTTCAGCTCGGTGATCACGCGGGGCCCAGCGGCCAGCGGACCCAAGACGGGATGCAGGTAGGAGCGGGCGGCAGCCGTCGGGTACTCGGCGGCAGGGATGCCGCCGACGTTCTGAGCGGCCTCGGTGAGGAGATCCGCCAGCTCTGAACGGGTCAGCGCAATACGGTCGTTGGTCATCGCTGGGCGACCTTTCGAGAAGCAGTGGCCGAGGGCGGCGCTGGTGACGGGGCAGCCGCGCGGCCCGTTGTCGGCCGTTCGGTGGGGAGCGTCGAGCGAGACCGGGCGGCCTGCACGCGGGCCTCCGTGGCGGAGTCCGGGCCGACCGCTTGCTGGGGCTCGGTCCGTAGGTGGGCCGCGCGGTAGACCGCGTAGTCCTTCCGGCTGCCAGCCGCCACGAGGTAGATCTCGCGCTTGTGGGTCGAGGTCGGTGGCGCTTGGCGGAACTGGATGACCAGCCGGTAAGAGACCTCCGGGTCGACGTACACCTTGTGGAAGCCGGCAAGACGGCCCTTCAACGGCAAGCAGTCGTCGCTTCCGTGGACCAGGTTCTGCAGCTCCAGCAAGGCCAAATCGCGCATCTCAGACGGAGTTCCCGCAGGTCGGCGATGGCGTCAGGGTGCGCGGCGAAGGCGAAGCGGGCGCGGCTCACAGCAGCCTCCCCTGGACCGCGCGCTGGACCGGAACCGCCGCTGACGCGCGGGGCGCGTCGAGCCCGGTCTGCGGTGTCGGAGAGGTTCCGGCGGACCGGGAAAGGGCGATGCGGGCGATGCGGGCCCGGACGACAGCACCGTTGTGGTCGCTGTACTCCGGAGGCTCGGGCAGCGGTTCGCTGCGCTCGTCCAGCCAGGTCTGGGCGACGCCGACGTCGGGGAAGGCGCCCTCGCGCATCGTGTACGTGCCGGCACCGTGGTTCCACTCCTCGTAGAAGAGGCGAACCGGTGCCTGGGTGGCCTGGGAGTCGTTGACGAGTGTCCACGCCTCGCTGGGATTGTCGTCAGAGGTGTAGGTGTCGAGGACCTCGTAGCGGGTGCCCGACTTCTGGATCTGCTGTTCCACCTGGAGGGTGAGGTCGTCGGCGGGCTCGATGTAGTCGCCACCGCGCAGTGCGATCCGTTCGAGCGGGCAGCCGCGTTCTGCCAGCCAGTTCTGTGCGAAGGACGCCGTGGCGTGGTGACTCGTCTCGAACGTGAACGTGGACTGCCGCAGATCCCGAGCGACCGCGATCGCAACGAGCTGTGGCTCGCCGGGTATCCCCCAGGTGACCGATCGGTCGTGGGCGAGGACGAAGCTGTGCGAACCGTTGGGCGTGGTGTGGTGCTGGGACAGCACCGTCAGGTCGCCAGCCCAGAGAGCCTCCATCGCCTTCTCGGAGTCGTCGTCGACCGGCGAGAGATCGTCGAGGCCGAAGTCGAGAATGTCGTTCACGCCGCCACCCCCGCCTGCTCGGGCGCCGGGGTGGCCAGCACCCGGTGATTGGGGCGAGTCGCGCTGGTCGTGCAGGCCGCGAACGGTCCGTCGGGCGCACGCAGGTGCGCCAAGGTCTGGTCCAGGTGGTCGCGGTGCCAGGTCGAGGGGCCGGACAGGCCGGCCTCCGTGTCAGTGAACTGCTGCCAGGCGAGCCAGAGTGCGTGGAGCCGGGCCACGGCCTCGGGGTGTTCGTGCCAGCGCGCGCACCAGGGACGGCTCGTGCTGATCTCCCGGCCGTACACCGGCAGGAAGAGGTAGTTCACCCAGTCGCTGAGAGCGGCGAGTTCGACGGCATATTCCGTGCCGCCCAGGGCGAGGATGAACACCGAGGCGGGGCCGTCGGGCTTCTTCCCGTCAGCCGCCTCGGCTTCCGGAGCGCCGTCCGGCGGCTGGATGGCGCCGGATTCGGGCTCGGAGCCGAGGCGGTCGAGGATGACGCCGTGCTGCCTGACCTCGGCCATGGTCTTGGCGAGGGTGCTGGCGAGGTCGTCGAGGTCTGCGTCGGGGACGCGGTACGGCTCGGGGCCGGGGGAGGTCGGGCTGGTGTCGGCCATGGGGGTGTGCTCCATCTGTGAGACGGCGACATGCCCGAGAGGATCCGGAGAATCAGCGGTTTGGTCCGGCCGGAAGAACGCGGTAGTGGAGCGCTATCGGTCGGCGCAGCGGGGACAGCGGGGGAAGGGTGGTGCCAGCAACTGCAAGGCGCACGAAGCCTGTTGTGGGACGACGCCGTTGCCGAGCGCGGTGAGCTGCGCTGGACGGCCGAGCCCCGGAGTCGCGGTGACCCAGCCGGCGTCGAGGCCCTGCATCCACTCCACGAAGTCCGCGCGGAGCCGACCGGCCGCGTCCGTGGGAGCCGGGGCCGGGCGGGTGAGCCTCTCCCATCGGGTGATGGCGGATCCGTACGCTCCCCATCGCCGGTCCGCGCCCCCACCTCCGGCGTCTCCTCCGCCCAGAGGGGCAGGACCACCGCCGACAAGGGAGGCCGCCATCCCTTCCCGGGTCGGCGGCCCGGGGTGCCCGTGTCGCTGGCCCTCGGGGTCGGCAACAGAGACGCCGCGGCACTGGGCAGGGTCATGTCGCCATTGCCGTGCCGCTGGTTCGGCGAGCCCTTGATTCCGTCCGACGCCTTCGGGGTTGGCAGCAGCAGCCACTCGACCTCGTCGGCCAGGTTCGGACCGTGCCCCCCGCCCTTCCGCTTCGACGGATGCTGCGAGCCGCCGTTCTTCCCGATGTTGCTGGTCGGCGTCTTCAGCAGGGTGCCCGGCGGGCCATGCGGCGAGGAAGGTCCGCTCGCGGCGGTGCGGGGCCCCGACGTCGGAGGCGCGAAGCACGAGCCATTTCGCGTCGTACCCGAGGTCGGCCAGGGATCCGAGTACGGCACCGAGTGCCCGCAGAGCAGGCTGACCTGCGGTGTCTCCCAGACACCACGGGCAGGGTTCCACGTCGCCAGGGGAACCGGCGGGGGAGGTGAGGAGGCCGCGCACATTCTCGATCACAACCAGGCAGGGTCGGAGGGCTGAGACCGCACGGGCGACGTGCAGCCAGAGCCCGGAGCGGGTCTGGGCGTTGAGTCCGGCCCGGCGGCCGGCGACGGACACGTCTTTGACAGGGGAAGCCGGCCGTCAGGACGCACACCCGGGGGACGGTGGACCAGTCGACGGCGGTGATATCGCCCAGGTTCGGGACGCTGGGCCAGTGGCGGGCCAGGATGCGTGAGGCGTTCGGGTCGACCTCGGCGTGCCAGGCCAGCGTGCCGCCGAGCGCGGACTGCACGCCCAGGTCGAGGCCGCCGTACCCCGAGCAGAGAGACCCGATCAACGGAGAGCGCAGCAGGGCGTCGAGGCTCGGGTCCGTGCCGCGCAGGTCCGGCGCGGCTGAGGAGATGGGGTAGATCAAGGCGAGTTCCAGGGGCAGAAGAGGGCTGGTGGGGCGGGGGTCTCACGGGTGGCCGCGCGAGGGTGGTCGGGTTGCTGGCAGCGTGGGGAGACGGCTGGCCGGGGCTGGGGGTGACGCGCCTGGGCGGGGCGTGCTGCGGGCGCGGGCGGCCTTCACTCGGTCGGGCGGCGGCTCGGCCGCCGGCGGCGCGGATGCCGTGGCCTTCGGAGCTGAACTGCTGTTCGCGGTGGCCCAGCGGGCACGTACCTCGTCGAGCGGACCGAGTTCATGCAGGTTGATCAGCCGGCCGGGCCCCAGAACCTCGTCCTGGGCCAGGGTCCGGATGGCTCGCGCGGAGGCGGCGGCGGTGCGGGTGACGGAGGAGCGCATCACCCGCTGTCCGAACCAGTCAGCGCTTCCGGGGACCATGCCTTCGCAGACGGCGGTCAGCTGCTCGCTCGACACAGTGCCGTCGGCCAGCAGACCGCGTCGCTGGGCCTCCCAGAGCAGGGTGATCCGGTCGATGGGTTCGCCCCGGTGGTGCAGCGCGCCCAGGCACCGGTAGAGCTGCCCGTGGGTCGGGTCGGCGAAGTCTCCCGGCCGCAGCCAGGCCACCACCTCGCCCATGGCCCCCGGTTGTTCGGCGAGGACAGCCAGGAGGAACCGCTCGTCCTCGGCGACCTGGCCGCTCTGTGCCGGAAGCGGGATGTCCGTGGCGGCAGGGGGCCCAGCGGTGGGTGGGACCGGTCGAGGATCGGTTCCCCAGCGTCGCGCAAGGTCGGTGAGTACGCCGGTCAGGACGTCCGCCGTTCGCAACGCTCCCTCGACCTCGCCCTGGACGGCGTCGGCCCGAGCCGCCTGGTGGAGACGGATCGCGTGCTGGGCGACGGTGCGGTGAATCGCCCCCTCCAGCACCATGCGTCCGTACACCGGGGCGTGCTCGGTTCGGGGACACGCCTGGATCAGGGTGTGGGCGTACGCCGCGGTCAGCCCGCGCACGTGCTGTCCGGCCTCCTCGACCGCGTCGGTCACCCACGACAGCGGCAACGGACCATCGGCCGAGAGCGCGGGATGCCCGTCGTTGCGCAGCTTGCGGAGGGCGCCGAACAGCGCCTGGTGGACGGGCCGATAAAAGTGGTCCGCAGCGAGCCACTCCAGGTGCGTGAGCTGCTCGGGGTCGAGGAGCGCGGCGCCGAGGACCGCCTGCTCGGCACTCATCAGCGGGTTCACCGCCGGCCTCCGGGATCAACGGAGGACGCCTCGTCCTGCCGGATCAGGAGGTTGGCGACTGCCTGGTCGGCAGCGGCCATCGACAGCGCGAAGTCGTCCAGGACGGCGGTGAAGGCGGGATCGGAGGCGGGAACCGAGCCGGCCCCGCCGTCAAGCCACCACCGGCCACCGCGCAGGACGACCGGAGCGTGGGCCAACCGCCCCTGCTGTGGTGTGGGCGCGCTCATGCCGACAGTCCAAGATCGTCCTGGCCGATGCTCTTCGCGAGGGCACGCTCGGTGATGGCCTTCGTGGCGCGAGCGGAAGCCGGGCCGACCACCTTGGCGGAGGGCTCCTTGTACCAGGGCTTGAGGTTGAGCATGGCGACCCGGATGCCGGTGGCCAGCAGCAGCACCTTGCCCTTGGGCAGGGCGCGGATGGCGTCCGGTGGAAGGATCCGCTCGGTGCGCATGCTCACCGAGGTGGACTTGCCGCCCTCGCTGGTCGACACCGAGGTGGTCTGGACGTCGTGGTCGCCGACCTGACGGCTGAGCCGGTCGGCGAAGTCGGCGTCGTCGATGCCAGATCCGATGATCTTGATGGTGGCGGCGGAGTACAGGGCGTCCATACCGGCCTCGCCCCAGCACCGCTGGCCCTGACGGTAGGACTGCAGGATCGTCATCGGGATGACGCCTCGGCTGCCCAGGTGGCTGTAGAGATCAGGGAGGTCCGAGATGCGGCAGACGTTCGCCGCCTCGTCGAGGACGCACAGGGCGGGCGGGTCGAGTCGCCCACCGGAGCGCTCGGCGACGATCACGGCCGCGCGCATCACGGCGTCGGCCGCTGCCGCGATGATCGCGGACGCGCTGCCGCCGCCGTCCTTGCTCAGCAGGTACAGGGTGTCGCGGGACGTGGCGAAGGCGAACGGCTGGAACTCGGGAAGGTCGTCGTTCGGGGTGACCCAGGCGGCGACGTCCGGGTCGAGCAGGCAGCTCGCGTACTGCCTCGCGGTCTCATAGATCCCGTCGCGCGTTTCGGTCGCGCCGGAGACGGTGCCCTGGAGCTGGGCGGCGACGGCATGGTGGCCGGCGTCGGTGAGCAGGTCCACCGGGGTGCGGTCGGCCGGCATCGCGAGCCAGGCCAGGACGTCGGTGATCGGCCGCCGGTGGGACGCGGCGGCGAGGAAGAGGGCACCGAGGGTGTTGCTCGCGGCGGTGGACCAGAAGTCGGAGCCGCTGGACTCGTCCACGCTCGCGGTCACGAAGTGCCCCGCCAACCTCTTCGCCCCGGCGAGATCGCGGGCGTCAGCGAGGATGTCCCACCACATCTCGCGCGGGTGGTGGGCGATCTGCTGCGGATCGAGGGTCCAGATCGTGCCGACCTCGGCACGGGCGTCCACCGTGGTGGTGAAGGCGTCGTTCGCGGCTTTGTTACTGGTGAGTAGGACCGGGCCCGGTGCCGAGAGGATCGCGGGGATCGCCAGCCCGGACGTCTTGCCGGAACGCGGGGCCATGATCGCGACGATCACGTCCTCCCAGGACGCGCGGACCTCTGCACGACCGGGATCGAGGGTGCCGAGCAGGATGCCGCGGTCAGCGGGCAGGACCTCTTTTACTCTCCCGGCCGCCCAGGCTCGGGCGCAGGCTCTTCGCCTTGGCGACGATTTCCTTGTCCAGCAGCGGCGCCAGGTCCGCCTTGCGGGCGAGGCCGGACTTGGACCCGGCACGCCAGCGCATCCACAGCACCGCAGCGGTGACGACCAGGCCACCGGTGAACAAGCCGGGGACGACGCGGGCACCGACCACCAGCATGCTGGTGCTCAGGGCCGGCCACAGCACCTCCGGGTGCAGCAGCGCGTCCGTGACGCGGAAGGGGGCCCATGTCCCGCTCCCGACGAAGGTGTTGGTGAGGTTTCCGGTCAGCCAGGCCAGGGAGCCGAAGGCCATGGCGGCGCCGAGGATGCCGAACAGGAGGTAGAGGAGCGCGTCCGACCCGGTGGTGGTCGAGGGCGCGCTGGTGCGCGGGGAAGGCACGGCGGTTCCTTGGGTGTGAGAGCGGGCGGGGGCGGGGCGCGCTCGGCTCTCGTGCAGCTCATGGGGGTACTCCTGGACGTCTGAGGCGGGACGTTTCAGCGGGGTCGGCCGGCAGAACGTGGCGCGGGCGGAGGTGCTGCGGTGGCCGGCGGACTGCCGGTCGACGGCGATGTTCCGGCGCGCGGCGAGGAGGCGCGGGCCGCCCGCTGCCGGTCTGAATCGACGTTCCGGGCAGCGGACGGCACAGGAGCAGCCTCGGCACCGAGGACATCGTCGAGCAACTCCCGGCTGCGCAAGACGTTGACCATCTGGTGGTGCCGGGGGTCCGTGCGCTCTGCGGGACAGGCAGCGAGACCGTCCTCGGCGACTTCCAACTGCTCACGGACGTCCTGGAGCATCCCGTACGCGGCTGCCAGTCGTGTCCACGTCTCGAAAGTCGGATTGTGATGCGGGTCGTCGAAGTCGAGACGGGCGCGAGTCCAGTCGGCGGCAGAGGCGACGAGTTCGGTCAGCTCGGGCAGAGCCCCGACCAGTGCGCCGTTGACCTCCTCGATGATGCCCGCCACCTCATCGGGCGAGGCGTCCTCGTGGAGGCGAGAGATCATTCCGCGGACCGAGTACGGATCGGCGGAAGCGCTGGGCAGGCGCCTGACCTGCAGCGGCTTGTCGGAGCCCGGTGCCGCGCTGCGGTGGGCGAGCCGGATGTTGTGCTGCATGGCCGCACCGACGGCCTCGCCGATGCTGGAGTAGTACTCGGGCACGTTTGCCTCTTCGGGTGAGTGGTCTTTGACGGGTGAGTCGAGCGGGGACGCGCGACGTACTGGTGGCCGACGGCGAAGGGAGCCGCCGGGGTCACCGTCGGGGGGTTGCGGCGCGCGGCGGGTGACCCGTCGTAGTGAGCGGCGCCGTCTGGGAACTGGACGCCGAGGAGACCTTGGCCTGGTTCGCCGCAGGAGAAGTGGCCAGAGCGGCACCACGGTGATCACGGGCGGTCCGTGCTGCCGAGTAACTCGTCGAAGCGGCGCCGACGCGGCGTAGCTCGGCCTCGGAATCGACGAGTTCGGACTGGGCCGAGCTGACGAGCTCCGAGGCGAAGCCGAACCGGTCGGCGAGCGCATACGCGTCGTCGTCCAGGTCGTTGACCTGTTCTCCCGCTGCTTCCAGCGCCTCCCGGACACGCTCCAGCGCACCGTGCTCGGGGTGAAGGAGGTGGTCAACTGCCCGCTGAAGGCTGGCTCCGTCTTCGGCCGCACGGATCTGGTCCGTGATGTGAGAAGTTCGGCTCCGGCGGCGTAGGGCCCCAGCGCATGCACCGGAGGGCTCATCCGGGCCGTGTCCAGAGACGGCGGAAGGATGACGTCATAGCGAGCGGCTCGAAGCATCTCGGCCGCATGGCTGGCGATGGCGACCTGGTCGGCGATCGGAGTGGTGGTGGGCAGGCGATGGCGTCGGTCGTGCCAGTCGTCGATCTGCTTGAAACCGGCGTGACGGAGGAGCTGCGCGGAGAGGTCATCAGTAGCGCCGTTGGCAACGACGCTGCCGCTGAACTCGGACGTGATGGTGATCGAGGTAGGCACGGAAGTCTCCGGGGCAGAGGGAGCGAACGACCCGTTGGAGGTGGGCCAGTGGGCAGAGCGTCCGGCAAATCCGGGGTTTGGTCCGGCCGAGAATCGCTGGTAGAGGCCGCACGGTGGCGGTCAGCCGGGTGCCCCGCCGAAGCAGGGCACCCGGTCGGTCAGAAGAAGGGATTCTCCGTCGGCCGGTCGGACCCGGTGGCGGCTCGGAGCAGTTCGGTGAGGTCTTCGGACTCGGACGACCTCTGGTCTATCCACCACCCGGCACGGGTCACCGTACGAGCGTTCTCCTCGATCTCCGCCCATTCCGCTTCGCTGGTCGTGCCTTCGGTGACCAGTGCGGTGTAGGCGTTGGTCAGGATCTGGTGACGACAGCGCACGCCCCAGGGAACGGCCCGCTCGGTCCCCTCCAGGGGAGGCATCCGGTACTGCTCGGACCAGGCTTCCGACGCCGTCTGCTCCTCAGCGCGCTTCGCCTTGAGCCAGGCGGCCTTGTCCTGCTCGTCGCCCTCGTTCGAGGCGCGCCAGCAGTCCGTGCACTCCTGCCTGGCGAGCCACTCGGCGAAGCCTGCGCGGCGGTCGGCCGGTCGGTCGGACAAGTCGCGGTCGGCATGGTGACCGCAGGTGTGGTCGATAGGCCAGATCGTCTTCACGGCCATGGAAGAGCCTCCTTGAGGAGTTGGATCAGCGGTCGCGGCAGTACGCGACGCGGGGGTCAACCGGCCGGATCGCCGGTGTGGTGACGGCGGCGGGGACCGGCGCCCTGCCCGGGATACCGGCACGGGCCGGGCTGGCGGCGAGCGCGGCGGCGCTCAACGGAGACGCGCGAGCGGGACCACGGCCGCGCTCACGGCCGACGGCTTGCGCGACAGCAGGGCGGGGCCGAGCCGTCACCTCTTGAGCGAGGCGGGGCTGCACTGCGACCTGGAGCCCCGAACGGTGCAGGGCCACCGTGGCGTCGGCGACTTTCCCCAGCGCCTCGACGCGATCGGTGGTCGCGGGGAGCGTGTAGATGTCCAGGCTCGAGTTGTGCCGCCAGCCGTCCTCCACCAGCGCGAGCCCGCTGAGGCCGGAGACACGGTCGTCGAGGGCTGCGACGATGCCGAGCTGCGGGTGATCGGCGAAGGCGACGTCCGGTTCACCGAGCGGACCGCGGTCGCGTACGTGTGCCGTTTCGGGCGCCAGCGCAGGGTCAAGTGCGACGTCCACATCGACCTGGTAGCCGGCCTTGCGCAGCAGCTCGATGGCCCGGCTCGTACGGCCGTGTCCGTCACGGTTCTGGTCGGCCAGCGCGTACAACGTCGGCTGGTCGGGGACGGGATGGAAGTCGAATCCCCTGAGCATCCAGTTGCTGGCCGCGAGGTTCTCCGGGTTCGCAGCGACGATGCCGTGGACGGGGTGGTGGCCGAAGGCCAGGTCGGGCAGCACGTCGTAGTGGCTGGGCATGGCAGATCCATCCGAGGCGGGTGCGGTTACAGGTGCGGGCGACGGGCGGATCAGTTCTGAGGGTGCGGTGCACGGAGGACTCCTGGATCGCGGTCGGTCAGAGCCGGGGAGCTGATGAGGAACTGGCCGGTGGCGGCGCGGTCCGCGCGGAAGACTCCGGCGGCGGACAGGTCGGGAGCACGCGCTGGCCGACCGACGGCGAAGAGGCGAGAGCGACCCTCGCCCGGGATGGAGCGGAGTCGGGCGGGAGCACAGTGGCGGCGCGCGCCTCGCCGGAACGTTCCTGCTCCTGGCGTGTCGGTACGCCAAGCTGGTCCAGGCGGGCGTCGACAGCGAAGAGGAGATCCGGCACGCTGCCGCCGTGACGCGCATGCGGACCGTCCGGCTCGGAGTCGTAGATCACCTCGTAGACGGCGGGCTCGGCGGACCGGTGGCGGGTGACCATCCAGCTTTCCGGGGTCTCGGGGTGCTCGGAGGGTGGCTCCTGCGGGGGCGAGATGATCAGCGAACTGCCGTCGGGAAGCTCGGCGTGGACGATGTAGTCGCTGAGGCCGTACTCGACGGTGCCCTCCAGGCCGCGCTGCCCGAGCGCGGAGCAGAGGGCGGCTTGCAGGCGACGCGGATTGGATGTGGCGGTCGGGGGAGGGGTTTCGTGGTGCATGGAGTTCTCCGTTGCGAACGTCCCGCCGCACGGCGGGAGCCGACGGGGCGTGGAGCTTGAAGGAGCGCGGTGGTCCATGAGGATCCGGTGATCGGGCAGTTTGGCGCTGCCGTGACTGCGTGCTAGGGATCACCGCGAGCGACCGGGAGCCGGCGGATGCGATGCCGGCGGGACCTGGGGCGAAGCAGGTGATACGGCAGGGGCGTTGTGCGTCGAGCGGGTCAGGGCGACGCGAGCCCGCTCGGTCTGCGCCGGCCGTTCGGTGTCCGCCCGATGAGCTAGATACTCGCCGACACGCACCAACGCCGGTCCCTTGGAACCTAGTTCGTGTGAGTAGTGCCAGCCCTCGGTGTTGCGGTGCTCCTCGGCACGCTCCTTGTAGAGGTGGAGCACGCTCGGCTGCGAACCGTCCATAAGCGCCATGACGCCGTCCCATTCGTGCCGCAGTTCCTCCGCCCGGAACAGGATGGTGTCGATCCCGCGTATCCGACGGAGGTCGTCACTGATCGGCCCCTCGACGTAGTCGGGGTCGTCGGCGGCGGCGCGGACCCCGGCCAGCACCTCGGGTCCGTGGTCGAGGAACACTTCGGCGTGCTTCCACGCTTCGGCGTCCCGCTGGACCTTCCCGTCCCCGTAGACCTTGTCGTCCAGCGGCCAGCCGTCCGCGTCGCAGAGGGAGTCCGAAACCGCGTCCCAGGCGTCGCACGCCTCGTTGATCCCGGCGGCGGCCGAGGCCAGTGCCGGGAGGTGCCGTCGCCACGCCAAAGGGTCGGTGGCCTGCGACGGCTGGTTGTCACCGGAGGAAGGAGTGGAAGAAGCAGACATGATCGATTCCCTTTGCTGTGCTGGTCGTTGGGCTAGGCGGCCATGCGGGCGTCTGTGTCGAACAGCTCCCGCTCGGCCGGGTGGAGGATGTGCTGGGTGATGAACGAGCGGCCGGCGACCTTCCACAGACCTCGGCCCTTGGTCAGGGCGGACACGGCCTGGGTCTCGACGCCGGTCAGGCCGAGCAGAGAGGCAGCGGCGGCGAGCTGGTCAGGTTCCTGGCGGTAGATGATGCGCGTGCTGCAGTCCGCGAGGAGCCCCTCGGCCAGGACTCGGCCGCGTGAACCGGCGTCGCCCGCCGAGAGCAAGTCGCTGAGGCGGTGGATCACCATGAGGTTCGCGATGCCCAGCCCTCGGGAGAGCTTCCACTGGCTCTGCATCCGCTCCAGCAGCCCGACGTGCCGCATCAGCCGCCACGCCTCGTCGTAGATCACCCAGCGCCGACCGCCATCGGGATCACTGAGGGCTGACTCCATCCACGCGCTCGCGCACGTCATCGCGAGCACCAGTGCCGTGTCGTCACCGGAGCCGCCGAGACGGGAGAGGTCGATGGACAGCATCGGTGTGGTCGGGTCGAACGACACGGTGCTCGGCGCGTCGAACATGCCGCTCAAGTCGCCGTGCACGAGACGTCGCAGGGCGTGGGCGAGGTCCTGGGCGGCTGAACCGAGGTGTCCCGCCTGGTGGCCGAGGGCGTGGTCGAGGCGTTCGGGGGAGCCGAGTGCGTGCGCGATCTCGCCGAGCAGCGGCACCGTGCCCCGGGCGGCGGCGTCGGCGACAACCAGATCCAGGGCCAGGTCGAGGGCGGTGTGCTCCATCGGCAGCAGGTCGCGCTTCAGCACGGTGCGGGCGAGGCTGGCCAGCAGCAGCAGACGGCGCTTGCGAACCTCCGTGAACCAGTCCTCCTCGCTCACGGAGGCAGGGCGAGCCGGGGCGTCCAGCGGGTTCAACCGGCCGGGGAGCCCCGGGCCCAGGGCGATGGTGTATCCGCCGAGGGCCTGCGAGACACCGGTCCACTCCCCCTTGGGATCGCAGGGGATGTAGATCCGGTAGCCGTGGGCGATCGACCGGGTGGCGATCGACTTCGCCAGCGCCGACTTGCCCATGCCGATGATCCCGGCCAGGACCGCGTTGGGGTTGGTGAAGCCCTCCACCCTGCCGCTGTTGTAGAGCGAGAAGGGGTCGAAGCAGAAGGCCGCCTCCGCGTGCACATCGCGGCCGATGAACACTCCTTCGGCGCCCAGGCCGCCCTCGGCGACGAACGGGTACGCGCCGCTGGCTGTGGCGGTGGTCATCCGGTGGGCGGGCAGGGCGAGCTTGCCGCCGCGGGCGGAGGCCGGACCGGGGCGACCGGCGGGCGGGTAGGTAGGCCGCAGACTCGGATCGAGGGTCTGCTCGGCGCGGTGCTTGGGCCGATTTCCGGCGAGGCGCGCCTGGCGGCGGGCTTCGGTGAAACCGGCTCGGGCGGCCCGCTGCTCGGCGCGCGTCGTCTTGCGGGGCACGAACAGAGGGGAGGCGCTGGCGCGGGTACGGGGCATGAGCGTTTCTCCAGATGAGGGGTGGGTCAGCGGCGGACGAGGCCGGTGAACGGGGCGTGCAGGTCGGCCGGGGTGGTGCGCCGCCGGACGAGATGAGCGGTGCGCTGGTGGCGCTGGCAGATGGTCAGTTCCGGTGCTCCCTCCGGAAGGCCGGCCTGGCACGCCTCCGGTGCGGGGATCTCGCCGGAGTCCGGCCGGGGCGCCGCGTGGTAGGCGGCGTGGAGGTGCTCGGCGGCCTGCCAGATGCGGGTGCGGGCGGTACGGAGCTGGTCGCCCTCGACCGCGACGAGCTGCCCGGTGCGACCGGTGTGGGCGTCGAGCAGCCCGTACAGCGAAACGAGGTGCGCGTGCAGGGCGTCCAGCTCGGCCCGGGTGGTGACCAGCGGGCCGCCCGGGATGTTGAGCGCCCGGTGGAAGTCGAGCGCGGCGGTGGCGAAGGGCACGAAGTCCTGCGCGGTCGGGCTGGCGGTGCGGGACATGAGGGTGCTCTTTCGAAGGGAAGGGTCAGGCAGCGAGCGCGAGCGGCAGGGCGGCGGCGGTGAACGCCTCGGCCTGCTGCCAGGTCAGCGGCCGGAGATCGAGCTGGGCGCCGACAGCGGCGGTCTCCACGACGGCGCAGGCGGTGCGCAGCTCGTCCTCGGTGTCGGCCGAGACGGTCAGCAGACCGGTCAGGGCGACGTCGGCGTGCCCGGCGATGAGCTGGCGTTCGCGGGACTTGATGTCCTGGTACTCGATCGAGTCCGCCTCGGAGTCGACCTGGCCGCGCCGGGCCCGTTCGGCGGCGTCGGCGATCACGCTGGACTTCTTGCGCTGCACGTCGCGCAGGGCGGCGTCGAGGTTCTTCGGCTCGTAGGAGAGCGACAGCGTGCGCCGCACCCCGCCGGTGAACAGGAGCTGGTGCAGGAAGCCGGCGCTGGTCTCGGTGCGCGGCCAGTTCTCCACCCAGTAGGTGGCGTGCACGGCGGAGTCGGTGGCGATGTGGTCCGCCTTCTCGACGACCACGACGGGTCCGGCGGCGGCGGGCTCGGCCTCGGGGCGACCGGCCGTGGACCAGCGGTCGAGTGTCGCCAGCGCCTTCGGGTCATAGGAAGTGCGCACCACGGCGGCGATCTCGCGGGCGGTGAGCCAGCCCGTCGGGGTGAGACCGGCGGTCCGCGCCGCCTGGTCGAACGTGGAGGTGAGCTGGGCGAGGACGCTGAACGCGCCGGTGAGACCGCCGCAAGCTTGGTTGATCAGCCGACGGGCCGCCTTGGTGTCCAGGGACACCGCGACGTACGCCTCGTGCGGGGCGGCTGCGGGACCGGCGCTCTGGATCAGCTCGTTGTAGATCGCGCCGGCCATCGGGGTGTCGGGGCGGCCGTGCTCTTCCCAGTATCGGCGCAGCGCGTCGCCGGAGTCGGGGATGGTGCGCTCGATCACCTGGATGCGGGCGATCTGCCCGGTACGGGCGAGAGCTGCCAGCGCGCGTCCCCAGCCGCCGACGTTGGCCTGCTGGGTGCCGGGGTCGAGCAGGGCGTAGGCGCGGGAGGAGACCTTGACCACCGCGGTCAGCGTCCCGGTGTGCGGGTTGTGGACGGCGCCGTACTTGCCGTCGGGAGCAGTGGTCACGCGCAGGCTGGCAGCGGTGCCGGGAAGGTGGAGCAGTCCCTCGCGGGTCGGCCGGCGAGAGGGCCGGGTGAGCCAGACGAGCTGGCCTCGCATCCGGCGCAGCGCGTACCGGACGACGATCGGGGCCCAGTCCGCCAGAGCACGGCCTCGGTGGCGGACGAAGACGAGCAGGGCGATCACGGCCCACAGCGGGATGAGCTGGAGGGCGCCGACCACACCGCGGGCGAGGATCACGGCGAGAAGGAGAAGGCCGGTGAGCCCAGCGACGACCAACTGCGGGACGGACAGGCCGAGCAGGACGCCGCGCCTGCTGCGGTGCGGGAACTTCACGGTGGGCGTGGAGGACTGGTGCTTGCCGGACATGGTGGTTCCAGACGGTGGGAGCGGGCTGAGGACGGGGCGCGCGGCGATCTTCTGGACGTCATGGCGAAACCTTCCTGCTGGTGGGGGGCGGGGGCGGGCCGTGGAGTGCGGCCCGCCCCCGGGGATGTGGGTCAGGAACCCGACGGCGGCTGGGTGGGATACACCCAGTTCGTCGGCGTCGCGGAGCCGGTGGCCGACGGACCGGACCCGGACGCCGGAGTGCCCGAGGCCGAAGGTCCGGGGTCGGCCGGCGGCATGGAGGTCATGTCGCCGCCCGGAGCCGATGCGGCTGCGAGGTGACCGGAGCCGCCCGCAACGCCTTGGGCAGTCGATTCGGACCCTTCCGGTTCGTCCTCGCCAGGACGTGTGATCAGCGGCGGGATCCCGGGGCGCTGGATCAGAGCCCGGCCCTTGTCGCCGCTCGCGTCCGGGTCTTCGCCGTACCGGAAGCGGGTCTGCTGCTTGGGCGGCCCGGCGTCGATGCCCTCCTGGCTGAGGTTGCCGCCGGAGGGGTTGATGCCGGAGGCGACGCCATCGGTGCCCGCGCCGGGGACCTGGTTCGGACCCTGCGGGGCGGGGGCGCCGGTACCGGCCCGCAGCGCGAGGCTGCCTGCGGTCTTCGCGGCGCCTGCGGCGACCGCCATGCCGGCGACACCGGTGCGGTGCATGTCGTCGTGGCCGCCGCCGTCGCTGGCCCAGTGGACGAACTTGTACGTCGCGTAGGGGCAGAGCAACACCAGGACCATCACGACGATGCCGGCCATCGCGTCGGACAGGGCCGCCATTCCGTCGCTGGCGTCGGTCTTGCCCATGGCGGAGACGCCGATCAGGAAGACGACGGTCATCAACAGCTTGGAGACGATCAGGGTGCCGGTGGCCTCGATCCAGCCGCGCCGCCACCGTTTGGCGACTTCCCAGCCGCCGCCCGCCCCGGCGAACACCGCGAGCGCGACCATGATCAGGACGCCGACCTTGCGGGCCACCATCACGCCCCAGTAGAGGAAGGCACCGATCGCGCACCCGAACGCCACCAGCGCGGGCACACCCCAGCCGAGGCCGTACATGGCCCCCATCTGATCAACCTTGATCACACGACGGATCGCGTCGTCGATCGAGGTGTTGGCGGCTTTGAAGAGGCCGTCGGACAGTGCGTCCACCACGGTGATGGCGACGGTCGTGAAGGCGATGGCGGAGAAGCTGAACAGGACTCCGGTCATGGTGCCGAACGCCGCCTTGGCGAGGGCACGTTCGTCACGGCGCCAGGCCGCGGTCATGAGCTGGATGCAGAAGATGCCGACGGTCAGGGCGAGGCCGATGGGCAGCAGCAGCTCGTAGTTGTCGCGGAACCACCCGGCGTTGAGGTCGATGGCCGTCGTCTTGTTGACGGCCTTGGCGGCAAGGTCGGCCGCGCTGGACGCCAGCTCGCCCGCCGACTTCGCGATCCACGCGCCGAGACCGTCGGTGACGGTGCCGGCGGGGTTGGTGGCGAAGTCGACAGCGCCGCACACCTTGTCCATCAGCGGGAAGTCGCAGACTCCCATGGGTCTTACCTCCGTTCTGGGGCGAGGGTCAGGGCGCGACGGACGGCATGACGCCGACCAAGGCGCAGGAGTGGTTGGGCCGGCACTGGACCGCGAGGGTGGTGGACCGGCTCTCCGCGCCGCCGGCGGCCGAGCCCTTCCAGCGAATCGACTGCTTGCCGGAGACCGTGACGGCGTAGACGTACGCCTGGGTGATCGCCCCGGGGTCGTCATGGAGGGCCTGCGTAAAGGCATGCGGGAAGTGCCCCTCGTTGATCTTGGCGGTGGCGACCTGCTTGTTGGCCGCCATCTCCTTCCACAGCACGGCCGAGGGGACCGCCTGGTCGACGGAGGCCGGGTCGGCGTACTTCGACTCCGTGGTCAGCCAGCCGCGCAGCGCCTTGCGCAGCTCGGGCTGCGAGTACGCGCGGGTGTCGTACGACCACAGCGCTGCGGCGGCGGCCTTCCCGTACGTGATCGGGTCGTGGGTCTTCGGCGGAACGGGCAGAGCGCGGGGCCGGGTGTGCGGCCCGGACGGTGCCGCGGGCGACGAGGACGCCGTGGGCGAACTCGGCGGTGGGGAAGCAGGATCGGAGGGGCTTCGGCCCTCGCGGGTGAGGTAGGCGGCCAGGCCGGCGACGGCGACGAGCACCGCCAGGACGGCAGTGCCGAGCAGCGCCCGGCGGCGCACGCGAGATGCGCCGCCGGGGTGGGTGGAGTGCTGAGCCATCAGTGGACCTGCGTCCCGAGCGTCGAGAAGAACGCCACCACACCGTTGGCCGCACCGAGAAGAAGGGCCGCGCTCGCGCTTACCAGCACGCCCTTCTTCCCGTTCGCCTCGGCCTGGTGACCACCGGAGTGGTGACCCCAGGCCCACACGCCCGCACTGACGGCGAGGGCTCCGACCACGGCAATGAGTCCGAACAAGTTGATCGAGCCCATCACCTGCTTGAGGACGTTGAGGCCAGGGAGCCCGCCCTCGTTGGGCTTGATTCCCGGGTCGTAGGCGAGCTGTATGACCTGTTCAGCGAGATACACGGGAACTCCAGTTCGAATGAGCGCACGCCAAAGCCCGGTGGGGCGAACCAGCGGTGCGAGGGGAGGTGAGGAGGGGGGAGGAGCGCCGGTCAGACGACTCGGCGGGCCGCGAGAATCCGCGATTTCCAGGACGCGACGGTGGTGATCCGTACGACGTCACCGGTGTGCGGGGCGTGGACGATCAGGCCCTGCCCGATCGCCATCCCGACGTGTTCCGGTACGGCGGCCGTCCCCTCGGTGAAGAGGAGGTCGCCCGGCTTGAGGGCATCGACCGAGACGGCCTTGCCGTCCTTGACCTGCGTGTACGTGGTCCGCGTCAGGGTCACCCCGGCGGCCTTGTACGCGCCCTGTATCAGGGAGGAGCAGTCGCAGCGGCCCATCGGGTTCTTGCCGTGGGAGTCGGTGCACGTGCCGCCCCACTGATACGGGGTGCCGAGCTGGCCGAGCGCCCACCGGATCGCCGTCTGTACCTTCGGCGGCGCGGAGGCGGGAATCTTGTACTCCTCCGGCAGTGCGCCCGCCGGGATGGTGCCGAAGTCCGTCCCGTCGCCGTCCGCCGAACAACCCCCCGCGGAAATGGGAGAGGGGCTGCCGGTGTCGGCAGAGCCGGACGGCGACGGGCTCGGCGATGCGCCGCCGGCCTTCTGCAGCAGGGGCTCGATGGCCTTCTGCAGGGCGGTGGCCAGCGGCTCCCATTTGGCGTACGCCTCCGGGAAGCCCGACTTCTGTACCGCCTGGGCGGCCTGGGTGACAGAGAGGGACTGCCAGCCGGAGACCTTCTTGAGCCCCTCGTAGAACTTCGTCGAGGCGTGCACCGGGTCAAGGATCTGGCTGGCCGTACCCCAGCCCATCGACGGCCGCTGCTGGAAGAGACCCAGCGAATCGCGGTCGCCGTAGGTCAGGTTCCGCAGGCCGCTCTCCTGCAGCGCGGTCGCCAGGGCGACGACCTGCCCTCGGGCGGGGATGTTCATCGCGACGCCCGTGGCCTGGATCGTCTTGGCGTTGGGCACCTGGTCGGCAGGCGCGTCCAGGCCCGGCACGGAGACCGAGCCCTTGTCGCCGCCGTCCAGGATGGCCTTCACCTGCTTGGCGACGGCGGAGGCGTCCACACCCTGTGCACCGTCGGTCGAACACGAAGCCGAGGCGGTCCCGGCCCCGATGCCAAGGATCGGCAGTGCCAGCAGGAGTGGTCCGGTGGCGCACAGACCGACGAGGGCTCCCGTCGTCTTCTTCACGGCCGCCGCCGTTGAGCGCGACGGCGGTGCGGACGGGGCGAGGGAGGTGGGTCGGGGCGCGGGTGTGTCAGGGCATGCTGCATCGCAGCGGCTCCTCGGTGTTCGCAGGAGACGCGGTGCCGACTTCTCGTGCAAAGCCGTCGGCACCGCGCCGATGTGCATCCGCCTCTCGGCGGGCCCGGGTCAGAGGAGTTGGTAGCTCCAGGACGCCGGTTTCAGGTCATACGCGGCAGCCAGCCGCGCTCGTAATCTCAGGCAGTGCACAGGGGCCTCCTCACGGCGCTCGCGGGCAGATGGGCAACGTGCCTACGACGCTGCTCGATTGGACGAGACGGCACGGATAAGCACAGCTCAACGGGGGTGAAGCCAGGCTCCTTCCCGGTGGCACGGCGAGACAGTAGACCGGGATTCCGGCCGCGCCAAACGACTGCCGTCCAGGGGTCCGAAGCAGGGAGCCACCTCGTTAGGCGCGGCCGGAATTCGCCGTTAACCTCCGCTGCAACCTCGCACCGGATGCACGACGTTGAGCGCTGTCCGGAGCAGGTCCAGACTCCGCCGTGCCCGAAAAGAGGCCCTTCCCATGAGCTACACGCTGCACCGAGGCGACGCCCTGACCGTCCTGAAGTCCCTCCCGGACGAGAGCGTCCAGGCGGTGATCACCGATCCGCCGTACAACTCCGGGGGCCGCACCAGCTCCGACCGGACCGGCCGTACCGCACGTGCCAAGTACGTCACGAGCAACTCGGCGCACGACCTCGCCAACTTCCCCGGCGAGAACCGCGACCAGCGCTCCTACCGCTCCTGGCTCACCGAACTGCTCACCGAGGCGTACCGGGCCTCGACCGAGCACGCGGTCGCGATGGTCTTCACCGACTGGCGACAGGAGCCGACCACCTCCGACGCCCTGCAGATGGCGGGATGGACCTGGAGCGGCACGATTCCGTGGATCAAGCCGTCCAGCCGGCCCCGCAAGGGCGGGCCGAAGCAGGACTCGGAGTTCATCGTCTGGGGCGTCAAGGGCTCCCTCGACAACACCCGCGATCTCTACCTGCCGGGGCACTACATCGCCTCCCAGCCCCGCAAGGGCCGGGTTCACATCACCCAGAAGCCCGTCGAGGTCATGCAGCAGCTCGTCCAGGTCTGCCCCGAGGGCGGCACCGTCCTCGACCCGTTCACCGGCAGCGGCTCCACCGGGGTCGCGGCCCTGCGCGAGGGACGCCGCTTCGTGGGCGTCGAGCTGTCCGCGCACTACGCCGACGTCGCCGAGGAGCGGCTGCGGGCCGAACTGACGAAGGATGACTTCGAGCTTGCCGGACCGGAGGCATGAACGTGAGAGCGAAGAGAGGCCAGGGCCGGCGGCCCACAGACGCAAAAGGGGCGGCTGGAGCATCGACTAACCGATGCACCAGCCGCCCGTCCTGTTACGTCAGGCCGGCTCGAACGCCCGCCGGATCAGCGGCGCCGCCTTCTCCAAGTCGGCTGCCGAGACGACACGGACCTCCAGGTCGCCGGTCCCGAGGTGTCCGATGCCGCGCATGTCCCGGGTGAAGCCCTCCTCCAACTCGACCGTTCCCGGGTCGAGTCTGAGATACACCAGGATCGCCTCGTGCTTCGGACGGAAGATCACCGACGCCACGTTCACCAACCGCCGGTAGGCGATGTAGTGCCGCAGGGACGCCACCTCCACCTCGCCCCATGCCGTGAGCGCCTCGTCCAGTTCCGCGTACAGGTCCTGCAGGCACTCGGGCACCGCTCCTCCACCCGCAGGCGGAGAGACCGCCGAAGCCGTCGGCACGCTGTCCGCCACGGGTGCCCGCTCCAGACCCCGGCGAGACGAGGCAGCGCTCGGGAAGCCGGTCGCGGAGTCCACGAGCAGCAGCCCCAGCAGGCCCCCTTCAAAGATCCGGTAGCGCACCAGGTCGATCCGCTCGGGCAACCTCTGCACCGCCACCCGGTCGTGGTGCGAGAAGCCCGCCGCGATGCAGATCATCCGCGGACGACGCCAGTCGACGGACTGGGCGGCCTCCGCCCCCAGCACCTTCCGCACAAGCGCCTCGAACTCGTGGTGCGCCGACTCCAGCCAGGACAGGTAGGAGACCGCCTGGGACATCACCCTGCTGTCCGAGCCCTTCTTGAACTCGATCACCACCGGACTGCCGTTCTCATCGAGTCCCAGGGTGTCGATCCGCCCCCGGTGCCAAGGCCCGGTCGGATACTCCGAGGCCAGGAAACGGACGCCCAGCATCTGCTCCAAGCCGGCCTCGACCCGCCGCTGCAGCTCCACCTCCAGCGCCACCGTAGAGCTTGACAGCTCGACATCCCGTCCGTCCGCGTCCCGTCGGAACATCATCAGCTCGGCCACCAGCGCCCCTCCCGCGATCTCTACAGAGGGCAATCAAGGGGACGCCGCGGGTATTCCGCATCGGGTAGCGGGAAGGGCAGGCAGCTCGACCATGGGATTGGCCGAATGCAGGACACCGACATTGCTTCGGGGCGGGAGCCGAGCCCGCAGGGTAGCTCGAATGGCGAGAGCTCCGATGGTCTTGTCAGTGTTTGTCCGTATGGTTGACCCTCTCCAGTGTTACTGGGGGGTTGCTTTCCGATACAGGGGTGGGTGCCGCGTAATATTCTCGGGGCGCCTGTGGCGTCCTAATCGATCCAGCCATCCGAGGTGGACGCCGGATTCTTGATCTTGCCAGAGGTTGTGTGATCTCCTGGTGCTCGTTCTTCTCGTCCGATGGAGGTTGGCGCAGTGCGCAGGCAGCACTATGGGGTGCCTCTGGAGCGGAGCGACTGTCTGGAGCTCAGGCGTCACAGGAACAGTTGCAAGCCCGAGAACTTCGGCAAGTGGCTCGGTGGCTTCGGTGCTGGCAAGCGTCTGGCCGTCGACCTCTTCTCCGGAGCGGGTGGACTGAGCCTCGGACTGGAGCGAGCCGGGTGGACGGTCGCAGCCGCGGTCGACTTCGACGAGCGCGCGCTCCAGACGCACGCTGCGAACTTCCCCGGCATGAGTCTCCACATGGATCTGGGTAATCCTGACGAGCGTGACAGGCTCGTCGAGATGCTGGCGCCCGCCAAGATCGATCTGGTGGCCGGAGGCCCGCCATGCCAGCCGTTCAGCAGGGCTGGCCGGAGCAAGATCCGCAGCCTCGTGGAGCATCACGGTCGTGATCCCCATGATCGCCGCAAGGAGCTGTGGAGCGCCTACCTCGACGTCGTGAAGCGCCTCCGGCCGCGTGCGGTCCTCATGGAGAACGTGCCGGACATGGGTCTCGGCGACGACTTCTTCGTGGTACGCACCATCGAGGAGCAGCTGGAGGACCTCGGATACGCGACGCAGGTCCGTCTCGTCGATGCGTGGAAGTACGGCGTTCCGCAGCACAGGAAGCGACTGATCCTGCTCGCGAGGAACGACGTGGAGCGCTTCTCGTGGCGGCAGGAGCTGGAGCACGATCAGCGGACCACGCTGCGTGACGCCATCGGTGACCTGCCGGTGCTGCCTGTCGTGCCCACCGAGCGTGTCGGGCAGCGCGAACTCCCGTACGAGGAACCGTCCGAGCTTTCCAAGTTCGCTCAGGACATGCGTAAGTGGGCGCGCAAGGACCGGGTGTGGGACCACATGACCCGACGGGTCCGGAAGGACGACGCGGAGATCTTCTCCAGCATGGACTCCAAGACCCTGTACTCGCAGATCACCCCGGAACTGCAGCGCTACAAGGCCGACCACTTCACGGACAAGTACAAGAAGCTCGACTGGGCGGACCTCAGCAGGTCGATCACCGCACACATCGCCAAGGACGGCTACTGGTACATCCACCCGGACCAGGACCAGCCGCGCACCCTCACCGTGCGGGAGGCCGCGCGAGTGCAGACGTTCCCGGACAGGTTCCGCTTCGCCGGGACGCGCAGTGACGCCTTCCGCCAGATCGGTAACGCTGTGCCGCCCCTTCTTGGCGAGGCTGCCGCGGAGGCCCTGCTGCCCGTAGTTGACGAGCAGCCGACCGAGGGGGGACTCCAGCCGCACTGGCGCACGGTGCGAAGGGATCTGACCGCCTGGGCCGAAGCACGGCGTGAGTCGGAGGACTGGTACCAGCTTCCGGGCAAGCAGATGTCCGGCTTGCAGGCCGCCGTCGTAGCCATACTGTCCGGGACCCGGATCCAGCCCGCGCAGCTGGCGGAGATGGTTGAGGCCGTGCGGGGACAGACGTCCCTTGGCAAGGCCGCACTCGAGACGCTTACTGCGGCGGCGCCCTCCGAGGCTGCGAAGGCCCGGGTCGCCCGGCTCACCGCGGTGATCGATCAGTCGAGCGTCTGGGCCGACGAGGAGAAGGTCCGCGAGCGGTTGAAGCTGAAGCCGGCTGAGGCGACGGTGTACCGGCTGCTGGTCGGCGAGGACCTCCTGTGGGTCGGGCAGGGGGCGCTGCGCGTCGCCGCCCGTCTGCACGGCAGTGATTCGGATCGCACGAACAGGCTGAGCGACGGTCGAGTGGATCTGGTTAAGCTCGTCGGAGCCGGCGAGGACGCGCCTCTGCGTATGGCGGCGCTCCGGCTCATCGGAAGCAGCTTCTGCCGGGCCAAGGAGCCGCTCTGCGAGGTGTGCCCCCTGAGTAAGTACTGCGTCGCCAGGGAGAGGGTCTCGGGCGACCTGTTCACGGACGCGTTGACCGGTACCCACGGACGGGAGACGGTGCCGACCCAGGCTCGGAAGCCTGTTCGCACAACTGGGCGACGCTGAGCGCGGCGCGCTCGACGTCCGCCCGGATCTCGCACTCCCAGACACGGACTACAGTCCACCCAGCGGCCTCGGCTGCCGCGGTGTTCCGGCGGTCGCGCTCCTTGTTGGTCTCGATCTTCGCCTCCCACAAGGCGGCGTTCGGGCCGCGGAAGGTCTTCGGCCCGTGCACAGGACATCCGTGCCAGAAGCACCCGTCGACGAACACCGCCACGTCGTACCTGGGCAGGACGAAGTCCGCCGTGCAACGGGCAGCCACCTTGCGCTGTAGACGGAACCGGAGGCCGAGCCGGTGCACGGCACGCCGGAGGGCCACCTCCGGCTTCGTGTCGCGGGCGCGCCGACCGCGCAGATGGCCGCTCAGTTCCGTGCTGACCCACTGCGTGCTCGTGGTGTCCTCACGTGCTGCCATACCTCAGCCCCAGCCCGTCGTCGGCCTACGAGTGTGAGGGTGCCACACTCGTCCCATGCTTCGTGAACCTGCGGAACTTCGTGTCGACGATCAGGGGCGCGTCGAGCTCCCCATTGGCCTGCTCGCGGAGGCTGGCATCGCACCCGGGGCAGACCTCCTGGCCTTCAGCGACGGAGACGGACGGATCGTGCTCAGCCGCGCCGAGGACGCCATGAGGGACCTGCTCGAGCGCGGGGAGCTCTGAGGGCCGGGACGCGTCGGACCTACGGGCCAGGCACGAACCCGAGCGAAAACGCCTCGTTGCGCGCGTGCAGCGCCTGCACCGCCTGCGGCTCGGGAACCTCCTGCCCGAGCTCGAGTCGCCGACCGACGTACTGCGCGAGCTGCCGCTGTGAGGGATCCAGGTTGTGCGTTTCCTTCGCCCATCGCTCGATGGCGTACCACTCGTCCGCCGGGACCGACGTCACCTCGTCGCTCGCCCCGCGGTCGCCTTCCGCTCCGCCCGCGAGGGCCTCGTCGTCCAGCGGATGATCACGGAGCTCGGCCTTCAGAGCGTCAGGCACGGACCAGGGCACGCGGGAGACGGCGTCCCAGCAGGCGGGCTTCTTGGCCCACTCGCCCACGTGGTTGCCCTCACGTGGCTTGGTGACGACCCGCATGACTCGGGGGCACAGATCGTCGATCGCGGCTTCGAGGGCTGACGAGACCCTCTGTTCACGCCAGATCCTGTCGAGATCGATGCGCTGTTCCGTGGCGAGCGCCAGACGGGCCATGGTGTAGGTCGTGATCACGCTCTTGTAGCTGCCCGCCTCGTGGTTCGCCGCGACGCGGTCGACTGCCTTGAAGAGGACCGCCATCGCGATCACGCGCTGGCAGTAGCGGACGTCGACCCGTGGGGGCGCCTCGCCGATCCGGTCCATGAACGCGACGAAGTTCTTCTGCGCGCCGCGGCTGACGCTGAACGGGAGGAGGCTCCAGGAGTTGACGTACTTCGCGAGGTCCGCCTTCGTGAACTTCCGACTGGTCGGGTTGAGCTTCTTGAAGGTGCGCTGCTTCGCCGGTGTCCGGGCCTTGGCCACCTCGTCGGTGTACTGGCCGCGCGCCCTCTCGTAGAACCAGTGGGTCTCCTGGCCACTGCCGTCCGTCGCCGGCGCCCACAGAGATCGGGTGATCCGCTGGACGGCCACGTGGTACGCGTGGTTCGAGCTGAAGTCGACAAGCGTGACGCGATTCTGGGTGTTGGAGTACTCGGAGATCATCGGGACGATCTCCGAGAGCCGCTCGGGAGAGACCTCCGTCAGCTTCATCTGGACAGCCACGTGAGACAGGTCGGCCTTGTCCCGGCTCGAGGAGTAGTGCAACGAGGCCGTGGTCTGACCACCGTTCACCACTTGGAGCCCGTGCACCCGGGCGATGCCCGTGGGGGTGCCGTCCGGGCCGTGCACGAAGTCGACCTGGGAAGCGGTCGCCGTGATGCCGTTGTTGTACGCCAGGAACCTGCCCGGTGAGTTCAGCAGGGTCTCCCTGATTCCCCGGTTGACCGATCCTCGGGCCTGCAGGAAGGACCGGACGTTCAACTCGAGAAGTCTGGTCCCGTACTCCCCGTACAGTTCGGCCAGTCTCTGGCCAGGGATCACGGCCATGGTCACCGAGTGGTCCGGCTCGCTGCTGGGTGCCGAGACACAGGGCAGCGGAGGGTCGAACGAGACCACGATGGGCTCGCTGATGCTGCCGGACGTCTCGTGGCGGTGCAGCCGCGCCAGGTCCCATACCTCGTGGGTCACGGGAAGGCCGTCGAACTCGGTGGGCGGGAAGGAGGTACTCGTGCCGACGCGGTTGCTGAGCAGGAAGAGCCGGATCCTCTGTACCTCGGTGAGCGCCTTCTCCACTGCCGCGCACATGTCGTACACGTCGAAGGACTCGTCGATGTGCTGACGCAGGCCCTCCCGACACCGGCGGACGAACGTCAGCAGGCGCCTGAAGGCGGTCTCAGCCTGTCCCTTCGTGAGTTTGGACTCCAGCGGGTCGAGGTCGAAGTCGGTCACGAAGAGGTCTAGGCACTCCCCGGAGTCCCCGATGCCGTATCCGTGCACGAGATGACCGTGGGCCGAGTGGTAGGCGGTGAACGTGTTGGACACGATGCCGGCCCGTTCCAGGTCCTCGAACACGCGCCGCGTGAACGCCTCCGGGGTGGTGGTCCCCTCAGCGTCGGCAGTGGCCTGGATGTCCGCGACGACGTCGTGGGCGTACTGGGACAGGTCGAGTTCAGGCATGGGGTCCCCCGATCAGTGCGGCCACTTCGTCGGTCGTGGCGCGGTGGTGGTCAAGCCCCGAGGTGCTCACGTGGTACGAGCACTCACCGACCCCCTCGGGAAGATCTGCCTCGACGAGTCTCGGGAAATTCTCTCCCACGTGCCAGAAGCGCAGGTCGCGAACGGTGTAGCGAGGCTCCTCGTACACGTCTCGCTGGCCGGGGAGATAGCCGGCCTGCACGAGACGACCGTCGAAGGCGGCTCGGACGCCAGGACTCGTGAGTTGCTCGCGTATGCGGTCCACCAGGCGGTTCAGACTCTCTCCTGATCCACCCCGCCGTTCGTCGAGCATCGCCAGCGCCAACAGAAGCGCAGGCGTCCCGGTGTCGTCGAGCTGGCGCTCGCTGGCGATTCGGATGCTGCGGGGTCGCTTGGCGGCGCTGGCCTTCACCTCGACGGCGACTCCGGGCAGATGGAAGTCCTGGTTGGCTCCGCTCGGCCCCGTCCATGCGTCGACGGCCTCGGCCGGCCCGACGACGGGCAGGATGTGGTCGCGCAGCACCAGGAGCTCGCCGACGAGTCCACGACGGGCCTCAGGGCCAAGACCGTCTCTGCCGACGGCGCGAAGGAGGTCCTGCCACCGCTCGAACCTCTCCACCGCTGCAGTCAGGGCTGCTGCGGCCCCAGGGGCCTCTCGGACCGTGTCAGCCACGTCCGTGACGAGCGGGTTGAACACCTCTCGCAGCTCGTCTGCGGTGAGGACCACTTGGAGCTCGTACTCGAGACGCGAGACGGCGCTCACGTTCATCTCCAGCCCGGCAGCGCGAGGCAACTGGCGTACGGAGCGCACGATGTGGTCGGCGGAGCGGGCGTCGGCCCTGAGCACGAGCATGCGCTGCTGCGCCGGGTGGGAGACGGAGAGAAAGACGTCCAAGGGGGCGTCCGGGTGCAGGCGGATCCGGGAACGACCCGGGGCCCCCTGCGGTGCTTCCAGGTCACGCCACTCGGACTCGGTGACGGTCACTCGTCGTCCTCCTCGTCGTCGAGGGCGTCGAGGCCCTCCTTCTGCCAGATGGCGTTGACCACGTACTCGGTGTCGGACTGGTGCTCGGAGCGTGGGAAGCTCGCCTTGAAGCCCACCAGAGGCAGCCGTGCCTCACCGTCCTCTGTCGCCGGCCGCTCGACCAGGTAGACGAGCAGCAGCGCTTGGTCGGCTCGGCGCTGCCAGCGGACGTGGTCCCCCGAAGGCGACTGGGGCACCTTCTCCCGCTTCTTGATGGCTGCGGCCTTCTGCGTCGCTTCCAGGGCGGCTTTCACCTGGTCGGGATGGAGGTCGAAAAGGTACTCGTCCGGAGGGCTGAGCAGGCGACGGATCGTGTACCGACCGTCGCTTTCGACGTCGTTGAGTGGCGACCGCTTCACGGGCCCCAGGCTGTAACCGGCGATGTCCTGCGGGTCTTCGGCTGCCTGCTTGCCGACCAGGACCACAGTCCACTTCGGGAGCTCACCTACGGCCATGCACTGTTCGATGTACTTCGCGATGAAGCGGGGGCGAACCCTCTGGGCCATGCGGTCGGTCTCGTAGCGGGTGAGGAAGTCCACGACGGCTTCGGAGGGCACCTGCTTCCACGTCACGTTGGCACCCGCCGTCTTCTGGTCGGCGGTGGCCAGGCCGTCGAGCCTGCGTACGAAGTCCCCGAGCACCTTGAGGTTGTGTTCCGGGACCCCGTCGGTGAGGTCGAAGATCACCGTCTCCGGTCCCTCCCCGGAATAACTGAGCATGACTTTCGTGCCCTGGCGCATCTTGTTGGCAGCCGTGACGGCGAGGCCCAGAGAGGAGGCGCGGACCTTGAGACCGAAGTACCTCGGACTGAGGTTCAACGCCGCCATCTCCTCGACCTCACGACGCAGTTCGTCGGTCGCGGCGGTGACCTCGATGTACTTCGCCTGCAGATCGGGAGTGGTGTACAGGCGGCAGAGGTCCTCGTGCCCCGGCCGGTATCCGAACCAGCGTCCCATCTGGAGCAGGGTGTCGTACGTGCTGGACGTGCGCAGGTAGTAGCTGACCGTAAGACCCTCCAGGGTGAGGCCCCGGGAGAGCTTCTGGCCTCCGATCGCGATCACCGAGAGACCGGTCCTGCGGTGCTCGTAGTAGTCGAGTGCGTCGCGGGAGGCGCCGTTGACAGTCTTGACCACGATCTTGCGCAGCGCGGGCATGAGCTGGCTCGACACGTCCTCCCAGGTGATGCGTCGGGCCTCGTCCGCCGGGAAATGGTCCGTGGTGGGGACGAAGTCCCGCTCCCACAGGGCCCGGAACTCGGCCATGCGCTGCGGTGCCTGCCCGTACCGGTCGCGGAGCGAGTCCACGAGGAGCCGCAGGTAGTCGTCCACCTGGTCGCGGACGATCCCCTGGACCGCCGTAAAGCGCGTGACGTGCACAAGCATGGAGTTGTGCACCTTCGTCTGTCCACGCACCCGCCGCGCAGCGCTGGCGAGGACGAACGAGGAGATCGCCTCCCGGAGGGACCGCGGAAGGTCGTCGGAGGGCACGAAGGAGGACTTGTGCTTGCTCGGGATCCAGCTCTCGGCGTCGTCCACGGGGCGTACGAGCGGAAGCGGGGGCACGTCCTCCTCGTCGTCGTTGTCGACCTGGAGACCGAACACCCTCTCCGGGCCCAGGTAGTTGGTCGGCGAGGGCAGGGTGCGGATGAAGCTGTCGGGAAAGAGGTCGGCGCCGAGTTCGGCGTGGTCAACGTCGGGATCGATGTAGATGTTGGCGAACGGGGTGGCGGTGTACCCGACGTACGCCGACTTCTCGAAGCTCTTCATGAGCTCGCGGATCGCGCCGTTGGTCTTGGTCGGATCCGCGTCGGGATCGCGCTCGGTGTTGATGGAGGCGTTGTCCGCCTCGTCGTCGATGACGAACAGCGGGATGTCGCGTACGACCTTGTTCCCGCTCTCGTCCTCCGTGCCCTGAACCTCGGTCACCCACGTCCGCAGGTATTCGAGGATCTTCCAGTGCTTCTTGACGACGAGGACGACCGGAAAACGGCCGAGCGGGAAGTTGACGGCGTTGGCCGCCTGCCGACCGAAGTCGCCCTTCTCGGAGCTGTTGGTGGGGGACGCGATGTCGAGCTTCCTGGCACCCGGCATCCTGCCGGCACCCATGAGACGGGACTTACCGTTCTGGTTGGACCGTTGCTGGTGCTGGGTGTCGAAACCCAGGAGTCCCTCGTCGACACGCAACTGGGTCTGGCTCCGGAGGTCGTTGTGGATGCCAGCGAGGATCACCACGAACTGGTACCCCGCGTCCACGGCCTTCGCGGCGAGCCCGATGTACTGGCCGGTCTTGCCCGACTGGACCTGTCCGATCACCAGGCCCGTCCGGCGCCACGAGCCGACACGGCGCGGGTCCTCGAGCTGGCTCAGGACCTCGTCCGTGCTCTGGTCCAGCCGGCGCACGACGACCGGAGGGAGGTTCCGGACGTCCTCCAGGTAACGGCGGTAGCGTTCCCAGAAGTCCCAGGCTCGGTCGTTCTTGGCTTCGGGCAGCCAGGGCTCGTGTCCGCTGTCGCTCTCCAGCCCGGAGGAGCCCTCCTGGAAGACCGCCGTCAGGACCTCGATCTCCTTGGCCAGCTGGTCACGGTCGAGGACCTCTCCCTGGCCGGCCAGCATCCCGAAGATGACGGTGACCGCGTTCTGCACCTCGTCCGGCGTCGGCTGACGGTCCTGCGACAGTAGTGCGAGAACCAGGCGACGGGCCTTGGCAAGGGACTCGAGAGAGTCCTCGGGGGTGGAACTCACAGCAGACCTCCGGCTGGGCGGGAACGGCATGGGGCAGGCTAGGGGCGGCGCTGACAACGGGTTCACCCGTTCCAGAAGCCCTGCATCTGGTCGAAGGGGGGCATCGTCCGGAGGCGTTCGCGAGCGGCCGCAGGCGAGCGACCGTCTGAGACCAGTGCCTCGTAGATGCGCTGTGCGACCTCCGTGGCCTCGGCGTCGGCAGGCCCGGGGCCCCCGAAGGGCTCGGGGTCGTCGCTGGTGTCCGTCTCGTGCATCACACGGAGGGCAGTGACCGGCACCGTCTCCTCGAGCAGACGGATCAGGGCACGTACGTCATCCGAACCGGCACCACCAGAGCGCAGAGCTGCCTTCACCAGGGGGTGGCCCCGGTTGATCCGGCAGGTGACCTGGTCGTCGACACGGCGGACGTTCCACGCGTACACGAGCGGATCCCCGTGTGTGCGCGCAGCGATCTGCCCGCGGTGCCGAAGCACGTCGGCGGCCCTTCTCCTGGCCTGCAGGGCGATGCGCCGTAGATGAGAACGCAGTGCGACGGGCGGGACGACACTGGACTTCCGGACGTCGACCCCCCATTCGACATCCGTCTCGGCGGGGATGTCCACGGCGATCCGTGCCAGGTTGTACTTCTCCTCGCGGCGCAACCCGCGCTGTCCCAGCCAGTCACCGGCAAGGATCAGACGGTCCCGGCGGTACACGTAGAACCCCTGTTGGTCGAGCCACCCACGCGGGCCGCCGGCCTTCTCGAACTCGTCCGGGGCGAGCCTCTGGGCACTGGGAAGGACGAACGCCTCCACCCGTACGGAACCCGCCCCCAACCGCAGACGCTCGACCGGAAGCGGTTGTACGGACGGGTGACGGGACAGGAACGGATCCCAGGGCTCGACGGGGCTGCCCGACACACGCATGTTGCGACGTCGGCTTCCGGTGAGGAACCTGCCGAAGACCATGCCCAGGTGGGACTCCGTGCGGGCTGCCTCCGCGTAGAACTGCTTCTGTGTCCGCTCGTCCTCCACCGTCACCGCGTCGACGTGGTAGCCGTTGAGGCGCCGCCACAACACGACGGTGCCGTGGTCCGCCCCACCCCGGATCCGGTCGAGCAACTCGCTGGTCGTCTCGTCCGCGCCGCGTAGCAGTCGCCACTCGCCCGACCTCTCGACGACGTCGAGGTCCCATGTGCGTACGTGCCATTCGCCGGTGGTGGCGGTGGCGACGGTGAGCTGCCGGGCCTGGGAGAACGAGGCCGACTTGAGGCCGACGCCGAAGCGGCCCAGGTCCGTTGCACTTCGGGGCGTCGCAGGGCCTCGCGCGGCTACGGTCATGGCGGTCACGAGCTCGCCGGCGGTCATCCCGGCACCGTCGTCGGCGACGGCGATCCAGGAGTCCTGCCCGGCCCAGGTGAACTCGACGTCGACCGTGGACGCACCTGCGGAGATGCTGTTGTCCACGAGATCCGCGATGGCGGCAGGCAGGGAGTACCCGAGCGAACTGAGAGAGGCGACCATGCCCGCCGGCTCCGGAGCTGCTATGTCGTACATCATGCCGAGTTTCCAGCCTGCTTCCGGTTTCTGACACTGGTTGGGATTATCCACCCACGCCGTTCGGCCAAGGGCCGGGCTGTCCTGCCGACGCGAGGCGATGGTGGCCATCCAATACGCCTCGTCGCCCCCCTGGTCCGGGTCTGCCCCTCGTGAGGAGCAGACCGATAGTGCTCTGGCTATCCCAGGCGTGGGTGCCAATCGGTGGTGCGTACCTGGATTGCATCCAGATGTATTTGGTGTCGCCCCACAGGAAACGATCTTCTCCGTACGTTGAAATGCACCCCGTCAACGGGGAGGTCTGGATTGGTCAGGGCTGTCACCAAGGCTTCGAGGTCGGGTGGGGCACCCAGCGCCTGTACGTACCGTAGTGACGTGGCGTGCATGTCCGGCACGGGAAGGGGGCGCGTACTGAGTTGCTGAGGGGTGCCGACACACCAGGTCCAGTCGACGGAATCGAACGCAGGCCACTCGGACGGCATCTGGGCGGTGGCGGTGCCTGTCCGGAGTTCTTCCCACAGGCGGTCGAGCTGCTGGGCCGCGGACGTGATCCAGTTCTCGACCTTCATGACCTCGTGGAGAGAAAGTGCTTCGATCGGCCACTTGATCTCGAGGCACAGGCCCAGGCGCCTGACCGGATCCACGATGATCACGTCCAGATCGCCAGCAGGGTTGCCGTCGGTTCTGGCCGCCGGAACTCGTTCTGCGACCAGGGTGCCTGGGATGGTACGCATCCAGGTGGCCCAAGCCTTCGCGCGCTCACCCTGCTCCCTTCCTACCGGGCCGAACCGCCTGTAGTCACGAGCAGCCGAACGCAGCATGATCGGATCCACGGCTCTCGGGGTCACGAGGGGCGGACAGATGATCACGACGTCGCCATGCTGGATCAACGGCGAGGTCCTGCAAGAGCGACCGGGACGGTAGGTGAGTCTTTCCACCACCAAGGCGTGGTGCGCCTCCGAGATATTCAGGCAAATCGTCGCGATAGCGGCCATCAACCCGGAGGTCGGCATGTGGACGAGGGTGGCCTCCAACCGGGACAGTCTGTGCGCTGTGTGCTCACTCAGGGAGGCAATTCCCATGATCACGGCCAGAACGCTGATCATGTCGCCGGCGGTCAATCCGTCGCCCAAGGGGAAGTCGTCCGGTATCTGCCCCTCGGGCACCGACCGGCGGTACGCATCGATCGTCTCGGTGGCACGTTCTACGGACGCACGAAGAACCTCCGATGGTGGGCCGCTCCGGGAACCGACGGGCCGGGTTGCGATCCACTGACGTTCCACCGCCGACAACTCCGGTACGCGTGTGGGGCGCGCGTCGTGCTCGAGGAGCATGTCGGCCGCTTCCGCCGACACGTCCCAGCTGTGACGCACTCGGAAGCCGCCCCCGGTCTTGCGGACTCGGTAGGCGCCACTCCGCACGCCTGTCTCCAGAAGGTCCAACCGATGGGCCGCCGCGGCGGCAAGGACGATCTCGGCTGCGTCCTCTTCCCGGCACGTACCCGTGCCGACGGGATAGTCGTGGTGCCAGACGACGAGTTGGGCGAGGACGCTTTCCCAGGGTAGTTCGCTCGTCATTCCTGAGCTGATCTCCATCGCGCGCACTTTCGTCGCGGTCCGGAGCAGATCGTAGATCCGATCCGGACCTGAGCTCCAGCCCGGCAGCGTACGGACCTTGTCGCGAGCGCTAGCGATGGTGTCCAGCAGGTCCAGTTCGGGTTCCACGCATGCTCCAGTCGTGCACGGTCAGCGGGCCCTATGGCAGAGGGCAGAAGGGTGGTGGGGAAGGACTGAGAAAAGGCCCTCCCCACCGGGCGCTCACAGAGACGGGTCCCAGTACCCGACTCTCGAACCATCCGGAGAACCGAACAGGTGCCAGCGGGAGAGGTTCCTGTTCCAGGACTGGCAGGCCGTCTCGGGTAGCTGCAGGCAGCCGTGGTCGGCACCCTCGTTCGTGATCATGCAGTTGGGGTCGTACAGGCACGAGTCGTTGTCGACGGCGCGACTCACGACCGCGTCGAGGTTCTGCTCCAGGACGGTCCGCATCGCACCCAGGCTGAAGTCGCTCCCTCCGTTGGGGTAGACGGCGAAGGCCAGGTCGTACGGGAACAGATACTCGGACAGGCTCGTCTCGCTGTACCCGCTGTCGACCGCCAGCGCCCGCAGGATCTGGTGCGACAGGGAGTGCAGCAGGCCGAACAGCTCGTGGACCGGGAGGTCGGGGTGCCCCGGAGCGGGTCGTACCTCGTGGGAGAGAGCCTGGCCGTTACTCGGACCGAGCTGGTGAACAAGCCACTGGGCGACACCGCCGGCGTCGTCGAGGGCGCCTTGGCTGACGAGCTCGTTCCGGACCATCCACCGGCTCACCCGGTCCCGGTCCACCGGGAAAAGCAGCGCCTCCGCCTGGGTGGGGTGCGCGTAGAGCAGTGTCTTCTCGGGAGCACCCCGTGAGACGCGCCCCCGGTAGGGGACCAGGTCCGCCTCCTCGGGGCTGAAGCCGGTCCGGCTGTAGCCGATCGCGAGGTAGGTGATCGGGAGGTCACTCACCAGGCAGGTGTCACGGCTGAGACCGGCGGCTGCCAGGACCTCGGGGTAGCGTTCGTAGAGGGCGCGCCGCTCCGGGTTGCGCGCTTCCCGCTGCAGTCGTGGGACCCCGAGGCGTTCCAGGTTGAGGACGCGACGGTAGGTGTGCAGCTCGGCCGCGAGCCCGCGGGCGTCGTCACTCCCCGCGTCGAGCCCGAGAGCCTTGCCCACCCGGTCCCGCAGATGGTCGACTTCGACCGGCATGAAGCGTGCCCGCAGGGCCCGCGCCTGGTCGTGCAGACCGGCCTCCTCCATCACCCGGATGCTCTCGACTACCTCGTCGGGCACGTCGACCGTGTGTCCGTCCGTGAGCCGACGGAACTCGTCCTCGGTGATCTCCCCGAGCCACCAGCCGAGCACGGCCGCGGTGTACAGGGGATTGCTCTGCCGGGTCGCCTCCTCCGTCGTCGTCACGTTCACGAGGGTCAGCCCGTGGCCGACGTGCGCGGTTCCCGCAGAGTGAAGCAGGGGGTTCATGAACTTGTCCGGGTAGCTGCACGAGGAGTTGCTGCAACTCCACTGCACACCCAGAGGGAAGCCACAGGTCATACACTCCCACCGGAAGTCGCGGAACCGGCTGGCGCGGTCGTCGAGCCTGAACCGGGTGTGGCCCCTCGGACACTTGCTCGGCGGGTACATCGGTGACGTCTCGCCGCACTTGTGCGCGAAGACGAACTGGAGCTGCCGGTTGCCGACGACGCCGCCGCAGGCCGGGCACGCTGGCGGCCAGTCGTCGGTCCCCGGCCGAGGGTCGCCGGCCGTCCAGACGTGCCCGCACCCTGCCCTGGAACAGCGCACCACCCTGGGCCAGACGCGACAGAAGACCTTGCCCGGGACCACGACCTCGTAGTGGCGATCGCCGAGTCGGTCCTGGTCGCCGGGGAACTCGGGTGCCCGGTCGGACCCGGCGACGAAGGCGCGTCCGGCGGCCCGCCATCTGCGAACGAACCGCATCGCCTCCTGGACGAGGTGGTCACGATCCAGGGAGGGGCCGTCGAACTCCTCGTCACGCCCGAGCTGGATCACCTGTGTGGTGTAGCCGCCACGGTGGTCGAAGGTCTGGCCGGGCCTGAACCGGAAGAGGACCTGGCCGCGGTCGCGGGACATCTCGTCGTTCCTGGGGTTGAACGCCATCACGACCTCCGGTTGTCGGACACGACGTGGAAGGGGATGCCCTCGGAGACGTCGCGGAGACTCGTCATCGGTCGGCACTCGAGTCCCAGGTAGTCGCCCGTCGCGCGGTACCCCCGGTTGTTCCCGCCAGCGAGGGTGGCGGAGGCACCCGCGGAGCGCAGGCTGGCGACCGCGTGCTCCACCATGTCCTCCAAGTCGCTCCGGAGCTCCTGTCCCTCAGGTCGGTGGGACTGGAAGACCGCGTGGAGTGCCTCGAGCAGCTCGGTCAGCTGGACTCCCTCCAGGCCGCCCAGGGAGGGATCACGGAGAGCAGCCTGCATCTTGGAGAGGTCGTGCAGATGCCCCGGGGCGTTGCCCGCCTGCCACCAGTCGCGGTTGGCGATCTGGAGCAGGTGACCCATGAGGATTCCGGGAAGGGTCCTGCGCACCGCGAACCGGCTCCAGCGGTTGATCGCCACCGGTTCGACCATGCGGTCCAGGTACTCGTGGAACTTGCCGTGGTACCGGTAGTGCGAGCGGTCCCGCTCCCGTACCGGGTTGAAGAGCATGAACACGAGTCCGTGGTACGCGCGGCCGACGCGTGAGGACGCCTGGATGTACTCTGCCATCGACCTGGGCATGCCGTTGAACAGCATGAAGTTCAGCCGGTCCACGTCGACCCCGTGGCTCACCATGCTCGTGGCCACGACCATGCCCGTCTCGCCGTCGGTGCTGCTCAGGTCGTCCAGGACGCCACGCACCTCGTCCAGGCGCGTCTCGCTCTTCAGCTCGGCCACGCGGAGGTCCGGATAACCTTCCCTGCGCAGCGCTTCGTTGACCTGCGTGTCCAGCGAGCGGCGGATACGGCCGAAGTCGACGAGCGTGGTGGCGTACGTGAGGCTCGTGCGGTACAGGTCGACGACCGCCCGAAGCTCCTCCTCCGGCCACGCCTCGAAAGCCGGCGGAAGTTCGCGGCGCTGCTCGAGCTTCCACAGGGCTCGGTGTGCGGAGGTCAGGATCCTGACCAGCGTCATCTCCGCGGTCCCTCGGGTCGGCATGACCCCGACGAAACGGCGGAGGGGGAGCCCTCGGTCTAGGCGCCAGTAGAAGCTCTCGTCGAGGTTGGGCCCCGGGAGTGGCACCACGACGGACCTGAGGCCGAAGAGGTGCTCGCTCTGGCGGTCCTCGCCCCGGATGGTCGCGGTCGTCGCCACCACCTTCATGCGGACCCCTCGTCCGTCGGCCCGGTGCCTTGAGGTCAGGGTGCGCTGCACCTCCGCCAAGAGCCCCTCGTAGTGCCCCGAGAAGGCCCCGAGCTCCTCGTTGACCATGTGCAGTTCGTCGATGATCTCCAGGGAGGGGGAGGGGTCGTAGAGAGGTGCCTTCAGGGGCCCGGGAGCCGCCTTCGGATGACCGGGCGCGTGGCGCTCGTGGCACTTCCCGCCCCGACCGAACCCGTGCGGCGTGCACCAGCAGTCGACGTCCCCCAGGAGCGCACCGAACTTGTCCGACAGCCCGGCGTTGGCCAGCTTGTCCAAGGTGCCGACCACGACCGTGGGGAGGTAGCGGTAGATCTCGGTGTCCACCACGACGATGGGCAGGACCTTCCCGCACTGCTCGTTGCCGCAGACGTGCTTGAGCCTGAGCTCCTGAGGATCGGGGGGCGGGATGTGTACCGACCGTTCACCGCAGTAGGGGCAGTCGTGCACGAGTCGGTACGCATGCCGCTCTGCCTCGCTCGATCGAAGGCGGTCGAGCGTGCGATCGGACGTGAGCGAGTTTGGGGTGTTGCCTCCGCCGGCGTAGAAGCCGATGAAGAAGGGCCACCCGGGATTGCCGCCGACCTCCTTGATGCGGTCGGCGTTGCGGCCTCGGACGATGTCAGCGGCAGCAATGACGTCGAGTTGCCGTTGTGTCTGCTGGAGGGTGAGGAGCCGGAGGGGGAAGCGGCACCAGGCCGAGACCCCGACCTCCTTTCCTCTGGTCCGGTCGTAGAACATGCACACGAGGACCAGGCCGAGATAGGCCTCCGTCTTGCCGCCTCCAGTCGGGTACCAGACGACGGTCGCCGCTTCGGTGGGATCCACGTCTTGGTCGTCACCCCAGAGTCCCGGAGTGAAGAGCTCCTGGGGGTGCTCCCGCCAGGCCAGGGCGCCGAGCTGGCTCACGATGGCCACGAGCTGGAAGAGGCGCCACCCTCGGTTCGGTTGTTTCCTCCGCGTGTTGAGCTCCGTCATGGACTCGTTCGCCAGCTGGAACGCGGTCAGCAGACGGTCGTCCCGCCGCAGCCACGCGATGCCGTCGCGGAAGCGGGCGACCTCCAACGCGGCGGCCTGGCGGTCGGACTCCTTCCGGCGGGCCAGGTCCGGCCTGTCCTGGAGGTCCTCCGTGCTCCAAGCGGGGGCGTCGAGATACGCCTCCATCTCGTCGGCAAGGTCCTCCAGAACCGGCAGCGGGTCCGCAGCGAGCGCCGAGTAGCCCCAGCGTTCGTCCGCGCGGGCCACCGCGCGATGGGTGTCGTGCTGCGGCACGGGCACGCTGCGGACGGAGACGAGCCGGCCGTCGTGCCACCGCGGCTCGACACCGCAGTTGTTCGCGTACGCCCCCAGGTCTCCCGAGTAGCGGTAGGCGTCGGCGCCGAGATCCATCACGATGGGCAGGAGACGGTCACCGTCGATCTCCAGCCCCGCGCGGAACAGGGCGTTGTCCCTCGCCTCGTCGCGGCGGCTGCGGCCCGCGTTCCTGCCCTTTCCCTGGACGGTCACGACCGGGTCCGCAGCGAGGTTCTGCAGGGTCGCGGTCACCCGGAGCCGTCCCGGGGCCACCGGCCTCGACGTGATGACGACGTGTGCGGCGGGGGTCGGCACCACAGGATCCCCGGCCACCTCCCGGGCCAGCCACTGCTCGAATGACCTGTCGTCCTCCATCGCTGCGGGAGGCACCAGACGCTCCCGCCGGTCGTTGCCCACGCGACGATCGATCCGCGGATCACGGAGCGCCAGCTCGACGGCTCCCGCGAAGGCGTGCCGGAACTCACCCTCCAGAGTCTGACGGAGGCCAGCCTGATCGAGGACGATCTCCACCGGGCCGACCGTCACGTCAAGTCGCCTGAACAACGGCGCCAGCCGGTACGGCTCCTCGCGGTCGCCGGCCCACTCCAGCTGCTCCGCTCGGGTCGGCAGGGCCGAGTAGTAGAAGGACGCCTTCGCCCTGACCATGACGGAGCTGGCGTTCTCGGCCTCGAACTCGAACCCGAGGCTGTCCGGAGTCATCCGACCGTATCTGGGGGCGGCACCACCTGGCTCGACGGCGTGGGGGCCGAGGCTCTCCATGAAGTAGCGCGCGCTGGGGGGTTCGCCGAGGCAGACGTTGCCCTGTGCCTCGCCTGTCGCGTCGGTGACCACCGCGCTCACGAGGTGCTCGACGAGGGCCGTTTGCTGGGTGACGCTCGGCTTGAACGGGGGTGTGGTCACGGCGTCTCCCCTCCAGCCTCGGCGTAGGTCGCCGGCAGGAAGGAGGCGCTGCAGGAGGGCCTGAGCAGCAAACAGGCGCCGCCGCTCACGGGCGAGCGACGGGGGAGCCGAAGCGGCTCCGAGGTACGTGCCGGTGGCGACGAGCATGCACAACCGGCCCGCAGGACGGGGGTGTCCACGGGGTTCTCCAGGGTTCGCGAGTCAGAAGCCGCCGTGGCACGACGCCACGGCCGGACATCTTCTGCTTCTCCGAACCCGATCAGGATGAGCTCAGGCGGAAGCAAGTTACAAGCCGATAAACCAAGTTGATCAAATCTGACCGGAACGAACCGATCCCTTGACTGAATCGATCGGCTACCGAAGGAGTGCGGGGTGGCGCCCCGTCTCCTCTCCGCGCGCTACCAGGCGGCGGTTGCGAACATCCGGACTGAGAGATCGCAGTCGAGAGGTGGACGGAGAGGGCGGCAGAATCCTTCGGCCCGCGTCGGAGGCACGCGATGGCTGCCGTTGTGCGTGTCAACGGATGCAAGGACAGACGCCGTCCGTGCATCTGCGGGCGGAAGGCTTAGAACGATCGGGTCGACCTACATGACTTCGGCGTAGCCGAACGCCGAGACGCGGCTCGGCGATCTCAATTAGGCTCCTGCAAAAAGCACATGGGGGGCAACGTGATAATCGACGTAGTCGACGCCGTAGGGCTCGTCCGCAAGAACCGGAAGACGCGCAAGCGTTTGCAAAAGGCGGCTCAGGAGTTCGATCGGCAGGCCACGGAGGACTCCGTCGCCCTGAGTAAGGCACGGCAGATGCTCTACGACGTGGCCGTTCTTCCCTCCCGTGATGTTTACGGGCGTATGAAGAACGTAGATCACTTCGAACTGGCGATGATCGAGAGCCCACCGCGAGCAATGAGAGGGGCGAGCCACGGCGAACGGGTGGTGTCGCTGTGTTGCCGGCCGCCCGCATAGTGGGCGGCGTGGTTCTGGTCGTCGCGCTCCCACTCGTCGTCGGTCCCGCTGTCAAATCGGGGTCCTATCGCGCGGTGCAGAGCCTCGGATCCGCCTCCACGGGCAGGGCGATCAAGACGCTGCGTGGGGTCGCAGCCCGTAACGCCGCAGAAGCATGGTTTGGTCGTGGGGCTGTTGCGGTCGGCGGCGGCGGGCGAGCGGCCGGTAGGAAGATGCTGGACCAGATCGAGGCCAAGTCGGGCAAGGTCACGTACGAACTGGCAGCGACATGGCGGATCCAAGCGCTCGAAGCCAGCAAGCAGGAGGAGGCGCAAGTACTGGAGCGGCGCGAGGCCGGCGTAAAGCAGAGGCAGGACGATGCGCTCGCGCTGCACGAGTGCGTCGAGGGCATGCAGCGCGTCATTCAGGATCTCCGGTCCGGGCTGATGACGAGGTTGCCGTCACTTATCGCTCTGGTCGATAAGTGTGACGATTTCGCCCGATACGACTCCCGTCGGCGCGCAGAGGTCACGACGATGGTCGATCTCGACGGTCTCGCGGTGAAGGTCATGAAGTGCCCGCTGGTTGACCCAGCGGGACGCCCGACCGAGGAATCGAAGCTCGTCGTTGCCGAAGTCGAGGCGCGGCTCCAGGCGATGCAACCGCACGCGTGAGCTCCACAACTGGAGTGCTGATCTGCATGGACTCGGCGCGCGCTGGTGTTCGACCGGGTCTCGGAGCCGGGACATCCCAGGGACTTTCACGTCTGTCCCAGGGAGGTTCCAGGGACTTTCTGCCGCGTAATGAGGGAAGGCCCTGACAGCGCCGAAAGACACGAACGCGCTGCTCAGGGCCCCCATCCCCTCAGCACTCGATGATGTTCACCGCGAGCCCGCCCCGCGCGGTCTCCTTGTACTTCACGGACATGTCCGCGCTGGTGTCCTTCATGGACTGCCAGCCTTGCCGTAGGCGTCCGCCCTCCCGTCCCGCCGGCGGGCTCGACGACGGCAGCGCGCATTTCACTGCTCGTTTCGACGTGCTCCCGGGCAGGATCGTCGCGGATGCAGTCGGCGGGCGCCTCGGTCAGCAGGTCGCCGACCCGGATGTAGGAGTCAGCCGGATGATCGAAGGAGCGCCGGTGCGCGTGGAGGTCCGGGCTGGAACTGGCCGTAGCGGTGTAGTGCGCTTGATGCGCGTGCACGGAGAGGACTGAACTCCGAATCTCAGGAACGCCAGTGGCACCGTCGGTGCGGACATGCGAGGCCCCTGTGGCGAGCACTCTCCGTGAAGGCTGACGGCCAGTCAGATATGTATGACCCCTCGTCACCAATTTAAGATCATCTTGCACGCACGTTGCACAAGGTGATGAAAAACAGCGTTGATCAATGGAGGGTCCCGCAAGTGTGTAACAGCAGGTCAGCAGGCATTTAGGAGTGTCGTGCCCCTCATCTCCTAGGGGCACGACACTCCTACCGATCAGATGTTGCGGAACGTCTCGATCTGCGCGCCCACCGAGTTCAGGCGCTCAGCCAGATCCTCGTAACCGCGGTTGATGACGTACACGTTCCGCAGCACGGAGGTGCCCTCGGCCGCCATCATCGCCAGCAGCACGACCACCGCGGGCCGCAGCGCGGGCGGGCACATCATCTCGGCGGCGCGCCAGCGGGTCGGGCCCTCGACCAGGACGCGGTGGGGGTCCAGCAACTGAAGGCGCCCACCGAGGCGGTTGAGGTCCGTCAGGTAGATGGCCCGGTTGTCGTACACCCAGTCGTGGATCAGCGTCTTGCCCTGCGCGGCGGCGGCGATGGCCGCGAAGAACGGGACGTTGTCGATGTTCAGGCCGGGGAACGGCATGGGGTGGATCTTGTCGATCGGCGCCTCCAGCTTGGAGGGCCGCACCGTGAGGTCCACCAGCCGGGTGCGGCAGTTGTCGGCCACGTACTCGGGGCTGCGGTCGTGGTCGAGGCCCATCTCCTCCAGTACCGCCAGCTCGATCTCCAGGAACTCGATCGGCACCCGGCGCACCGTCAGCTCCGACTCGGTGACGACCGCGGCGGCCAGCAGGCTCATCGCCTCGACCGGGTCCTCGGAGGGGGAGTAGTCCACGTCGACGTCGATGTCCGGCACGCCGTGCACGGTCAGCGTGGTGCTCCCGATGCCGTCGACCTGGACGCCGACCGCCTCCAGGAAGAAGCACAGGTCCTGCACCATGTAGTTGGAGGAGGCGTTGCGGATGACGGTGACCCCGTCGTGGCGGGCGGCGGCGAGCAGCGCGTTCTCGGTCACGGTGTCGCCGCGCTCGGTCAGCACGATCGCCCGGTTCGGAGTGACGGACCGGTCCACCACCGCGTGGTACTGCCCCTCGGTGGCCGTGACGTCCAGGCCGAACCGGCGCAGCGCGATCATGTGCGGCTCGATGGTGCGCGTGCCGAGGTCGCAGCCGCCCGCGTAGGGCAGCATGAAGCGGTCCATGCGGTGCAGCAGCGGGCCGAGGAACATGATGATGGAGCGCGTACGGCGGGCCGCCGTGGCGTCGATGGCGCCCATCTCCAGATCGACGGGCGGCATGATCTCCAGATCCACGCCGTCGTTGATCCAACGGGTCCGCACCCCGATCGAGTTGAGCACCTCCAGGATGCGGTAGACCTCCTCGATACGGGCGACCCGGCGCAGCACCGTGCGCCCCTTGTTCAGCAGTGAGGCGCACAGCAGTGCCACGCAGGCGTTCTTGCTCGTCTTCACGTCGATCGAGCCGGACAGCCGACGTCCGCCGACCACACGCAAGTGCATGGGACCCGCGTAGCCCAGCGACACGATTTCGCTGTCGAGAGCTTCACCGATTCGGGCGATCATCTCAAGGCTGAGGTTCTGGTTGCCGCGCTCGATGCGGTTGACGGCGCTCTGGCTGGTGCCGAGCGCCTCCGCGAGTTGGGCCTGCGTCCAGCCGCGGTGCTGGCGGGCGTCACGGATGAGCTTGCCGATGCGTACGAGGTAGTCGTCTGACATGAGGCCGAGGTTATCTCAGATATGAGATGGCGCCTCTTGGGGGGTCTGTTCGGGTGAGTGGCGCTGGGTGACGGTCGGCGAGGGGGAGTTGAGGCACAAGCTCCCGAATAGCATAAAATGCGTAATTCTTTACGTTTAGCATTTTCAATCCGATTGAGTGTCATTTGTGTGACCCAGATCGGCGCTGCTCGCGCGAAGCTCTCCATGGATCGATATTGGTAATTCGTGGCGAAATGGCCGTAGATGACATCATCTGCGGTTTTTGTGCTGGGCATTTGTCCAGATGACGATATGGGGAATTCCACGAAATGAAGGCTTCGCTTCGGAGAGCTCGTCTCAAGGCCGTCGGTCGTCTCCTGGTCGTAGGTACGCTCGCGGCTCTGCCGAGCGTGGCCCCCCTGACGGCGGCCGTGGCCGACTCGATCGAGAGAGCCACCGCCGGTCCCGGTCCGAAGGGCGCCTTGAGCGCGGATTTCGAGCCCGCGTCTGCGCTTGCCGCCACTGACGAACGCCACGGTCGGCTGGGACCGGGTCCAGGCGGGCCGGACGACCACGGGAAACACCGACCGAGGAAGCCCAGACCTCCGCGCGGTCCGCAGGGGCCACAGGGAACTCAGGGCGCTCAAGGGAGCCAGGGGACCCAGGGAACGCAGGGGACCCAGGGAACGCAGGGGGCCACGGGGACTCAGGGCGCCACTGGTGCGCAGGGGCAGCAGGGTGTGACCGGTTCGGGGGCGCAGGGGGCTCAAGGGGTCCAGGGTTCGGCGGGTGCGCAGGGCAACAATGGTGCGCAGGGCGCCAGCGGCACGCAGGGAGCGGCGGGCGCCCAGGGCAACAACGGCGCCCAGGGCGCGCAGGGCTTCCAGGGGTCGGCGGGCGGACAGGGCGGGAACGGCGCGCAAGGCTCGCCCGGAGCACAGGAGTTCCAGGGTTCCAGTGGTTCTCAGGGAGTCGCCGGCCCCCAGGGCATCACCGGCGTACAGGGCACCCAGGGCTTCCAAGGCGCGGACGGCGCGCAGGGCGGCACGGGCTCGCAGGGCTTCCAGGGGACGCCGGGCCTCACCGGCCCCCAGGGCTCGACCGGAGCGCAAGGCGTCACCGGCTCGCAGGCGGGGACCGGCACCCAGGGCCCCATCGGCACCCAGGGCTCCTCGGGCGCGCAGGGGTTCCAGGGGTTCCAGGGGTTCCAGGGCGCCACCGGCGCTCAGGGATCCCAGGGATCCAGCGGCACCACCGGGTCGCAGAGCGTCCTGGTCTCCCGCTCCCTCGCCGGGCCCCAGGGGGCGGGCACCTTCAACTCGATCACCTGCCCGTCGGGCACGTTCGTCACGGGCGGCGGTGCGTACGACCAGAGCGCCACCAGCGGAAGCATCAGCGCCTTCCCGGGAGGGTCCCGCCCCTTCGGCTCACCCCCCACCGGCTTCCAGTCGCAGCTGACCAGCGCGACCGGAACCAACGACACCATCGTGGTGTACGCGATCTGCAGGGGCTAGGGCCTGTCTGACCACACCCCGCTGCGGCCCTGCGGACGGGGCCGGACATGACCGGTCCGGCCCCCATGTACTAGAGTTATCTCGACATCGAGATATCTGCCGAGGAGCACCGCAGCCGCCACCCCGGTAAGGGTTACCTAACTTAGCCTTACCTTAGCGGACAGGTCGAGATGCCGTGGCGGCAGGATCGTGGTGAGTACGCGTACATCAATGAAGGAGACTGTCGTGTCGGCGAACAGCTTCGACGCCCGCAGCACGCTGCAGGTGGGCGACGAGTCGTACGAGATCTTCCGGCTGGACAAGGTGGAGGGCTCGTCCCGCCTGCCGTACAGCCTCAAGGTCCTGCTGGAGAACCTGCTCCGCACGGAGGACGGCGCGAACATCACCGCCGACCACATCCGCGCCCTCGGCGACTGGGACTCCCAGGCCCAGCCGTCCCAGGAGATCCAGTTCACGCCGGCCCGCGTGATCATGCAGGACTTCACCGGCGTTCCCTGTGTCGTGGACCTCGCGACCATGCGCGAGGCCGTGAAGGAGCTCGGCGGCGACCCGGCCAAGATCAACCCGCTGGCCCCGGCCGAGCTGGTCATCGACCACTCCGTCATCGCCGACAAGTTCGGCACCAAGGACGCCTTCGGCCAGAACGTCGAGCTGGAGTACGGCCGCAACAAGGAGCGCTACCAGTTCCTGCGCTGGGGCCAGACCGCCTTCGACGAGTTCAAGGTGGTCCCGCCCGGCACCGGCATCGTCCACCAGGTGAACATCGAGCACCTGGCCCGCACGGTCATGGTCCGGGGCGGCCAGGCGTACCCCGACACCCTGGTCGGCACCGACTCGCACACCACCATGGTCAACGGCCTGGGCGTCCTCGGCTGGGGCGTCGGCGGCATCGAGGCCGAGGCCGCGATGCTCGGCCAGCCGGTGTCCATGCTCATCCCGCGCGTCGTCGGCTTCAAGCTCACCGGTGAGCTCAAGCCCGGCACCACCGCCACCGACCTCGTGCTCACCATCACCGAGATGCTCCGCAAGCACGGTGTGGTCGGCAAGTTCGTCGAGTTCTACGGTGAGGGCGTCGCCGCCACCTCGCTGGCCAACCGCGCCACCATCGGCAACATGTCGCCGGAGTTCGGCTCCACCGCCGCGATCTTCCCGATCGACGGCGAGACCCTCAACTACCTGCGCCTGACCGGCCGCTCCGAGCAGCAGGTCGCGCTCGTCGAGGCGTACGCCAAGGAGCAGGGCCTGTGGCTGGACCCGGCCGCCGAGCCTGACTTCTCCGAGAAGCTGGAGCTGGACCTCTCCACGGTCGTCCCCTCCATCGCCGGCCCGAAGCGCCCGCAGGACCGCATCGTCCTCGCGAACGCCGCCGAGCAGTTCAAGGTGGACGTACGCAACTACGTCGACACCGCGGACGAGGCGGGCAAGGAGTCCTTCCCGGCCTCCGACGCCCCGGCCGCCGCCAACGGCGTCCCGACCAACCCGGTCACCGTCACGGCCCCCGACGGTTCGACCTACGAGATCGACCACGGTGCGGTGACGGTCGCGGCCATCACCTCCTGCACCAACACCTCCAACCCGTACGTCATGGTCGCCGCCGCCCTGGTGGCCAAGAAGGCGGTCGAGAAGGGCCTGACCCGCAAGCCGTGGGTCAAGACCACCCTCGCCCCGGGCTCGAAGGTCGTCACCGACTACTTCGACAAGGCGGGCCTGACCCCGTACCTGGACAAGGTCGGCTTCAACCTCGTCGGCTACGGCTGCACCACCTGCATCGGCAACTCCGGCCCGCTGCCGGAGGAGGTCTCCAAGGCCGTCAACGACCACGATCTCGCGGTCACCTCGGTGCTGTCCGGCAACCGCAACTTCGAGGGCCGGATCAACCCCGACGTCAAGATGAACTACCTGGCGTCCCCGCCGCTGGTCGTCGCCTACGCCCTGGCGGGCTCCATGAAGGTGGACATCACCAAGGACGCGCTGGGCACCGACCAGGACGGCAAGCCGGTCTTCCTCGCGGACATCTGGCCCTCCGAGGCCGAGGTCAACGACGTCGTGGCCAACGCCATCGGCGAGGACATGTTCAACAAGTCCTACCAGGACGTCTTCGCGGGCGACGCCCAGTGGCAGTCCCTGCCGATCCCGACCGGCAACACCTTCGAGTGGGACGCCGAGTCGACCTACGTGCGCAAGCCCCCGTACTTCGAGGGCATGCAGATGGAGCCGTCCCCGGTCGGCGACATCGCCGGTGCCCGCGTGCTCGCCAAGCTGGGCGACTCGGTCACCACCGACCACATCTCCCCGGCCGGTGCCATCAAGGCCGACACCCCGGCCGGCACGTACCTCACCGAGCACGGTGTGGAGCGTCGTGACTTCAACTCCTACGGCTCGCGCCGAGGCAACCACGAGGTCATGATCCGCGGCACGTTCGCCAACATCCGCCTGCGCAACCAGATCGCGCCGGGCACCGAGGGCGGCTACACCCGCGACTTCACCCAGGCCGACGCGCCGGTGGCCTTCATCTACGACGCCTCGCGCAACTACATCGACCAGGGCATCCCGCTGGTCGTCCTGGCCGGCAAGGAGTACGGCTCCGGTTCGTCCCGCGACTGGGCCGCCAAGGGCACCGCGCTGCTCGGCGTCAAGGCCGTCATCGCCGAGTCGTACGAGCGCATCCACCGCTCGAACCTCATCGGCATGGGCGTTCTGCCGCTGCAGTTCCCGGAGGGCGCCTCGGCCGAGTCCCTCGGCCTGACCGGTGAGGAGACCTTCTCCTTCGCCGGCGTCACCGAGCTGAACAACGGCACCACGCCGCGCACGGTCAAGGTCACCACCGACACGGGCGTGGAGTTCGACGCGGTCGTCCGCATCGACACCCCCGGTGAGGCCGACTACTACCGCAACGGCGGCATCATGCAGTACGTGCTGCGCAACCTGATCCGCAAGTAGGCGATCCGGTAGCACACGTGAGGGCCGCACCCCTGGGGGTGCGGCCCTCACGCATGCCCGACCCGGGTCAGATCCACCCGGCGGCCGTGGCGATGGCGAACGGCGCCGGGACCAGGGTCGTCATCCCGAGCCACAGGTTCATCGGCCTGCCCTCCTGCCAGGGCACGAGGACGTCCACCACCAGGATCATGCCGAGGACGAAGGCACCGCCCAGCACCGCGCCCAGCGCCATGCCCACCGTGTGGTCCGCGGAGTCCCGCCCGCAGCCGAACCCCGCGGAGCAGGGGAGCAGCGCGTACCGCGTCAGCAGCCAGCGCACGCACACGCCGGGGAGTATGGCGCCCAGGCCGATGAAGAGGTTCGCCGTCGCGGCAGACCACCAGGATGCGGCGGTGGTCCTGCCACGGCCACCGTTCGCGCCGGATCCCTGCACAGCCTGCCCTCGCCCCCATCGTCGCCTTCGCACTGGTAGATGACCACCAGAGCACCCGGGTTGCCCCCGCGTGGGCGAGGAGGGCCAATACCGCCCCGACGAGTGAAGAAAAGTGGCATGGACTTGCCATGGACCGCCGGGAGCAGGTCTCAACTCGGAAAAGCGCGGCGCCAACCTTGCGCTCGATCTTGCCCCCCTGGCGCGAAGTGGACTATACCTGTCGCGACCGGAGCGGCTGCCCTCCGGTTTGCGGCAGTCACGGATGGGCACGACTGGCACGACCCGAGCTTCATCATCGTCGCGGTGCCGGGGGGATCCGGTTCACCGCCTGAGTCCTTAAGAAGGCGAGGACTTGAGCATGGGTTCTACTTCCGGAGAGCACGCACACCCCCAGGGCACGGGCCGCCGTGATCTGATCAAGCGGTCCGCCGCGCTCGGTCTGGTCTCCGTTCCCACGATGAGTTTTCTGTCCGCCTGCGCGAGCAGTTCGAGCGGCGGGAACGACAAGGCCAAGACCGGTAAGAAGACCAAGCAGAACCCCCTGGGCGTGGGCGAGAGCGCGCAGATGGAGTTCGTGCTCTTCGACGGCGGCTTCGGAAAGGAGTACGCCGAGGACGCGGTCAGGATCTACCAGAAGGACTTCCCCAAGGCGAAGGTCAAGTTCTCCGCCACGCAGAAGATCCAGTCCACCCTCCAGCCCCGCTTCAACCAGGGCAACCCGCCGGACCTCATCGACAACTCCGGCGCGGAGCAGATGGACATGGGCGTCCTGGTCGGCAAGAAGCAGCTCGCGGACCTCACTCCGCTGCTCGACGCCCCCTCGATCGACGACCCCACGAAGAAGGTCCGCGACACGCTGCGCCCGGGCATCGTGGAGATGGGGCAGTTCGACGGCGACCCCGTATGGATCATGTACTACGCCTACACGGTCTACGGCGTCTGGTACTCGCACAAGCTCCTCGCGTCGCTCGACGCGCAGTACCCCGAGACCTGGGACGAGATGCTCCAGGTGTGCGAGAAGGCCAAGAAGAAGGGCATCGCGGGCTGGACGTACGCGGGCAAGTACCCGTACTACCTCCCCTTCTCCCTGTACCCGATGATCGGCAAGGTCGGCGGCCGCGAGGTGCTCGACGCCATCGACAACCTGGAGCCGAACGCCTGGAAGCACCCGGCCGTCAAGGCCTGCTTCGAGGCGTACTACGAGCTCTACAAGAAGGGCTACATCCTCAGGGGCACCCCGGGCCTGGACCACATCCAGTCGCAGACCGCCTGGGCCAAGGGCAAGGCGCTGTTCATCCCGAACGGCTCCTGGGTGGAGAACGAGTCCGCGAACGTCATCCCCGCCGACTTCGACCTCGCCGTCTCCGCCCCCACGGGCATCGACTCCTCCGACAAGATGCCCTTCGGCACCCTCTGGGCCTCCGGCGGCGAACCCTTCGTCGTCCCGGCCAAGGCGGCGAACCCCGAGGGCGGCATGGAGCAGCTGCGCATCATGCTCGGCGAGGCGTCCTCGAAGAACTTCACCGCCAAGGTCAAGTCGCTGACGGCGTTCAACGGCGGCACCACGGGCATCAGCCTCACCCCCGGGCTCACCTCCGGCGTGGCGGCGCTGGAGAAGGCGGGCGCCAACGTCCTGAACCCGCGGCTTCAGGACTGGTACGTGCAGCTGCAGAAGGAGAAGATCGGCGTGGCCGGCCTCGGCGAGATGATGGCCGGACGCCTCACCCCGGCCGAGGCCATCGCCAAGATCCAGGGATTCGCCGACGAGGCCGCGAAGGACTCGTCGATCAAGCACTACAAGCACCAGTGAGGGTCCGTCACAGGCACCGGCCGCCGGCCCGCTCGGGGGCCCGCGGCCGCACCTCCTGAGCCGGCGGCAGTGGCGAGATCGGGGCGGTAGCAATGCACCATGGCAAGTACCGGTTCATCGCGGGGTTCCTTGTGGTGCCCCTGGCGCTGTACGCGCTGTTCGTCGTGTGGCCGTTCGTCCAGTCCATCTACTACTCCTTCACGGACTGGACCGGCCTGAGCCCCGACTTCAAGATGGTGGGCTTCGACAACTACACGAGGATGTTCCACGACGACATCTTCTGGACCTCGCTGAAGCACAGCCTGCTGTTCGCGCTGCTGCTGCCGCTGGTGACGATCAGCCTCGCGCTGTTCTTCTCGTTCATGATCAACGTGGGCGGCCGGCGCCGGAGGGGCGGGGCGGTCATCACCGGTGTGCGCGGCTCGTCCTTCTACAAGATCGTCTACTTCTTCCCGCAGGTGCTGTCGATCGCGATCGTCGCGTTGCTGTTCGCTTTCGCGTACAACCCGGACAGCGGCGCCATCAACTCGCTGCTGCGCGGCATCGGCCTCGACAGCGTCCAGCCGCTGTGGCTCGGGGACCCGAGCCTGGCGCTGTGGTGTGTGATGGCGGTCCTCGTCTGGTCGACGGTCGGCTTCTTCGTGGTTCTCTTCTCCGCCGGAATGGCCTCCATCCCGGCCGACCTCTACGAGGCGGCTCTGCTGGACGGGGCGGGCCGCGCCACGACGTTCTTCCGTATCACCCTGCCCCTGCTGTGGGACACCGTGCAGTCCGGCTGGGTGTACATGGGCATCCTGGCGCTCGGTGCCGAGTCGTTCGCGGTCGTACAGATCATGACGACGGGACCGGGCGGTCCCGACTACTCGACCACCGTCATGGTGCTCTACGTCTACCAGAAGGCGTTCCGCGACGGTCAGGCCGCGTACGCGACCACGATCGGGGTCGCCCTGCTCGTCGTGACGCTGCTGTTCGCGGCGGTCGTGATGCGGCTGGGCCGGCGCGAGCGACTGGAGTTCTGAGCGTGCGACGCGTGCGACGCGGATCCGATCACCCGGCGAAAGCTCTGACCGTGCGGCTGGAGATCCCCTCATGAAGACGACCGAAACCCCCGCTCCGGTCCCGGCCGAGTCCGGCGCCCCCGCGCCCGCCCCCGGGACCGGGGCCCCGGCCGGGCGGCCGCCCCGCAAGGAGCGGGAGGGCGCCGTCCTCAACGCCTTCTCGCACGGCATCCTCGTCCTGTGGGCGTTCATGGTCGTCCTGCCGCTGCTGTGGGCCGTGATGACGTCCTTCAAGGACGACAACGCGATCTTCAGCTCGCCCTGGGCGCTGCCGGACCGGCTCCACTTCGACAACTGGGCGCGGGCCTGGACCGACGCCAACATGAGCGGCTACTTCCTGAACACCGTCCTGGTGGTCGGCGGCTCGCTCGTCGGCACGCTGGTGCTGGGCTCGATGGCGGCCTACGTGCTGGCGCGCTTCGAGTTCCCCGGCAACCGGTTCATCTACTACCTGTTCGTCGGCGGCATGAGCTTCCCGATCATGCTGGCGCTGGTCCCGCTGTTCTACGTGGTGAACAACATGGGGCTGCTGAACACCATCCACGGTCTGATCCTGGTCTACATCGCCTACTCGCTGCCGTTCACGGTGTTCTTCCTGACGGCGTTCTTCCGCACGCTGCCGACCTCGGTGGCGGAGGCCGCCTTCATGGACGGGGCCTCGCACACCCGCACGTTCTTCCAGATCATGCTGCCGATGGCGAAGCCGGGGCTGATCAGCGTGGGGATCTTCAACTTCCTCGGCCAGTGGAACCAGTACATGCTGCCGACGGTCCTGAACACCGACCCCGACAAGCACGTCCTGACCCAGGGCCTGGTGCAGCTCGCCGCCAGCCAGGGCTACAAGGGCGACTGGTCCGGGCTCTTCGCGGGACTGGTGATGGCGATGCTCCCGGTGCTCGCGGCGTACGTCGTCTTCCAGCGGCAGGTGGTGTCGGGACTGACCGCGGGGGCACTGAAGTGACCAAAGTCTCGGTGTGATGCGAACCGGACCGCGAACCGGTTCGTCCTGAGCCGCCCGCGGCGGCGGAACCGGAAGCTACGGAACGGATGTGTCCGTCTCGTACAGATGTGCGCCTGGGGCCCTGGATGCGGCTCAACCTCTTGACGGGAGGCGACCCGAACGGCTCAGCTTAGAGTTCACTTGTTGGACATAGGCGGGGCCTCATCGAGGCGGTCCCGTGCTCAGGAGGTCGTCGTGGAGACTCCAGGGTCGCAGTCGTCGCTGCACCGAGCCAACCTGGAGCGGGTCGTACGCGCCGTGCGGCTGGCCGGATCCCTCACCCAGGCGGAGATCGCGAGGACGACGGGCCTGTCCGCGGCGACGGTCTCCAACATCGTTCGGGAGCTGAAGGACGGCGGAACCGTCGAGGTCACGCCCACGTCGGCGGGTGGCCGCAGGGCTCGCAGCGTCTCGCTGAGCGGCGACGCCGGGATCGTGATCGGCGTCGACTTCGGGCACACGCATCTGCGGGTAGCGGTCGGCAACCTCGCCCACCAGGTCCTCGCCGAGGAGGCCGAGCCGCTGGATGTGGACTCCTCCGCCGCGCAGGGCTTCGACCGGGCGGAACGCCTGGTCAGCAGGCTGATCGAGGCGACCGGCGTGGACCGTTCCAAGATCGCCGGGGTGGGCCTGGGCGTGCCCGGCCCGATCGACGTCGAGTCGGGCACGCTGGGGTCCACCGCGATCCTCCCGGGCTGGACCGGGGCCAAGCCCGCCGAGGAGCTGCGGGGGCGGCTCGGCGTGCCGGTCTCCGTGGACAACGACGCCAACCTCGGCGCCCTCGGCGAGCTGGTCTGGGGCAGCGGCAGGGGAGTGCGGGACCTCGCGTACATCAAGGTCGCGAGCGGTGTCGGCGCCGGTCTGGTGATAGAGGGCAAGATCTACCGGGGCCCGGGCGGGACGGCCGGGGAGATCGGGCACATCACCCTCGACGAGTCGGGCCCCGTGTGCCGCTGCGGCAACCGCGGCTGCCTGGAGACGTTCACGGCGGCGCGCTACGTCCTGCCGCTGCTCCAGCCCGGTCACGGAGCCGACCTGACGATGGAGGGCGTGGTCAAGCTGGCGCGGGACGGCGACCCGGGCTGCCGCCGGGTGATCGCCGACGTCGGCCGGCACATCGGCAGCGGCGTGGCCAACCTCTGCAATCTGCTCAACCCCAGCCGTGTCGTCCTCGGCGGCGACCTCGCCGAGGCCGGTGAGCTGGTCCTCGGGCCCATCAGGGAGTCCGTGGGCCGGTACGCCATCCCCAGCGCGGCCCGCCAGTTGTCGGTCCTCCCGGGGGCGCTCGGAGGCCGTGCGGAGGTGCTCGGGGCGCTGGCTCTCGCCCTCAGTGAGATGGGTGATTCGACCCTTTTGGAGGGAAGTCTCCCGTCCGCCACTCCTGCCTTCACTTAGAGAACGGATGGCACCGTTGCCATCTCGTTAAGGATTTACTTCTTGACGTCGCACGTGTGGCCGAGTTGACTTCCAGCCACCTCGGCCGCAACGACGCGGCCTCGTCAGGGAGGTTTCTGAAGTGAACACGCGTATGCGTCGTGCGGCCTTCGCCGTTGCTGCTGGTGCCATGGCCGTCTCGCTGGCCGCCTGTGGCAGCGCCAAGCAGTCGAACGGCAGCTCTTCCCCGTCCTCGGGTGCCAAGAAGGGCGACAACATCAAGGTGGGTCTGCTCCTTCCGGAGAACAAGACCGCCCGGTACGAGAAGTTCGACAAGCCCCTGATCGAGAAGAAGATCAAGGACCTGACCGGCGGCAAGGCCACGCTGGAGTACAACAACGCCCGGCAGGACGCGAACCTCCAGGCCCAGCAGGTCGACACCATGATCACGGACAAGGTCGACGTCCTGATCATCGACGCCGTCGACTCCAAGGCCATCGCCAACTCGGTGAAGAAGGCCAACGACCAGGGCATCCCGGTCGTGGCGTACGACCGCCTGGCCGAGGGTCCCATCAAGGCGTACACGTCGTTCGACAACACCACGGTCGGCAAGACGCAGGGCACCGCGCTCCTCCAGGCGCTCGGCTCCAAGGCCAAGTCCGGCAAGATCGTCATGATGAACGGCGCCGTGACCGACCCCAACGCCGCCCAGTTCAAGGCCGGTGCGCACTCCGTCCTCGACGGCAAGGTCAACGTCGGCAAGGAGTTCGACACCAAGGAGTGGTCGCCGGACAACGCCAACTCCAACATGGAGACGGCGATCACGGCGCTCGGCCGCAAGAACATCATCGGCGTCTACTCCGCCAACGACGGCATGGCCGGCGGCATCATCACCGCCCTCAAGGCCGCCGGCATCACCAACATCCCGGTGACCGGCCAGGACGCCGACCTCGCGGGTGTCCAGCGCATCGTCACGGGCGAGCAGTACATGAGCGTCTACAAGTCCTACCCGCAGGAGGCGGACATCGCGGCGCAGATGGCCGTCGCGCTGGCGCAGGGCAAGTCGCTCGACTCGATCGCGAAGACCAAGGTCGACAGCCCCACCGTCAAGCAGGTCCCCTCGGTCCTCGTCCCGGTCGTCTCCCTGACCAAGTCCAACATCAAGGACACGGTCGTCAAGGAGGGCATCTACACCCTCGACGAGATCTGCACCGGGCAGTACAAGGCCGCCTGCGCGAAGGCCGGCCTGAAGTAGCCCGACCGCGGCCCTTTCCCCGTACCGCGATTCGTCCTTGAATCCCCGTACGGGGCAGGCGCGCACAAGCTCCGCCGGCGCCCCGCGCTCATCAGCCCCGCAAGCTCGCTCGCGGGGTGCCGGACGGAACATCCCCCAACTTCTGCACAACCTCCCGCCGGGTCAGGCGGCGAAGGAGATGGTTCACGTGTCCGCTACGCCCGTGCTGGCGTTGCGCGGGGTCTCCAAGCGGTTCGGTGCCGTTCAGGCGCTCACCGACGTAGAGCTTGAGGTCCACGCCGGTGAGGTGGTCGCCCTGGTCGGCGACAACGGCGCCGGAAAGTCCACGCTGGTCAAGACGATCGCCGGCGTGCACCCCATCGATGAGGGCGCCATCGAATGGGAAGGCAGGCCCGTCCAGATCGCCAGGCCTCACGACGCCCAGAGCCTCGGCATCGCGACCGTCTACCAGGACCTCGCGCTGTGCGACAACATCGACGTCGTCGGGAACCTGTTCCTGGGCCGTGAGCTGACCAGGCGCGGCATCCTCGACGAGGTCGAGATGGAGCGGCGCGCCCGCGAGTTGCTGACCACGCTGTCGATCCGGATCCCCAGCGTCCGCATCCCGATCGCCTCGCTCTCCGGCGGTCAGCGCCAGACCGTGGCCATCGCCCGTTCGATGCTCGGCGAGCCCAAGCTGGTCATCCTGGACGAGCCCACCGCCGCACTCGGCGTCGAGCAGACCGCCCAGGTCCTCGACCTGGTCGAGCGGCTGCGCGAGCGCGGCCACGCCGTGATCCTCATCAGCCACAACATGGCCGACGTGAAGGCCGTGGCGGACAAGGTCGCGGTGCTCCGCCTCGGCCGCAACAACGGCGTCTTCGAGGTGAAGACCACCTCGCAGGAGGAGATCATCTCCGCCATCACCGGCGCCACCGACAACGCGGTGACCCGCCGTGCGGCGCGCACCAACGGGGAGGCTTCCCAGTGAGCATCGAAAAGACCTCCGAGGCGCCCAAGGACGTCCCCGCCGCCCGGAACCCCGAGGCCGCGGCCGCCGCGGTCACCGCGGTCGACCCCCGGCTCCTCGTGCGGGAGCAGGGCTTCGCCGGCTACCTGGGCGAGTTCAAGCGCAAGATGCGCGCCGGCGACCTCGGCTCCCTGCCGGTCGTGGTCGGCCTGGTCGCCATCTGCGTCATCTTCCAGAGCCTCAACTCGGCCTTCCTGTCCGCCCAGAACCTGAGCGACATCACCATCTCGATGGTCGGCACGGGCATGATCTCGGTCGGCATCGTCTTCGTCCTGCTGCTCGGCGAGATCGACCTGTCGGTCGGCTCGGTCAGCGGCGCGGCCAGCGCCCTCGCGGCCGTCTGCGCCGTCAACCAGGGCTGGCCCGAGTGGGCGGCGGTGCTCGTCGCCGTATTCGCGGGCGCGGCCATCGGCGCGCTGCACGGCTTCTTCTTCGCCGTCCTCGGCGCCCCCGCCTTCGCCGTGACCCTGGCGGGCCTGCTGTTCTGGCTGGGCTTCATGCTCCAGGTGCTGGGCTCCGACGGAACCATCAACCTGAACAGCGACGGCTTCATCGGCCAGCTGACCACGTACTTCTTCTCCGACGTGGCCGCCGCCTACGGTCTGGCCGCCGTCGTGGTCGTCGTGTTCTTCGTCACCTCCTTCCTCGGCAACCGCCGTCGTGAGGCCGTCGGCGTGCCGTCCCGGCCGCTGAGCGAGACGGTCCTGCGGACGGTCCTGCTCGCCGTGGTCTCCTTCGCCGCGGCCTACATGTACAACCAGTACAAGGGCCTGCCGCTGGCCACCGTGATCTTCCTGGCCTTCCTGGTCCTCACGGACTTCGTGCTCCGCCGCACGGCGTACGGCCGCAAGATCTTCGCGCTCGGCGGCAGCGTCGAGGCCTCGCGCCGTGCCGGTATCAACGTCACGGCCGTGCGGATCTCGGTCTTCGCGATCTCCGGGTTCTTCGCGGCGGTCGGCGGCCTGTTCCTGGCCTCCAAGATCGCCTCGGCCAACCAGAGCGCCGGCACCGGTGACCTGCTGATGAACGCCATCGCGGCGGCCGTCATCGGCGGCACCAGCCTCTTCGGCGGCCGGGGCCGCACGTGGAACGCGCTGCTGGGTGTGCTGGTGATCGTCTCGATCCAGTACGGGCTCCAGCTGGAGTCCATCGCCGAGCCGGTGAAGTACATGATCACCGCGGGTGTCCTGCTCACCACCGTGGTGATCGACTCGGTCACCCGCAAGACGCAGAAGACGGCGGGGCGGGCGTAACGCTCGCGCCGGGGCCGCGGGCCAAGCAGCCCGCGCCCCTGCCGGAGCGCCCGTCCGGGGTGCTCCGGCCCCTCGTCCCGACCCGCGCCCGGTGCCGCCCTGCGGTGCCGGGCGCGGTCATGTCGTGGGCCGCACAAGATCCGTAGCGACGGAACATTAGACTCGACTGGCCCGGCAAGCTCGACACAGCTCAACGCAAGGAGGCACGGGTGCCGCTGCTGACCCGCATCACGGGACCGCGCGATCTGGACCGGCTCAGCCTGGAGCAGCTGGACCAGCTGGCCGAGGAGATCCGGACCTTCCTCGTCGGGGCTGTTTCCAAGACCGGCGGCCACCTCGGGCCCAACCTCGGCGTGGTCGAGCTCACCATCGCCCTGCACCGCGTCTTCGACTCTCCCAAGGACAAGGTCCTCTTCGACACGGGCCACCAGTCCTACGTCCACAAGCTGCTCACCGGCCGTCAGGACTTCTCCGGGCTGCGCTCCAAGGGCGGCCTGTCCGGCTACCCCTCGCGCGCCGAGTCCGCGCACGACGTCATCGAGAACTCGCACGCCTCCACGGTCCTCGGCTGGGCCGACGGCCTCGCCAAGGCCAACGAGCTGCTGGAGAACGACAGCCACGTGGTCGCCGTCATCGGCGACGGCGCCCTCACCGGCGGCATGGCCTGGGAGGCGCTCAACAACATCGCCGACGCCAAGGACCGCCCGCTGGTCATCGTCGTCAACGACAACGAGCGCTCGTACTCTCCCACCATCGGCGGCCTCGCCAACCACCTGGCCACCCTGCGCACCACGGACGGCTACGAGAAGTTCCTGGCCCGCACCCGGGAGGTGCTGGAGCGCACGCCCGTCGTCGGCAGGCCGCTCTACGAGACCCTGCACGGCGCCAAGAAGGGCCTGAAGGACTTCATCGCCCCGCAGGGCATGTTCGAGGACCTGGGCCTGAAGTACGTCGGCCCGATCGACGGACACGACATCGAGGCCCTGGAGTCCGCCCTGGCCCGCGCCAAGCGGTTCGGCGGCCCGGTCATCGTGCACTGCCTCACCGAGAAGGGCCGCGGCTACAAGCCCGCCGAGCAGGACGAGGCCGACCGCTTCCACGGCATCGGCCCGATCCACCCCGACACCGGCCTGCCCATCAAGGCCGCCGCCGCGAGCTGGACCTCCGTCTTCGGCGACGAGATGGTCAAGCTCGGCCGGGAGCGCGAGGACATCGTCGCCATCACCGCGGCGATGCTGCACCCCGTGGGTCTGAAGAAGTTCGCGGACGCCTTCCCGAACCGGATCTACGACGTCGGCATCGCCGAGCAGCACGCCGCGGTCTCCGCCGCGGGCCTGGCGACCGGCGGCCTGCACCCCGTGTTCGCGGTGTACGCGACGTTCCTCAACCGCGCCTTCGACCAGGTCCTCATGGACGTCGCCCTGCACCGGTGCGGCGTGACCTTCGTGCTCGACCGGGCCGGCGTCACCGGCGACGACGGCGCCTCGCACAACGGCATGTGGGACATGTCGATGCTCCAGATCGTGCCGGGCCTCAGGATCGCCGCCCCGCGCGACGCCGAGCAGCTGCGCGCCCAGCTGCGCGAGGCCGTCGAGGTGGACGACGCCCCGACCGTGCTGCGCTACTCCAAGGGCGTCGTCGGACCCGCCGTGCCCGCGGTCGCCACGGTCGGCGGCATGGACGTCCTGCGCAGGGCGGACGCCCCGGTCCCGGACGTGCTGCTGGTCTCCGTCGGCGCGCTCGCGCCCATGTGCCTGGAGATCGCGGACCTGCTCGACAAGCAGGGCATCTCCACCACCGTCGTGGACCCCCGCTGGGTCAAGCCGGTGGACGAGGCGCTCGCCCCGCTCGCCGCCCGGCACCGGGTGGTCGTCACCGTGGAGGACAACTCCCGCGTCGGCGGTGTCGGCTCGGCTATCGCGCAGGCGCTGCGGGACGCGGGCGTCGACGTGCCGCTGCGGGACTTCGGCATCCCGCCGCGCTTCCTCGACCACGCCCAGCGCAAGGAGGTCATGGCCGAGATCGGCCTGACCGCGCCGGACATCGCCCGCCAGGTCACCGGGCTCGTCGCCAGGCTCGACGGGCGGTTCGACCGCGCGGACGCCGCGCAGACCGCGGACCCGGTGGACTCCGCACGCGACTGACGGGGCCGAATGGTCCCTCTTGGGCCGGTTTCTCCATCTTTACGGTGGGGGAACCGGCCCATTTGCGTGAATCCACACCCGGCGGGGAACACGTTGTGCACCCCCTCCCGATAATGTCGGGGCGACGGCCGTGGGAGGTACGCCGTGAGCAGGACTCTCTTCCGGACGAAGAACGTCGAGCAGTCGATCCGGGACACCGAGGAACCGGAGCACGCGCTCAAGAAGACCCTCTCGGCCCTCGACCTGACCGTGTTCGGTGTCGGTGTCATCATCGGCACCGGCATCTTCGTCCTGACCGGCAAGGTGGCCAAGGAGAACGCGGGCCCGGCCGTCTCCCTGTCGTTCGTGATCGCCGGCGTCGTGTGCGCGCTCGCCGCGCTCTGCTACGCGGAGTTCGCCTCGACGGTCCCGGTCGCCGGAAGCGCGTACACCTTCTCGTACGCCACCCTCGGCGAACTGCCCGCCTGGATCATCGGCTGGGACCTGGTCCTGGAGTTCGCGCTCGGCACGGCGGTGGTGGCCGTCGGCTGGTCGGGCTACATCCGCTCCCTGCTGGACAACGCGGGCTGGCACCTGCCGGACTACCTCGGCAGCCGGGACGGGGCGCACGGATTCGGCTTCGACATCCTCGCCGCGGCGCTGGTCCTCGTGCTCACCGCCGTCCTCGTCGTGGGCGTCAAACTCTCCGCCCGGGTCACCCAGGTCGTCGTCGCCGTCAAGGTGACCGTGGTGCTGATCGTGATCATCGGGGGTGCCTTCTTCGTCAGCGGTGCCAACTACTCGCCGTTCGTCCCCCCGTCGCAGCCGGTGGCCGCGGCGGGCTCGCTCAAGGCTCCGCTGATCCAGCTGATGTTCGGCTTCACCCCGTCGAGCTTCGGCGTGCTCGGCATCTTCACCGCGGCGTCCGTGGTCTTCTTCGCCTTCATCGGCTTCGACATCGTCGCGACGACGGCGGAGGAGACCAAGAACCCGCAGCGCGACATGCCGCGCGGCATCATCGGATCGCTGGTCGTCTGCACGGTGCTGTACGTGGCGGTGTCGATCGTGGTCACCGGGATGGAGCGCTACTCGAAGCTGTCCGTGGACGCGCCGCTCGCCGACGCCTTCAAGGCCCTCGGGCATCCCTGGTTCGCCGGGGTGATCAGCTTCGGCGCGGCGGTCGGGCTGACGACCGTGTGCATGATCCTGCTGCTCGGGCAGACCCGGATCTTCTTCGCGATGAGCCGGGACGGACTGCTGCCCCGCTTCTTCTCCCATGTCCACCCCCGGTTCAAGACCCCGCACCGGCCGACCGTGCTGCTGGGCGGGGTCATCGCCGTCATCGCGGGCTTCACGAGCCTGAGCGAGCTGGCCGAACTGGTGAACATCGGCACGCTGTTCGCCTTCGTGGTCGTCGCGATCGGTGTCGTGATCCTGCGGCGGACGCGGCCGGATCTGCCGCGGTCCTTCCGGACGCCGCTCGTGCCGGTGATTCCGGCGCTGTCGGTGTGCGCCTCGCTGTGGCTGATGCTCAACCTGCCGACGGAGACATGGCTGCGGTTCGTGGTGTGGCTCGCCCTGGGCGTCATCCTGTACTGCTGCTACGGCCGCCGCCACAGCCGCCTGGCGACCCGCAACAAGTCCTAGGCGCGGCGGAGCCCGTGAGGCGCCGCGACGGGCCCGTGGACGGCGTCGCACGCTCAGGGGCCGAGGGGCAGGGGCGCGCGGGAGCCGCGCGGAGTGCCGTGACGCGCGCTGCGGATGGCAGCGCGCGCCCAGGGGCCGGGTGCCAGGGGCGCGGGGAACCGCGCGACGGGCCCGTGGACGGTGTCGGAGTCTCGGGAGCCGTGTGCCGGAGCCGTCGGCGACAGGACGGTCAGGAGGGCGTCACCGCACGGTGCGAGGGCCCGTGACCTCCGCCCCCAGCGCCCGTACCCGCTCCCGCAGCTCGCGGTCCGCCGTCACCACCAGCACCCGCCGTCCCACCGCCTCCGCGACCAGCTCGACCACCCGGTCGTCCCCGCTCCCGCGTGCCGACTCCACCCGCACCCCCCGTACGGAGGACACCCCCCGCGCCGCGCCCTCCACCACGAGCACCGTCTCCACCGGCCCGGGACACCCCGGCACCCCGTCCTCGGCGCACCGCGCCAGCCGGTCCCGCAGCCGTTCCGCGGCGCCCCTGCGATCCCGCCACCAGCCGTCCGGCACCGATCCGACCACGTTCGCGGCGTCCACGACCAGCAACGTCGGCGCGTCCTCTTCCTGCGACATGCACCCAGCCTGGCACGGCCCCGCGCATACAGTGGACCGGTGAACGGCAACTGGTTCGTGCGCGGGCGCGACGGCCTCCTCAGCGTCTACATGCCGGCGGGCGACGCCCTCCTGTGCCGCGCGGAGAGCCGGCCCGGCGGTTCCTGGGAGCAGCCCCGGCGGATGGGCGGCGACCAGCGCCTGCACCCCGGCCCCGCGATCGGACAGGGCCCCGACGGCTACGCCCACCTGGCCGCCTGGCGGCCCACCGCGCCGGGTGAGTCCTGCCTGGTGCACTCCACCCACTTCCGGCCCCGCCTCTTCGCCCTGGACTGGCACCCCGTCGGCCACCCGGACGGGACGGGCGACCGCACCGGGCCTCCGGCGGTGGCCGTGGACGCCGATGGCCGCGCCCACATCTTCGTCCGCGCCCGGGGCGGCGGCGTCGGCATGGTCGCCCAGAAGGAGCGCGGCGGCTGGAGCGGCTGGCACGACCTCGGCGGCCGGGGCGCGCACGAGGAACTCGCCGCGGTGACCGGCGGTTCGGGCCGGGTCGAGCTGTACGCCACCACGGCCGAGGGCATCCTGCGCTGGCACCAGCCAAAACCGGGCGCGGCGCCGACCCTGTGCGAGGCGATCGAGGTGCGGGTGGCGCCGGGCACGCTGACGGTGCTGACCACGTCCAAGGAGCACACCACCCTGTTCTTCGCGGACCCCGAGGGCATGCTGCACGCCTGGCGTCCGGGCGGTGACCCGGTCCCGCTGCTGCGCGCCGCGGGGGCGGGACCGGTGGCGGCGTCGCGCTGCGCCGTCGACGGCCACGACTGCGTGCTCCTCGCCCAGCGTTCGGACTCCGGCCGGGTGGTCCTCGCCGCGTGCCCCACCGAACAGGAGTCGGCGGGCCTGTGGTGGAGCGAGTCGGGCCCTCACCTGCCCGGCGGAACGCGGGTCGCGCTGGCCGAGGACGCCGGGGGACGGGTGGTCGCCGCGAGCCTGACACCGGACGGCGACCTGCGGGTGGCCCGTCAGAACGACGAGCCGGGGCTGGCGCTGGCGCCCTGGCAGCCGGTGTGAGTCCGGCAGCGGCGTAGGGAGGACGGGGGAGGACACGCGAGAGGGCCCCGCCGAAGCGAGGCCCTCCGCGTGGTGTCCGGCTACGTCACGCGGGAACGGACGCCACGCCGTTCTCCAGGAACGTCTTGCCGTTGACGCGCTCCGAGACGCCCTCACGGTCCAGGTACGGCGTGACGCCGCCCAGGTGGAAGGGCCAGCCGGCGCCCGTGATCAGGCACAGGTCGATGTCCTGCGCCTCGGCGACGACGCCCTCGTCCAGCATCAGGCCGATCTCCTGCGCCACCGCGTCCAGGACGCGGGCACGGACCTGCTCCTCCGTCAGGACGGTGTCGCCCTGCTTCAGCAGCGCGGCGACCTCGGGGTCCAGCTCCGGCTTGCCGGAGTCGTAGGTGTAGAAGCCGCGCTTGCCCGCCTCCACGACCGCCTTGAGGTTCGGGGAGACCGTGAAGCGGTCCGGGAAGGCCCTGTTGAGGGTCTCCGAGACATGCAGACCGATCGCGGGGCCGACCAGCTCCAGCAGGACCAGCGGGGACATCGGCAGGCCGAGCGGCTCGACCGCCTTCTCCGCCACGGCGACCGGGGTGCCCTCGTCGATGACGTTCTGGATCTCGCCCATGAAGCGGACCAGGATGCGGTTCACGACGAACGCCGGGGCGTCCTTGACCAGAACCGCCGTCTTCTTCAGCTTCCTCGCGACACCGAACGCGGTGGCCAGCGAGGCGTCGTCGGTCTGCTCGCCCCGGACGATCTCCAGCAGCGGCAGGATGGCGACGGGGTTGAAGAAGTGGAAGCCGACGACCCGCTCGGGGTTCTTCAGCTTCGACGCCATCTCCGACACCGACAGGGAGGAGGTGTTCGTGGCGAGGATCGCGTGTGCCGGGGCGACGGCCTCGACCTCGGCGAACACCTTCTGCTTGACGGACATCTCCTCGAACACGGCCTCGATGATGAAGTCCGCGTCCGCGAAGCCCTCGGCCTTGTCCAGGACGCCGGACACCAGCGCCTTGAGGCGGTTGGCCTTGTCCTGGTTGACGCGGCCCTTGCCGAGCAGCTTGTCGATCTCGGCGTGGACGTAGCCCACACCCTTGTCGACACGCTCCTGGTCGATGTCCGTGAGGACGACCGGGACCTCCAGGCGGCGCAGGAACAGCAGCGCCAGCTGCGAGGCCATCAGACCGGCGCCGACGACGCCGACCTTGGTGACCGGGCGGGCCAGGCTCTTGTCCGGGGCGCCCGCCGGGCGCTTGCCGCGCTTCTGCACCAGGTTGAAGGCGTAGATGCCGGAGCGGAGCTCGCCACCCATGATCAGGTCCGCGAGGGCCTGGTCCTCGGCGTCGAAGCCCTGCTGCAGGTCGCCGTTCTTGGCCGCGGCGATGATGTCGAGCGCGCGGTAGGCGGCCGGGGCCGCGCCGTGCACCTTGCCGTCGGCGATGAAGCGGCCCCGCGCGACGGCCTGGTCCCAGCCCTCGCCGCGGTCGATCTCCGGGCGCTCGACCCGGATCTCGCCCTTGAGGACGGACGCCGTCCACAGCAGCGACTGCTCCAGGAAGTCGGCGCCCTCGAACAGGGCGTCCGCGATGCCCAGTTCGTGGACCTGCTTGCCCTTGAGCTGCTTGTTCTGGTTCAGGCTGTTCTCGATGATGACCGAGACGGCCTTGTCGGCGCCGATCAGGTTCGGCAGGAGCGCGCAGCCGCCCCAGCCGGGGACCAGACCGAGGAACACCTCGGGCAGGGAGAACGCCGGGATGGCCGCGGACACCGTGCGGTAGGTGCAGTGCAGGCCGACCTCGACGCCGCCGCCCATCGCCGCGCCGTTGTAGTACGCGAACGTCGGGACGGCCAGGTTCGCCAGACGCTTGAAGACCTCGTGGCCGCCCTTGCCGATGGCCAGCGCGTCCTTGTGCTCCTTGAGCAGCTCGACGCCCTTGAGGTCGGCGCCGACCGCGAAGATGAACGGCTTGCCGGTGATGCCGGCGCCGACGATGGAGCCCTCCGCGGCCTCCTTCTCCACCTGGTCGATCGCGGTGTTCAGGTTCGCGAGCGACTGGGGGCCGAAGGTGGTCGGCTTGGTGTGGTCCAGGCCGTTGTCGAGGGTGACCAGGGCGAAGCGCCCGGCGCCGCCCGGCAGGTCGAAGTGGCGTACGTGCGCCTGCGTGACGACCTCGCCGGGGAACAGCTCGGCCGCACCCTTCAGAAGCTCGGTGGTGGTGCTCACTTGTCCCCCTCGAAGTGCGGGTTCTCCCAGATGACCGTCGCGCCCATGCCGAGGCCGACGCACATGGTGGTGAGGCCGTAACGGACCTCGGGCTGCTCCTCGAACTGGCGGGCCAGCTGCGTCATCAGACGGACGCCGGAGGAGGCGAGCGGGTGGCCGTAGGCGATGGCGCCGCCGTACTGGTTGACGCGCGCGTCGTCGTCCGCGATGCCGTAGTGGTCCAGGAAGGCCAGGACCTGGATGGCGAACGCCTCGTTGATCTCGAAGAGACCGATGTCGGAGATGCTGAGCCCCGCCTGGGCGAGGGCCTTCTCCGTGGCCGGGATCGGGCCGTAGCCCATGACCTCGGGCTCGACGCCCGCGAAGGCGTAGGAGACCAGGCGCATCTTGACCGGCAGGTCGTGCTCGCGGGCGAAGTCCTCGGAGGCGATGATCGAGGCGGTGGCGCCGTCGTTCAGACCGGCCGCGTTGCCGGCGGTGACCCGGCCGTGGACGCGGAACGGCGTCTTGAGGTTCGCCAGGCTGTCCATCGTGGTGCCCGGGCGCATCGGCTCGTCGGCCGTGACCAGGCCCCAGCCCGTCTCGCCGCCCTCGGGGCTGGTGCGCCGCACGGAGATCGGCACCAGGTCCTGCTGGATCTTGCCGTTGGCGTACGCCTTGGCGGCCTTCTCCTGCGAGTTCACGGCGTACGCGTCGGTGCGCTGCTTGGTGATGTGCGGGTAGCGGTCGTGCAGGTTCTCCGCCGTCATGCCCATGAACATGGCGGACTGGTCGACCAGCTTCTCGCTCACGAAGCGCGGGTTCGGGTCCACGCCCTCGCCCATCGGGTGGCGGCCCATGTGCTCGACACCGCCGGCGATGACGGCGTCGTAGGCGCCGAAGGCGATCGAACCGGCGACGGACGTCACGGCGGTCAGGGCGCCGGCGCACATGCGGTCGATGGAGTAGCCCGGAACGGACTGCGGCAGGCCGGCCAGGATGCCGGCGGTACGGCCGAGGGTCAGGCCCTGGTCGCCGATCTGCGTGGTCGCGGCGATGGCGACCTCGTCGATCTTCTTCGGGTCGAGGGCCGGGTTGCGGCGCAGCAGCTCCCGGATCGCCTTCACGACGAGGTCGTCGGCCCGGGTCTCGTGGTAGATGCCCTTCGGGCCCGCCTTGCCGAACGGGGTGCGGACGCCGTCGACGAAGACGACGTCCCTGACGGTACGAGGCACGATGGCTCTCCTCCAGGGTGCGGGGTGGCACTGCTGCGGCGACGCGGCTGAGCGCGCGCTCAGGCCCCATGCTACTTACGGGTAACCAAGCTGCCCAGTCCCGAGGGGCCAAGCGGTGAAGGTCACACCACCGCGCCGGAGCGGAGCGCTCCCCGGCGCTCACCGCGAGGACGCGCGGACGGCGTGAGAAGGCCCGCGACTCCGCCGGGCGGCGCCCTGTGCCGGTGGTGTTCCGGAGGCGGGTACGGGAGGCTCCGGCACGGTCGGCGGCCGCGCCCTTCGGGTGGACGCGACGGCATCCCGACCTCGCGCCGAGCCCCGCGGCCGACGCTCAGGAGCCGGCCGCTACGCCCGAGGCGGCACCCGGAGCCGGCGGTCGCGCCTGAGCCAGGACGCCTCCGAGGGGGCGGCCCGCCCCCGCGTCCGGGGTCGGTGGTCCTGCCGAGTCCCCGGGCGTCGGGCCCGGGAGGGGAAGCTCGCCGGATCCCGCGAGCGCCGCGGCCGGCGCCCGGAGCCGATGGTCGTGCCGAGTCCTGGGTGTCTGGCCCGGGAGGGAGGCGCCGGATCCCGCGAGCCTCCCGGCCGGCGCTCAGGAGTCGGTGGTCGCGCCTGAGCTGGCGCCCGGGGTTGGTGGTCGTGCCGAGTCCCGGGCGTCGGGCCCGGAAGGGGGCTCGCCGGACCCCGCGAGTCCCGCGGCCGGCGCTCAGGAGCCGATCGCCGCGCCTGACCCGGCGCCCGGAGTCGGTGGTCGTGCCGAGTTCCGGGGTCGGGCCCGGGAGGGGCTCGTCGGGTTCTGGGGGCTCAGGTCTCGTCGGCCAGTGCCGTCACCAGGATCGGCGTGATCTGCTCGACCTGCCACGGCCGCGCCCCGTACCCGGCGAGTGCCGTGGCGACCGCGTCCGTGCCGCCGGGCTGCGGCGGCTCCCAGCACACCCGCCGCACCGTGTCCGGAGAGATCAGGTTCTCCTGCGGCATGTTCAGTTCCTCGGCCAGCGCCGACACCCCGGCCCGCGCGGCCGACAGTCGAGCCGCCGCGGCGGGGTCCTTGTCCGCCCAGGCACGCGGCGGCGGCGGACCGGTCACCGGCTGCCCGGGCTGCGGAAGCTCGGCCTCCGGCAGTCCCCGGGCCTGGTCGATCGCGGCCTGCCACTGCTCCAGCTGCCGGCGCCCCACCCGGTTCCCGAACCCGCCGAGCGCCGCGAGCGCGTGCACGTTCGGCGGCAGGGCCAGCGCCGCCTCGACGATCGCCGCGTCGGAGAGGACCTTGCCCGGCGACACGTCCCGGCGCTGGGCGATCCGGTCCCGGACCTGCCACAGCTCCCGCACGACGGCCATCTGGCGGCGCCGGCGCACCTTGTGCATCCCGGACGTGCGCCGCCAGGGGTCCTTGCGCGGCTCGGCCGGGGGTGCGGCGGCGATCGCGTCGAACTCCTGCCGGGCCCACTCCAGCTTGCCCTGCCGCTCCAGCTCCTTCTCCAGGGCGTCCCGCAGGTCGACCAGCAGTTCGACATCGAGGGCGGCGTAGCGCAGCCAGGGCTCGGGCAGGGGGCGCGTGGACCAGTCGACGGCGGAGTGCCCCTTCTCCAGGACGAAGCCGAGCACGTTCTCCACCATGGCGCCCAGCCCCACCCGGGGGAACCCGGCGAGGCGGCCGGCGAGCTCGGTGTCGAACAGGCTGGTGGGCACCATGCCTATCTCCCGCAGGCACGGCAGGTCCTGCGTGGCGGCGTGCAGCACCCACTCGACCCCGTCGAGCGCCTCGGACAGCTTCGACAGATCGGGACAGGCCACCGGGTCGATCAGCGCGCTGCCGGCACCCTCGCGGCGCAGCTGGATCAGATAGGCGCGCTGGCCGTACCGGTAGCCGGACGCGCGTTCGGCGTCCACGGCGACAGGGCCGGAGCCCGCGCCGAAGGCCGCGATCACCTCGGCGAGCGCGTCGGCGTCGGTGATCACGGGCGGAATGCCCTCTCGCGGTTCCAGCAGGGGGATCGGCGCCGGTTCGACGTCGTCCGGAGGGGCGCCTCCGGTGGTTCGCAGTGGGCTGTCTGCTGCGGTCTCTTGGGCGTCGGTCACCTGTCAAGGGTATCTGTGCAAGGAAGCCGCCCGCCGACGGAACGTTCCGTCGACGGGCGGTGAAGGGTCGCAAACCAGTCACGTGCCGTACATGCGGGGCGCACGCCGGGGGAGGGGCTTCGGGGGAACGGGCTTGAAAGGGATCTTCAACGGGCCGCGGTGGACGATCCGGACACGGTGGACGACCAGGTCGCGGGGGTGATCGGGATGCAGCGGTGGTGATCGGGAATCAGTGGATGATGCCGGTCCGCAGGGCCACCGCCACCATGCCGGCGCGGTCACCGGTGCCCAGTTTGCGGGCGATGCGGGCGAGGTGGCTCTTGACCGTCAGCGCCGACAGTCCCATCGAGACGCCGATCGCCTTGTTCGACTGGCCCTCGGCCACCAGGCGCAGCACCTCCACCTCGCGGCCGGACAGCTCGCGGTAGCCGCCCGGGTGGCTCGGGGCACCCGGGGGGCGGCGGTGCAGGCGCGCCGCGGCGGCGCCGATGGGGGCGGCACCGGGGCGGGTGGGGAGCCCGACGTTGGTGCGCGTACCGGTGACGACATAGCCCTTCACGCCGCCGGCCAGGGCGTTGCGGACCGCGCCGATGTCGTCGGCGGCGGACAGAGCCAGCCCGTTGGGCCAGCCGGCGGCGCGGGTCTCGGACAGGAGGGTGAGGCCGGAGCCGTCGGGGAGGTGGACGTCGGCGACGCAGATGTCGCGCGGGTTGCCGACGCGCGGCCGGGCCTCGGCGATGGACGACGCCTCGATGACGTCGCGCACCCCGAGCGCCCACAGGTGGCGGGTGACGGTGGAACGCACGCGAGGATCGGCCACGACGACCATCGCCGTCGGTTTGTTCGGACGGTAGGCGACCAGGCTTGCGGGCTGCTCGAGGAGAACGGACACCAGGCCTCCTGGGGGTGCGGGACGGGGCCGGCTCAGGGGATGAAGCCGGTACGAACCGTGCTTTCAAGGTCACAGTCGTCTTCGGCATCAGACTCGTGCTCCTTTAGGGAATGATCACGATTTGGTGAGTAACAATCCGTGCAATTCGGACGCACGAGCGATCACCCGAAGATCAAGTCGGTGCGGTCCCTTGTCGATATGAGGCCGAAAGTGGCCGTATCGACAAAGAGATGGCAAGGGGTGTCCGCCGACGGGTGCATGCGACTTGACGTGTGCCGCGGCGCCGCCGCGAGCGGCGCCGGACACGGCGAAGGGCGGTGCCGCACACCGTGTGCGGCGGCCCCCCAGGCCCGGGGGGTGGGGGGGTGAGGTGAGGGGGGGGGT